>CADBDH010000016.1 GCA_902793405.1 uncultured Bacteroidales bacterium | reverse complement strand
CGCCCTCGACGAGGCTATCGCACTGCCCACCGACTTCTCGGCTCGTATCGCCCGTAACACCCAGATCTACATCCAGCAGGAGACCTATATCACCAAGGTCATCGATCCTTGGGCAGGTTCCTACTATGTAGAGGCACTGACCAACGAACTGGTGCAGAAGGCATGGGCTCACATCGAGGAGATTGAGAAGCTCGGCGGTATGGCCAAGGCTATCGAGACCGGTGTGCCCAAGATGCGTATCGAGGAGGCTGCCGCACGTACCCAGGCCCGCATCGACAGCGGACGCCAGACCATCGTCGGCATCAACAAGTATGCCCTCGAGAAAGAGGCTCCCATCGACATTCTGGAGATTGACAACACCGAGGTTCGCAAGGAACAGGTTGAAGGTCTCGAGAAACTGCGCGCCAACCGTGACGAGGCTAAGGTTAAGGCCGACCTCGCCGCCATTACCGAGTGTGTCAAGACCGGTGAGGGCAACCTGCTCGAGCTCGCTGTCGAGGCCGCTAAGGACCGCGCATCGCTGGGTGAAATCTCAGACGCTTGCGAGGAAATCGTTGGACGTTACAAAGCAGTTGTTAAAACCATTTCAGGCGTGTATTCAGCAGAAACCAAATCAGATCCCGACCTGGAGGAGGCTCGTCGCTTGACGGCTCTCTTTGCCAAGAAGGAAGGCCGCCAGCCCCGCATCATGATTGCCAAGATGGGTCAGGACGGTCACGACCGTGGCGCCAAGGTTGTTGCCACCGGCTATGCCGACTGTGGCTTTGACGTGGACATGGGTCCCTTGTTCCAGACTCCCGAAGAGAGTGCCCGTGAGGCCGTCGAGAACGACGTCAACGTGCTTGGCGTTTCGTCGCTCGCCGCTGGTCACAAGACCCTCGTGCCTGCCGTTATCGAGGAACTCAAGAAGTTGGGCCGTGAGGACATCATCGTCACCGCTGGCGGTGTAATCCCCATGCAGGACTATGACTACCTCTACAAGGCAGGTGTTGCCGCCATCTTTGGCCCTGGCACCAACGTCATGAAGAGCGCTATCGAGGTGATGCACATCCTTCTCGACAACGAGGAGTAATCCTTGAGAACGGTGTAACCACACATCCTAAATAATCAGGTGCGCCGCGAAACCAAAATTCGCGGCGCACCCTTTTTTCAATACATTTATTATTTGCATAATGACAAAACGTGCAGATGCCAATAATAAATGAGTTGTTATGGTTGTTTAACCAGGTATTTGTTCAAGTTGTTTGAAAGACTTAGCGTCTTGGCGTGAACTAGAGTAGCAAATTGTTTACCCGCAGTCCCAGCAGTAGTAGCAACGGGAGAAATCAAGCTTGGCGAGGTCCTCGTGGTTGATGAAGATAAACCCGCTGCCCATGTCGCCCCACATGACCACTTCCTTGCGGTCGAGGGTCGAGAATTGTGAATCCAATTGGAATAATAGCGTGTCGTGAAGTTTGATGTCACTGCGCGCTTCATCTTGTGAATAGACGGGATAACCCAGCATCTGATGGCGGGGACGCTTCATGCCCAGGTTTTGCTCGAAGTACAGACAATCATCATTGTCCAGGTATTCATACCACATCTTGCCTGACTGCTCTACACCCGTAATTTCTTTGACAATCTCAAAGAAAAGGCTATTGAAGCGGCCATCACTCACGCCGATGGCCGTGTCCTCCTTTTCGACGTCTATAGCCACCTCGCGCTTGACTGGCGTGAGGCTCTTATCAACGCTGGCATGGGTGGGCACATCCTGGGGAGCGGCATTCTCGCCAATAGCATCATGATAGATGACAGCGAAGCCCTTGCCTTCCTCGTCATAATTGCCTTGACAGCCATACATACAATCGGGATTGGTGCTGATGAACCATTGCAACATGCCTTGCTGGGGCAGGGGAGCATTCAAACCCGCCTCGGCACAGTTGATTTGCATGACAAACAGCATCGGCTTTCCCTGGCTGTCGCACGGATATGCTTTGCCGGCAGGCCAGTAGGGGCGGCCGCCGATTTTACTGTCCGTTACAGTGGGCTGGCGCTCTTCGTTCAATACCAGCCTATAGTGCTTACACATCGTGCGCCGGGTAATCTCCTCGGCTATGCGCTTGGCGCGTTCGCTTGCTGTTCCCATCATAAAAAAATTATTAACTATTCACTGTAATATCCTTCGATATTGTTGATGCACGGGCAGGCACGCGACCTGATGATACGCACGCGCCATTCTTTGGCCGTCTTTGGGGCAAAGCGGACAATGCGTTTGTAGCCGATGGTCGTGGTCTCTTCATCAACAATCACGGGAACCCATTTCCCACAGCAGGTCTTGTACTCGATGACAAACTCCTCAACACGCTGACCCAGTGGGATGTATTCCTGCAACATGATGCGGTTGAGCGTGACCTCTTTCTTTGTCTTGATCTCGATGTCGGCAGCAGTAACGCCGTCCTTGGAAGCCCAATAGGTGTTCCAATCGCCATCACCCATCGATGACGGGGCGAAACGCTTGTTGCGTGTGTCGGTGGCCGTGAATTTGGCTTTCTGCAGCAGGTTGCTGCCCAATTCGCGGTTGATGCGTTCATGCCAATGCACAGCGGTTGCCGAGTCAACGGGATGAATCAAGCCCTCGCGATTCACCGGGAAATTGAGCAGAAGGGTTCCGTTATGGCCCACGCTGCGATAATATAAATCCACCAGTTGGTCAACAGTTTTGACCATGGTGTCTTCTTTCTCGTGGTAGAACCACCCTGGACGGATAGACGTGTCACACTCGCTGGCACACCAGCCGTCGCCATCGGCATGGCCCGACTGCAGTTCCTCATAAGCAGGGTAGCCGGGATAAACTTCCTTCATGCGCAGGAAAGACCAGTTGGTCGGGTTGGCATAGCCTTTCTCGTTGCCCACCCATCGGCAACCGGGACCGCCGTCCGAGAAGATGACAGCACCGGGTTGCAAGCGGTTCACGATGCCCCAAGCCTTGGGATAGTTGTAGTAGGTGCTGCGGTCAATTTCACGCTTCTCGCTGGCGCCACCATACCATCCGTCACCGCCGTTGGCACCGTCAAACCACACCTCGAACACGTCGCCATACTGCGTCATCAGTTCCTCCAGCTGATTATAGTAATAGGTGACATACTCGGGCGTGCCGTAGCTGGCCTGATGCCTGTCCCACGGCGAGAGGTACACGCCGAATTTGATGCCGTATTTCTTGCAGGCATCCGACAGTTCCCTCACCACGTCGCCCTTGTAGGGCGAATTGGCAACACTATAATCGGTATAACGGCTAGGCCACAGGCAGAATCCGTCATGGTGCTTGCAGGTGAGGATCACACCCTTCATGCCTGCTTTGACCAACGTCTGCACCCACTGCTCGCAGTCGAGTCGGGTAGGGTTGAATGTGGCTGCAGGTGTGTCGCCATAGCCCCATTCCATGTCGTTGAACGTGTTGAGCCCGAAGTGAATGAATGCGTATGTCTCCAACTGCTGCCATGCCACCTGCTGTGGCGTAGGTATGGGATAACAGGGCTCCGGGGCCAGGCTATTATCGGCCACCGCCATGAAAGCGGTGCACACAGCCATTATTATCAATAATACTCTATTATGTGCCATAACGTCAAGTGATTAATGTCTGCTATTAAAAACGACCGCCTGTCCCATGGACCGAGGCTCAGCCTCGGTATGATATCAAACGAGTTTAACTGTATCGCCCAGGGTGACTTTCTGCTGTTTGTACAGCAGGCCCAAGGCCTTCTTGAAGTCTTTCTTACTGCAGTTGAAAGCCTTGTTGATATCGTCGGGATCACTCTTGTCGGTCAGTGCCATCTCGCCGTTGTGGGCCTGCAGGTAGTCAAGGATACGGTCAGCAAGGTCATCGACGCGCATCTTCTCGATCTTGGCAAGCGTGACATCGACCTTGCCGTCGGGACGCACCTGCTTGACAAAGGCGGTGAAGCGGTCACCGATGTTCACGTCCTGATAGGTCTCGTTCTGGTAAATCTGTCCCCAATGGGCATTGTTGACAATAACGCGGTAGCCTAGGTCGCTGCGCTGCACCACCAGCACTTCAACCTTCTCGCGGTGATAGTAGTCGGGGTCAGTGTGATTGAGGAATTTGGCAAGCTTGGCACTGGCGACAATGCGGTGGCTGGCTTCGTCAAGATAGACGCGCACGATGTAGCTGCGACCGGCCTGCATGTCGACGCGCTGCTCGCTGAAGGGCACCAACAGATCCTTGGCGACCAGACCCCAATCCAGGAAAGCGCCCACCTTGTTCACTGCCTTCACGCGCATGAGGGCGAAATCACCCACCACGGCCTTGGGCTCCTCGGTGGTCGCTACAGGCCTGTTCTCGCTGTCGTTATAGACAAAGACACGGATGGTGTCGCCCACCTTCATGTCGGGGGTAAGGTAACGCTTGGGCAACAGCACCTCGTGGGTATCCTCGTCAATCAAATAAGCGCCAAAATCAACCATTCGGTTGATGCGCAACTCGTTATATTCTCCAATCTTCATATTGAAACCATGATATTTTTTGCAAAGTTCGTCAAAAAAATCCATTTTTCAACTTGGTTTTAGATAAATTTGTCGTACCTTAGCGAGATTATAACGATAAACTAAACCGAACAGTCATGAAAACGAGATTTTTCTCAATAGTTATGCTACTGTCTCTCACGATGTTAATTGCGTCGTGCGCAAAGGGTGGCAAAGGCAAGGCCAATAACGGCAAGCCTGCAGTGACCGTGAAAACGCAACAGTTGAACGACAAGTCGACTTTCAAACTCTCCAACGGCGAAGTGTGCACCATCGTGGCCGATGCCGTCATCGATTATCCCGTAGCCACTGTCGAGGGGCTGGCCCTGGACAGCCTGCAGCGGCTGTTTGCCGCTTATGTGCTGGAGTCGGGCGACTCGCTCTCGTTGCGGGAGGCCCTGCGCCAGACGGTGGCCAACAGCATGCATCAATATGACTTCATGGACGAGCCCATGAGCGACGACGAGATAGCCGACGTCGAGGGCCAGACCACCATCAACTACGCCACGAGCACGCGTGTGACGCCCATCTACAACAAGAACGGGGTGGTGACCTTTGAGCGCGTCGATGTCGTGAAGAAGAACAGCAAGGTGACTGCAGTGACTCACCGCTACTATAGCTTTGACGTCGAAAGCCAGACCTACATCGACGTGAACCGCCTGTTCCGCGACGATGCCATTGCTGACGTGTGCCAGCTGCTCAAGCAGCAACTGCTCAAGCAGAACAATGCCTCAGGCAACGAGCAGCTGAACGACCTGGGATACTTCAATGTGGAAAACATCACTGTGTCGCGCAACTTCTTCTTTGACGAGAACGGCGTGACATGGAGTTATCTGCCCAATGAACTGGCAGTCGAAGCCGTTGGCGAGCCCAAAATCACCATCCCCTATGGTGATTTGACCGATTTCCAGTGCGATAACAGCATCCTTGAACGCTTGAATTGACAACGATGGAACACATCCTCAAATACTTCCCTGAGCTCAATGAGCAGCAGCGTGAACAGATGGCAAAACTCGAGGAGCTCTATCCCGAGTGGAATGCCAAAATCAACGTCATCTCACGCAAGGACATCGACAATCTCGAGGTCAACCACCTCCTGCACTCGCTGGGTCTGATCAAGTTTGTCAAGTTCACGCCTGGCACACGCGTGATGGACCTGGGGACGGGTGGAGGACTGCCCGGTATCCCGTTGGCCATTTACTACCCCGAGGTGACCTTCCACCTGGTGGACCGCATCGGCAAAAAGCTAAAGGTGGCACAGGACATCGCCGAGCGCATCGGACTGACCAATGTCACTGTCCAGCACAGTGACGTCAAGGAAGTGAAAGGCAAGTTCGACTTTGTGGTGAGCCGTGCAGTAATGGACCTGAGCGACTTGGTTCCGCTGGTCAAGCGTCTGATTGCAGCCGAGGACCGCAATGCCGTGCCCAACGGACTGATTTGCCTCAAGGGCGGTAACTTGAGCGGCGAGGTGGCAAAGTTCAAAAACCAGGTGCTTATCGACGAGCTGTCCAACTATTTCAAAGAAGACTTCTTCAAGACCAAAAAGGTAGTCTACTTGCCGTTATAAGTATTTAGTCCCGGCTACTGCCCATTCGCTGATGCCAACTAGAAACTTAAAACCAACAACAAAAACGAAAAGCATATGAACGCGACAATGATGACCGTCAACCCGTTTGGCGAGAATATGTATATCCTGTGGGACGAGGCTTCGCGCGAGGCCGTAGTCGTTGATCCTGGCATGATGCGCCAGGATGAGCGCGACATGGTGACCAAATTCATTGCTGACAATGACTTAAAGGTCAAGCACATCCTGCTCACCCACCTGCACCTTGACCACGTCACCAGCGCCCGATGGCTGGCCGACCAAACGGGAGCAGATGTGTGTGGCAGCATTTTGGATAAGGAATTGGGTCAGAATCTGCCGCAGCAGGTAGCACAGTTCCACCTCAAAATCGAGTCCGAAGTCTTGACCCTCGACCGCCATCTCCAGGATGGCGAGACGATTCCGCTGGGCGACGAGACCATCCAGGTATTGCACGTGCCGGGACACTCTCCCGGCGGCTTGGCGTTTTACCTGCCCGAAAGCAGTCTGCTCATCTCGGGCGACACCATTTTTAACGGCAGTGTGGGCCGAACCGACCTGATGGGCGGCGACATGGCTACACTACTCAACAGCATCAGGGAAAAAATCTACCCATTGCCCGATGAGACAGTCATTGCCTCTGGTCATGGACCGACAACCACCGTTGCCGATGAAAAGCGCTTTAATCCATTTCTGTAGAATATCTTACAAACTATAATAATAGAATTATGAAAAAGCTATTTGCTATCGCACTGATCTTTTGTGGCCTGTTATCATCGTGCAAGAGTGCGCAAGATGCTGCCCGCCTTTATGATAAAACGATGGACTCCAGTCAGTTTGTTAACATCACCGACGTCATCCCCGACGCTATTCTGGAGATTCGTTACCACACCACCTACAATTTTGTGGGAGCAAGAATCGATGGCTATGAGGAGCCGGTTGCGCTCATGACACGCGAGGCTGCCGACAGCCTGCGGGCAGTGAGTGATGACCTGCGCCAGCACGGTTATTGTCTCAAGATTTATGACTCCTACCGCCCGCAGCGCGGCGTTGACCATTTCTTGCGATGGGCACAGGATCCTACCGACACCATCACCAAGGCCTATTTCTATCCCAATCTGACCAAGAAACAGGTGTTTGACGGTGAATATGTTGCCGAGAAGAGCGGACACTCGCGCGGTTCAACGGTCGATTTGACGTTGGTCGACATGAAGGCCGGCAAGGAACTGGACATGGGAGGCACATTTGACTGGTTCGGGCCCGAGAGTCATCCCGATTTTGGTGGCGGCAATCCCGAGACCTTGGAATTCCAGCCTGTTGAGGGCGGTTTGACATCCGAGCAGTTCTACAACCGTATGGTGCTGCGCACGGCCATGCTGCGTCACGGTTTCAAGCCCCTGGACAACGAGTGGTGGCATTTCACCATCAAGAACGAGCCTTTCCCCGACACCTATTTCAATTTCCCCGTCAAGACACTGGGAAAATAACGGATAGGAAACACATCAGTTTTCTGAACCAACAGTTTCTGGCGCTGTCGGCTGGGTAGCAATACGCTTGATTTTCCAGCCGATGGCGGCAATGAACATCGACATCAGCGGGCTCAGGTAGTTGAAGAAGCAGTAAGGCAGATAGGTGAGTGTGGGCACTCCGAGCACTGTCGCCTGGGTCATGCCGCACGTGTTCCAGGGCACAAGAACCGACGTTACCGTGGCAGCATCCTCGGTAGTTCGGCTCAATAGCCGCGCTTCATAGCCCTCTTGTTGATACACATCACGGAACATATCGGCAGCAAGAACAATGCTGATGAACTGATCACCGGTGGTGATATTCAGGAAAATGCCGGAGCAGACGGTCGATGACACCAGAGTGAAACGTGAGCGCACCCAACGGATGATGACACGCGTGATGCTCGAAATCATGCCGCTGGCCACCATGGCCGAACCAAAACACATGGCGCAGATAATCAGCCAAATGGTATTCAACATACCTGCCATACCGCCTGTCGAGACCAGGTCGTTAAGTGCCGCTGACCCTGTTTCGACGGCAGTAGAGCCGTAAAAGGTGATGGCCAAGCCTTTGGCCAGCGCTGCTGCATGGCTCAATGACGCGTCATCGGCAACCTGACACAGGATATGAGGTTGAAGAATGAGGGCCATTATGCCAGCCAAGATTGAAGAGATGAACAGCACGATACACGAAGGGACCTGCTTGGCGATAAGCACACCGGTCACCACAGGCACCAGCAATGTCCAGGCCGAGATGTTGAAGGTGGAGGCAAGTCCGTCGGTGTACTCCTCGATGTGAAGGGTTCCGCTAGTGTTCAGACCCAGTCCGGCGATGAAGAAGATAATCAACGTAATGGTAATGGTGGGCACGGTGGTGTACATCATGTAACGGATATGCTTGAAGATATCCACCCTTGCCGAGGATGAGGCCAAGATTGTCGTGTCGCTCAACGGGGACATCTTGTCGCCGAAGTAGGCACCCGATATGATGGCACCCGCTGTCCATGCCTCGCTTATCCCTAAGGCCTGCCCAATGCCCAACAGCGCCACTCCAATGGTGGCAATCGTCGTCCAGGAACTGCCCGAGAGCAGCGAGATCAATGCGCAGATGATGCAGGCACTGAACAGGAAAAACTTTGGTGACAGGATTTGTACACCATAATAGATTAATGTGGGCACTACGCCACTAATCATCCATGAGCCAGCAAGCATACCCACCGAAAGCAGAATGAGCAAGGTAATGAAAATGCCACCCATGGTCTTGTTCAGTTGTTCCTCAAAGGCCCGCCACGGCACGTGATAGAATGTGGTGGAGATCAACACGCAGACGGCCATAGCCAGAATCAAGGCAATTTGGCTGCCACCGCTCAACGAGTCGCTGCCAAACAAGGCAATGACCACGGCGAGCAGAGCGATTAGCACAACTACCGGTATGATAGAAACTAAAGGATGTGGGTTAGCATGACTCTTCATATTTCTCATTCATTTAGTCTGCAAACCTACAAAAAAAGAGGGATATAATCCCACCTTTCACTCAAAAATCCGTAATTGGACACCCAAAAAGCAATCAAACGGACCATCAAAGGCAACAGGAGAAATGAAAAATGCAATTTTGATAATTACATGTCAAAAAAGTTCTATTTCTTTCTTGTCATTCATAAAAATTGCCTAATTTTGCGATATCATTCAAGAAAGCCAAGATTTACAGACTATTTATTGCTTGTGAAGCAAGCTAGAGTATTTACTATAACCGTTTTATTAACTATTAATGCTTTATTGAACATGAAGAAACTTTACATGATTCTGGCAGCAATCGCTGCAATGACGTTTAGCGCTCAAGCCGGCAACATTCACGGTTGTGTAGTGGAAGTGGGCGATTATGAGAATCCCACCGAGTTCTACAACGGCTCCTACTTTGACATGGCTCCCACCAACTTCTACCTGGCCCACACCGGTGCCCAGATGATCTACACTCCCGCCGAGTTGGACAACGCCGACAAGGACGTGAACATCACCACGCTGTCGTTCAAGTTCATGAACAATGACTCCTACGAGAACATCGTGCGCGACGTGAAACTCTACCTGCAGGAGACCGATGCCACCGCATTTGAGGTAGTGGAAGGTGTTAAACAGTTCTTCCCCTTCAACAATCTCGTGCTTGAAGAGGAGCAATTCTTTGAGATGTATGACTTCCTCTATGAGGATCATGAGATCGTGCTTGATTTGACCGAGAAGCCCTTCGCTCTTGGCAAGGGCAAGGGTCTGATTGTCACCGTTGTCTATGATGCTCAGGATGATGACAACTGCACCTGGGGCAGCGACTATGCTCCCTTCTATACCTCGGGCGTACGCGGCCAGGCTATGGTGTACACCGACAACTGGACCAGCTTCCTGGACTATGAGAACTTCCCCGATGCCTCTGCCATCTATGGCTGCGGCACCAATGTTGAACTGCCCGTTACCCGCATCAACTACTTCTACGAGGACACTCCCTCGGGCGTAGAGGAGATCGAAACCGCTAAGGCTCAGGATAACGTTTACTACAACCTGATGGGTCAGAAGTTCGACGGCAGCAACATGCCCGCCGGCATCTACATCCACAACGGCAAGAAGGTTATCATCAAGTAAGACTTACACTTGACCGCAAAATCAAGCGCCACGTCCCCAGCGGAACGTGGCGCTTTTCTGTTCTTTTGTCTTAACTGAATCAGCCAAGCAGAGCGTTAGCCATGTTGAGGGCGGCACGGCGGCCGTCGCCCATGGCCAGGATAACGGTGGCACCGCCACGCACGATGTCGCCACCGGCATAGAGGTCGCCCACCGACGACTGCATGGTCTCCTCGTTAACAACGATGGTGTTGCGCTTGCTGATGTCCAGACCGGGAATCGAGCGGGGCACGAGCTGGTTGGGCGATACGCCAACAGCCACGATAACCAGGTCAACGGGGATTTCCTCGATGGCACCCTCGACGGGCACAGGGCTGCGACGGCCCGAAGCATCGGGTTCGCCCAGTTCCATGCGCTGAACACGCATAGCCACTACGCGGCCCTTGTCGTCACCGATGTACTCGATGGGATTGTGCAGGGTCTTGAATTCAACGCCTTCTTCCTTGGCATGGCCAACCTCCTCACGACGGGCGGGCATCTCCTCCTCGCTGCGGCGATAGATGAGGATGACGCGCTCGGTACCCATGCGCAGGGCGGTACGGGTCGAGTCCATAGCGGTGTTACCGCCACCAATCACGGCGATGGTCTTGCCACGCAGCACGGGGGTATCACCACCGCGGCCGGCTTCCATCAGGTTGATGCGGGTCAGGTACTCGTTGCTCGACATGATGCCGTTGAGGTTCTCGCCGGGGATGTTCATGAAGCGGGGGAAGCCGGCACCACTGCCGACGAATACACCCTTGAAGCCCATCTCGTGCAGGTCCTCATAGCTGATGGTCTTGCCCACGAGGCAGTCCTTGACGAACTCAACGCCCATCTTCCTCAGACCCTCGATTTCGTAATCCACGATGTGGTTGGGCAGACGGAACTCGGGAATACCATACTTCAATACGCCGCCAATCTCGTGCAATGCCTCGAAGACGGTCACGCTGAAGCCCTTCTTGGCCATGTCGCCGGCAAACGACAGTCCCGAGGGACCGCTACCGATAACAGCGACCTTGATGCCGTTGGCGGGAGCCATGGCAGGCACCTCCTGGGGCAGGTTGTCACGCTGCCAGTCGGCGGCGAAGCGCTCCAGGTAGCCGATAGCCACGGCGGGGTGGTTCATCTTGGTGTGGATGCAGCGCGACTCGCACTGCTTCTCCTGCGGGCAGACGCGGCCGCACACGGCGGGCAGCGAGCTGGTCTCCTTGAGCGTTGCGGCGGCCTGGCCAAACTCACCACGCTCGATGTTCTTGATGAACTTGGGGATATTGATGTTCACGGGGCAACCGGTCACACACTGGGGATTGGCACAATCCAGACAGCGGCTGGCCTCTACCACAGCCTGCTCGGCAGTGATGCCCTGGTTAACTTCTTCGTTGCAGGTGATGCGGTACTTGGGATCAAGCTGCGGCATCTCCACGCGGGGGATAGCGGTGCGCTCCTTGGGAGTCTTAGAATTACGCAAGTCAATGCGCCATTGTTCGTTACGCGAATCCATATTGTTCTGTTCCATTATTGTTTATTTCTTTATTTCTAGTTGTCAGTCACAAGAAGGCGGATGCCGATTCCTAATTCCTGACTCCTAATTTCTAACTGATTACTGAGCTCCCTTGAGGCGCATCATCAACTCGTCAAAATCAATCTCATGGGCATTGAACTCGGGGCCCTCGACGCACACAAAGCGCGTCTTGCCGCCCACGGTCACGCGGCAAGCGCCGCACATGCCGGTACCGTCAACCATGATGGCATTGAGCGAAGCCTCGGTGGGCACCTCATACTTCTTGGTCAACAGGGCACAGAACTTCATCATGATGGCGGGACCGATGGTCACGCAGTAGTCCACATGCTCACGCTTGAGCACTTCCTCCATTCCCACGGTAACAACACCCTGGTTGCCGTAGCTGCCGTCGTCGGTCATGATGATTACCTCATCGCTCGATGCACGCACCTCGTCCTCAAGGATGATGAGGTCCTTGGTACGGCCTGCGAGTACACTGATCACGCGGTTGCCAGCCTCTTTCATCGCACGGATGATGGGCAGCAGCGGAGCGGTACCCACACCGCCACCGGCGCACAGCACGGTGCCATACTTCTGGATGTGAGTGGCCTGGCCCAGGGGACCTACTACGTCATGCAGGCATTCACCAGGTTCCAGGGCACAGATCTTGCGGGTGCTGTCGCCCACGCTCTGGATGACCAGCGTAATGGTGCCGGCCTTGGGGTCGCTGTCAGCAATAGTCAGGGGGATGCGTTCGCCTTTTTCGCCACAACGCACGATCACGAAGTGGCCGGCACGGCGCGACTTGGCGATGAGGGGAGCCTCAACGACAAGCTTGGTCACGTTAGCAGAAAACTGCTCTTTACTAACGATTTTGTTCATTGGTTTTAATTGTGAATTAGTTATTAAGTTGTAAATTGTTTTCTTCTAAGGACTTTAAGGACCTTAATATCCTTAAAGCAGAGTCATGAATTCCTTACCGAACTGGCGGCTCTGCTCCAAGGCATCCTGGTCGGGAACCCACAGGGTGCGGATACCGTCATTCACGGGTTCGATGCCAGCGGCCTTGAGGTGTTCGGTGATGAGTTTGATACCCTCACCACTCCAGCCGTAGCTGCCGAATGCGGCGCCTTTTTTCTTCTTCAGCTTCATGCCCTTGAGCATCTCCAGGATACCGGCAATGGCATAGCTGTAGCCGTTGTTGATGGTGGGAGAGCCCACGAGCACGGCACGGGAATGGAACACCTCGGTAAGAATGTCGTTCTTGTCGTTCTGGGCGGCATTGTAGAGCTTCACCGTCGTCGTGGGTGACTGCTCGCGGATGCCGTCGGCAATGGCCTGCGCCATCAGGCGGGTGCTTTGCCACATCGTGTCATAGACGATGGTCACCTGGTCCTGCTGGTAATTATCGCTCCACTGCTGGTATTTCTCGATAATCAGGCCGGGGTTGTTGCGCCAGATGATGCCATGGCTGGGGCAGATCATCTTCACGGGCAGGTTCATGGCCAGGATTTCCTTCACCTTGCGGGCCACCAGCGGGCTGAAGGGGGCAAGGATGTTGGCATAATATTTCTCGGCCTCCTGCAAGACCTCGTCCATGCACACCTGGTCGTCATAGAGCGACTCGGTGGCAAAGTGCTGGCCAAAGCCGTCGTTGCTGAACAGGATTTCCTCACCGCTCAGGTAGCAGAACATCGTGTCGGGCCAGTGCAGCATCGTTGCCTCGATAAAGGTCAGCGTGGTGTCGCCCAGCTCCAGCGTGTCACCGGTCTTGACGTTGACAAAGTTCCAGTCCTGGTGGTAATGGCCACGGATGATGGCTTCGCCCTTGGCAGTACAGTAGATGGGCGTGTCGGGGATTTCGCGCATCAGATCCACGAGGGCTCCGCTGTGGTCAATCTCGTTGTGGCACATCACGATATAGTCAATCTTGTTGAGGTCAATCTCCTGCTTCAGGTTCTTGATGAACTCGCGGCTGTAGGGCAGCCATGCAGTGTCGATGAGGACCGTCTTTTGGTCACGGATCAAGTAGGAGTTGTAACTTGAGCCGCGGTGGGTGGACAACTCGTCGCCATGAAAGCGCTTCAATTCCCAGTCCACTTTACCTACCCAAGTCACTCGGTCAGTCAGTTTCTTACCCATTTTGTGTTATATCATTAGTCGGTTAATAGTTGTTTCAACCTGCAAAATTAACACATTTTTCTTTCTCCAACCCAAATAGGCAGTGTTTTTCTATATAAAAATGAGCGCACTGCCCAATGATTCGAGGGCAGTGCGCTGGATTTTGATGCGTCTATCTATTGACTATGGCCGTTATTCTGCCGAGATCAGGTAGATTTGGCCATCAGGGGTCGAGAAGACGATTTTTCCGCTCTGGGCACAGGGCAGGGGATAGGTAGCAATCACATCATCGCCGGTGAGCACCTGCTGCTCGCCGCTGAGTGTGCGCGCTACAATCCTTGAGGCCGTGATGGCATATTCGCCGTCCTCCTCGTCCATGCCCACGATGGTCTTGTTGTCCCACCACTTGGGAGCCGTGAGGTTGCCCATGGCTGTGACATGGCTGCCGTCGATGTCACACACAAAAGTCCCCTTGCCGCTCACGTAGTAGAGCACTCGGCTGCCGTCGGGCGAGAGCGAGCCCCAAATGTAACGCTCGTCGGCGCCATTGGGTGCCAACTGCGTCGTCACACCGCCCTGGGTGATGTAGAGTTTCAAGTGATGCCTCGACAGCACGGAACGATTGTCACCGTCAGACACGCCTTTGGCAAGAGCAAAAGACTTGACCTGCCCGTCGGCAACTACCGTAGCAGTGGCATTGCCAGCGTTAAAGCCCTGCAAGTCACGGGTGGGCTTAACCAGCGTCGTTGACTTGCCTGTGGCCAGGTTGATGGCCTTGACGGCTTCATGGCGACGTTTGTTCTTATAGGACAACTCGCCATAAACCACCTGCCCGCCATCCTGACTGATACACACATTGCTGCCGGCACCTTCTTTATCGGTGAGCCTAGTAGCGCTATTTGTTGACAAGTCCCATTTGACAAGACCCTGCTTGGTGTCGGTCGACAGCAGGATATAGTCGCCTTGCGGACTGACGGCGACGGCCTGCTGAATGATACCGTTGGCAGCAACGGGAACATCCAGGCGCTCGACAGACGTCACATTCAGGATTTGAGCACTTGCACTCGCGATGCCAGTCAGCATCAGGAGCATGAATATCATATTATTTTTCATCATCAAAAAATTCTTTTGTTGAGTTAAACAATGAATCAGAAAGCACCCAGCAGGCTGTCGATGAGCGCTGTCACATCGGCGATATTGATAGCCGTACTGCCGTCAACGTCGGCCGCCCGCTCGTTAAACGGTTCGGGACTGCTGCCCAACAAGTGGTCGATGAGGGCAGTGACATCAGAAATATTCACAAGGCCGTCACAGTTCACATCGCCGGCAAGACCAGCCTGGCCCTTGGTGACAGTGAGCGATGACTTGGCGGGGGTAGTGCTCTGGTTGTCCTGAGTAGGAATCGAATAGATACCCACATTGCCACCGGCGCACACCAGGTTGCCGCCCCAGTCAAACGCCATCTGGTAAATGGCATTGACGCTGCTGCGGGCATCGGCGACGAACGAAGTGCCGTTAGACACGAGGGTGGGGGTGGAGCCGTTCCAGGTGATGTTGAAGAACTGCAGCACACCGTCGCCGTCGTTGATGACCATCATGTCGTTGCTGTTGTTGATGGCAAAGCCCGACATCAGTGAACCGGTCAACGAACTGAGGTCTCTACCTGAGTTGTAAACCACCTCGCCATCGTTATTGACGAATACGAGCGAAGGCACACTTTGCAGATTCTGGCCACTGCTGCGGTATTGCATGACCCAAGTGCCACGTCCGCCATTGTCGGCGATGATGTTGCCGTTGCCGTTAATCATGAGCGTACCCACGTCAAGGTAGTTGTCGGGAGCCTTGTCCCAGGTGGAGAGCAGGCTGCCATCGGGCTGACCGATGTTGTAGATGCCCACACCGTTGCCCTTGCCCGAGGGACCGATGACGTCCTCGAGGAAGGCATACAGCTTGGTATCGGCGCCCGTGCCCTGAATCCAAACGCCAGGCACCGAACCGCCAACGCTCTCGCCATTGTTGGTAATCAGACCGCTGGAGTTGCGGCTACCGACAAAGAACTGGGTATAGGTGCCATCCAGGTGGTCGGGATCGGCGATATAGATGCCCGAAGTGGCATCTCCCCATTCGGGAATATAAATCTTGCCCTCGCCATCCACGGCCAGTCGCATATTGTTGGCCCAAGTGATGCCGCCGTTATAAACGTTAGAGTTCATCGGGCGGGCATTGATGTCACAGGCATAGATACCGTTGCCCGCATTGTTCTTGGCAATGCGCTCACCCACATAGATGGTGCCGAAGTGGCTGCTCTCGGGGCTGCGGTCGATGGCAACGGCGGCGCGGGTATAGGAAGCATAGTTGTCGTTCAGACGGGTAATGCGGGTTATGGCATCACCCACTACATTCACGGCCCAGTTCATCACCTGGCCATCGTTGCCGGGCAACTGCTCCTCGGTCAATGTGATGGTGTTCTCGCCCTCGACCACATCGGTCAGTGCCACGCGACCCACTTCCTCGCCGGTTGTGTTGTCGGTGAAGATGAGGCTGGCCCCACGAGCCGCAGTGTTGGCGTTAAAGGTGAAGGTGTAGCTGCCATCATCGTTCTGGGCACTGTTGAGGCCGTAGGCAAAGATACCCTTGACAAATGAGGTGTCAACGGGCAAATCCTTCTTGACGACGCTCAGGGCAGTGCGTGCAGGCGTCGTGCTCTGGTTGTTGTCGGTCGGTATCGAGTAGATGCCGATGTTCTTGCCGGCACATACGAGGTTGCCGCCCCAGTCAAACGCCATCTGGTAAATGGCATTGGCGCTGGTGCGGGCATCGGCGGTGAACGACGTGCCATTGGCGGTCAAGACGGGCACATTACCGTTCCAGGTGATGTCAAAGAACTGGACAATGCCGTCACCGTCGTTGATGACCATTACGTCGTTGCTGTTGTTGATGGCGAAACCTGCGATTGCCGAGCCATTGAGCGCGGTCAAATCGGTGCCGCTGTTGAACAGGACGTTGCCGTCATTATCTACAAACACGAGCGAAGGAACGGCTGCGGTGTTCTGGCCCTTGCTGCGGTTTTGGCATACCCAGATGCCGCGACCTGCCGGGTCGGCGATGATGTTGCCGTTGGTACTCTGCTCGAGCGCTCCGATGTCAAAATATTGATTGGGAGCCTGGTCCCATGTGGCGAGCAGGCTGCCATCGGGCTGGCCGATGTTATAGACACCCACGCCATTGCCCTTGCCTGAGGGACCGATGACATCCTCAAGATAGGCATAGAGCTTGGAGTCGGCACCATAACCCTGAACCCAAACGCTGGGAACAGAACTGCCGACGCCCTCACCGTTGCTGTTGGTAATCAGGCCCGAGCTGGCTCGCGTACCCTCAAAGAACGGGGTGAACGTGCCGCCCAGATTGTCGGGGTCGGCGACATAGATGCCCGAAGTGGCATCGGCCCAGTCGGGGATATAAACCTTGCCTTCACCGTCCACACCGATGCGGAAACAGTTGCTCAGTGCCTGGCCTCCGCGATATACCGTCGTGTTGCGGGGCCTGCCGTCGATGTCACAGGCATACAGGCCATTGCCTGCATTGTTCGAGCCCACGCGTTCGCCCACGTAGATGGTACCGAAATGGCTGCTCTCGGGGCTGCGGTCGATAGCGACGGTGGCACGGGTATAGGAAGCGTTGACGGCATTCAGGCGGTCAATCGCCGTAATCGGCTTGCCCACCACGTTCACCGACCATGCCAGCACTTGGCCATCGTTGCCGGGCAAGTCCTCGGGGGCAAACGTAAGGGTATTGCTGCCCTCGACGATACCGCTCAAGGTGATGCGTCCGGCCTCCTCGCCGCTCACGCTGTCGGTGAACACGAGATAGGCCTCGTTGGGCTCGCTGTTGCAGTCAAACGTGAAGACATACTTGCCGTTGTCATCAATGCTGCGGTTCAGGTTATAGGCGAAAATGCCCTTGACAGGCTCGACGGGTTCGAGAGGCTCACCGCCTTCAAGATAGAGCACCATATAGGTCGTCTCGTTGGCCTTGACGGTGTAACTGCCTTGATTCAGCAACTCGTCATAGCCATCGCAGCTGACGCTGATGGTGTAATCGTTGCCGGGTGCCAGGTTGTCAAAGACAAAGATGCCGTTGTAATTGCCGTCGGTCGTGTAGGTATTTACCAGAGTGCCGCCCTTGTAGAGGTTGACAACCGCCCCATTGACGGGGGCATGGGCATCGATAGAGCCCGAGGCATAGGTGTACAGGCTGTTTTGCAGACTGTTGACCGCGTCCTTGACGCTACCCATGATGTAACCGGTTGTCTCGCCGTTGATGCCGAAGTAATCGGCTGCGCCACGCGCCAGTCGGATGCCTTCCTGGCGGCAATAGTCCTGGTTAAGGGCGCGGTGACGGGCAGGCTGATAGGTGTGGAAGTAGCCCTCCACCAGGAATCCGGGCACGCCGTGCTTGAGGGCTCCCAGATAGCCATAATAAGTAACGCCCGATGCCGTGTTAGTGCTGTTCGAGCCGCTGCCGTAGAAACTGACGTCACCTTTGATATAAGTGCTCGTGCGACTATAGGAACTTGTGGGATCCACCTCGTTCATCCAGTGCAGGGGCCAACTCTTTTGGCACATGGCTTTGCTGCCGCTCACGGCCTCGGCATCATCGGTGCCACGATAGATATACAGCGGATAATTGGTCGAGGTGCCCTCGGTCAGGGCGTTGGAATGAATCGAAATGAACATGTCATAGTCACCCTCCTCGGCTTCGGCCGAAATGACAGTTAGGGGCTTGCTGTAAGCGCCATAGGTGTTGCCGTCATAGGGGAAAGGCCCGCTGGCCGTTCTCGACATGGTGATGTTATCGCCCTTGACGCCCATGCGCTTGAGGGCCTCACGCATTTCCAGACCCTTCCACAGGTTGGTGTTGCTCTCATAGAAGCCGCAGGTGTCGGGCCTGCCGGTCTCGGAGAGCATCGGATAAGAGATAGTGGCCATGGGGCGGTCGTTAGGACCCCACCCGCCATGGCCCGGATTGATGTAGATTCTCACATCGTCGGCAGTGACGGCCAGCGCCATGCCGACCGTGCCTGCCGCAAGCAAAAGCAATAGTAGGATTTTTTTCATCATAATAAAGCATTAAGAGTTAAACATGAATTTTGACTTGACACTTTTGGTTAAACAAAAAGGCTCAACAGCGTGTGTGAGCCTTTTTGGTAATCATTATTTGGGTGCAAATATATGATTTTATTTTTAATATTCAAACAAATGAAGGTTTTTTATTGCAATAAAATCATATACGTCATCCGGCAGTTAGTCATTAGCCTCGTCTTCGGTTGTCAGGCTCTTGGCGCGATAGGTCCAGTTGTACAGCCTGTAGATGTTGGTCAGTCGAGGCAAACGATCCTTAAAGTCCTGATAATTCTTGTCCTGGGGATTCAGCCACAACACCTCGGCCAGCGCAGCAATACGGGGAAGCACCTGATACTGGACCTGTGGCTCGCAAGTGATGTATTCGGTCCACACGTTAGCCTGAGCACCCAGAATGTGGCCACGTTTGTCGGCTGGCAATTTGTCGGCCACGGGCTCAAAATCATACACTTTCTTCAACGTGTTGCAACCGCCGAAGGCCAACGGCTCGTTCCATGTGCTCTTGGTTTGATAATAGTCAAAATACAAGGGATCAACGGGCGTCATGACCACATCGTGACCCAGTTGGGCGCCTTGGGCTCCAGGCTCGGCACCCCGCCACGACATGATGGTCGCTGTGGTATCCACCTCGCAGCCCAACAGTTCATCCCAGCCGATGATGCGCTTGCCAAAATTGCTCAAGTATTGCTGCACATGGGTGGTGAGAGCGCCCTGCAGCAAGGCCTCGGCACTCTGTTTGCCCTCGGCCTTGATGCCTAAGTCCTTGATGCGCTGCTGGCACAAGGGGCACTGCTCCCAGCGCACGCGTGGCGACTCGTCGCCACCGATGTGAATCATCTCGCCGGGAAACAGCTGGGCGACCTCGGTCAACACATCCTCAATAAAGCGCAGGGTGTTGTCTTTGCCCAAGCACAGGATGTCGTCGGTCACGCCCCAACGCTGCCACACCTCATAGGGGCCTCCCGTGCAACCCAGCTCGGGATATGCGGCCATGGCAGCCACCATGTGACCCGGCATGTCAATCTCGGGGATGATAGTGATGTAACGGTCGGCGGCATACTGCACGATGTCGCGTATTTCCTCCTGACTGTAGTAGCCACCGTAGCGGATGCCGTCCTTCACGGGCGAGTTGTGGCCCAGGGTGGTACCGTCGCGCCAAGCACCCACCTCGGTCAGGCGCGGGTATTTCTTGATTTCGATGCGCCAACCCTGATCATCGGTCAAGTGCCAGTGCATGCGGTTCATGCCGTGCAGGGCCAGGATGTCGATGTAACGCTTGACGGCCTCGGTGCTGAAGAAATGACGCACGCAGTCCAGGTGCATGCCGCGATAGCCAAAGCGGGGAGAGCCTTCGATCTGTGCAGCAGGCAGATAGACCATGGGCGCAGGACCCACGGGCAATGATTTGCGCAGCACCTGAATGCCCTGGAACACGCCCGCCGGCGTCTTGCCTGCAATTTCCACACCCCGGGCAGTGACCGTGATGCGGTAACTTTCTTCATTGATTATTTTGCCGTCGAGCAGCAGGGTGATGTTATCGGCATAGTCGCGCGAGTTGCGCGTGGGGCGAATGCTCAGGTGATTACCCGTCATCTCCTCGATATACTGGCTCAGAAACAGGGCGTTGCGCTCCATGTCACGGTTTCCAGTCGGGTAATTGATCAGACGCTGGGGCGTGAGTGAGAAATCGGCACTCTTGATGCCGTTGATGGCGTCGGGCAAGGGAACCACGCGATAATCGGCACGAGGCGTTTGGGCCATTCCTATAGCTACAACCGACATCCATGCGGCAATAATAAGCAGGAGTTTTTTCATCTTGATAATAAATTGATTATTGATTTGTTTGCTGCAAATTTACGACTATTTGGCCGATAGCCAAACATAAAAAAGTAAAAAAGCAGTATCTTTGCGGCACGATGAGACGGCTGATAAAACATATCATATGCCTTGTTGCCATCATGCTCACGGCTCTGACGGCAATGGGACAGCAGGCGGCGATGACACAGATTACCGGCCTGGTGCGTGACTCGTTATCGCACGAGGGCATTGCCTATGCGTCCGTCTCGCTCATGGGGACCAACGAGGGCACACTGGCCAGCGACCGTGGCGGCTTCACCATCAACTCTAGGGCAAAATTCTCGAAACTGCGCGTTACCGCCATGGGATACAAACCCAAAGAGGTGGAAATCAAGCCGGGGCAGGGGAGTGTGGTGCTCATCGACCTGGTGGCGACAGGTGTCGAACTCGACGAACTGGTCGTGCACAAGGGCAAGGAAAAATACAGCAAGAAGAACAACCCCGCTGTTGAGATGATCAAGAAACTGCGGGAGCGGCGCGATGACAACGACCCGCGCCGACATCCGCACTATGGTTATACCCAGTATGAGCGCATGATGTTGGGTTTCGGCAACCTCAACGACATCATCAGCAAGCCCGAGGAACAGGCGTGGATCGATGAGTATGCCGACACGTCGTTGCTCACGGGCAAACGCATCCTGCCC
This sequence comes from uncultured Bacteroidales bacterium, assembly GCA_902793405.1. Lineage (GTDB taxonomy): Bacteria > Bacteroidota > Bacteroidia > Bacteroidales > Muribaculaceae > Sodaliphilus. The sequence goes on along the minus strand of CADBDH010000016.1, from coordinate 32,563 downwards.
ATCTCCATCAAGGAGACCGTCGCCCGCGACTACTATGGCGAGGGTGGCCACAAGCAGCTCATCTTGGGTACCCGCAATGCCGGTATCGACGAGCGCATCGATCAGGAAAACATCAAGAAGATATTGGATGAGTTCATGGGCGAAATCGACATCTTCCAGAACGATGTGACCCTGCTGACCAACCGCTTTGTCAGCCCCTTGTCACGCATCGCGGTCGATTTCTACAAGTTCTACCTCAACGATACAGTCAATGTTGACGGCGAGCGCTGTGCCGTGCTGAGTTTCGTGCCGTTCACGCCCCAGACCTTCGGCTTCCTGGGCCGCCTCTACGTCTCGCTCGAGGACACCACAATGTTTATCAAACGCGTGTCCATGGGCGTTCCTTATGACATCAACCTCAACTATGTGGACCGCATGAGCATCGTGCAGGACTTTGAACGCGCGCCCAACGGTTCGCGCCTCAAGGTGCGCGACAATGTGGAGGTGAGTTTCAAACTCATGCCTGGCGTGCCCGAGGCTTTTGCACGGCGCGAAACCACCTATCGTGACCACAATTTTGAGCGCCCCGAGGCCGGCGTTTTCAACTTCAAGGGCGAACAGTCCAGCAGCAACGGAGTCGCCTTCATGCCCGACGAATTCTGGCAAGAATACCGTCCCGCCGAGTTGCGGACTACCACAGCCACGATGCAGAGCCTGATGAAACGCCTGCGTGGTTCCAAACTTTTCTATTGGGCCGAGCAGGTGGTGATCATCATGGTCAATGGCTATATACCTACGGCTAAGGTCAGCAAATTCGACCTGGGCCCCTTGAACACCATCATCAGCGGCAACTCCCTGGAAGGTGTGAGGTTGCGCTTGGGTGGCATAACCAATGTGAACCTGAGCCGCCATTGGTTTGCCCGAGGCTATGTGGCATATGGTACCCGCGACAAGAAATTCAAGTACATGGGCTCGCTGGAATACTCGTTTGCGCCCAAGAAATCGCTCGACCAGGAATTCCCCATCCATAGCCTGAGGCTGAGCCACCGCTATGATGTGGACAAACTGGCACAACACTACCTATACACCAACCCCGACAACATGTTCCTGACGCTCCGTCGCCACAAGGACGTGAGGATGCAATACCTTCGCACCACTCGCCTGGAGTACCGTCACGAGTGGTACAACCACTTCTCCATCGCCTTGGGCATCGAGCACAACATCCACGAGGCCACCCAATATGTGCCGTTCCGATATGCCGACGGCACTGGTCTTAACACCTCCCCCGCCGGGGGTGAGGTGGCACAAAGTGCCGGAGGAGGGGGAGTAAAGCGTTATACCGAGGCAGGTTTCACGGCGCAATTGCGCTTTGCTCCCGGTGAGACCTTCTACCAGGCGCGCTCCTACCGCATTCCCATCAATATGGATGCCCCCATCATCACCTTGACCCAAACCTATATGCCCAAGGGCTTCATGGGCAGTCTGCACGAGATCAACAAGACCGAATTGGGGTTGCAGAAGCGGTTCTGGTTCTCGGCCTTCGGCTATGCCGACGTCATTGTCAAGGGAGAAAAGGTGTGGAGTCAGGTGGCCTATCCCGACCTGTTGATGCCCAACGTCAACCTCTCTTACACTATCCAGGCCGAGAGTTTTGCCCTGATGAAACCCATGGAGTTCATCAACGACCAGGCCCTCACCTGGGACCTGACCTATTGGGGCAACGGCATCCTGATGAACCGCCTGCCGCTCATCAAGAAGCTGCGCCTGCGCGAGGTACTCACCCTGCGCGGCATCTGGGGCAGCCTCAGCGACAAGAACAATCCCTATGCGGTAGAAACGCAAAATCCTGCGTCTCCCTCAACAAGCGGCCTCTTTCTGTTCCCCAGCGATGCCCTGTGCCAGCCCATGGGCGACAAGCCCTACATGGAAGCAGGAGTAGGCCTCGACAACATCCTCACCATCTTGCGCATCGACTACGTCTGGCGCCTGACTTACCGCGACCACGCCGGCTCCGACCGCCACGGCATCCGCATCCAACTCCACTTCAACTTCTAACTTTTCGATTATTCTCTAACTTTTACTTGCTAATTAGGAACTATTGTCCTAACTTTGTGGCTGTTTCAATGGCGTTCCACTTGTTTTTCTGAAGAAAAGGCGTGTTCCTTTTCGATCTGACCATTAACATTCTCACGCTTATTAACTGAAAATATTGATTACATTTTAAACCATACGATGCTTATGAAGAGATTATTTGTACTTTTGATTACGACTGCTGTTGTACTTGGCGCATCAGCAGGTGTAAACCGCAAGTTGATTAACAAACAGACAACTAAGGTCAATATCAAGGAAATGAAGGCCATGGACCATCATACAAAGATGGTCAAGAAGGGTGATGCCAATGTGTTGCCCGGTACACCACTAAAAGCATTTGACCCCACTAAACGCACTAAAATCAATCACGCTCAGAGATACAGCAACACTTGGCTTTGGGATTTTGAGGATGAGGAGCAGATGAATGACTGGACCGTTAGAGACGATGACGAGGATGGCTACAGCTGGGAGTACCTCTATGATGCTGATGGCATTGGCTTCCAAACCCACAGCGGCATTGGATGTGTTTCCTCTGCAAGCTATGACAACAACTATGGAGCTCTATATCCCGACAACTGGCTCATTTCCCCATTGATCGAACTGGGCGGCACTTTTGGTTTTTATGCTTGTGGTCAGGATCCCAGCTATGCTTGTGAGTACTTTATTGCTTATGTTAACGTAGATGGCGAGTGGATTGAGTTGGGTGAAGCAGAGACTACTGGCAGCATGAAGGCTTACGCTTATGACCTTAGCTATTATGAGGGAATGGAAGGCTGTGTCGCTATCCGTCACTGCAACGTAAGCGATATGTTCCGCCTGAACGTGGACGACATCACCATCGGTGAGTTTGAGACTGAGCCCGAGCCCGAGACGCCCACTGTCATCACTGAAATCCCCGATGGTTGTCAGACCAATATCTACTTGCGTAACAGCGCTTGCATCTACAGCAGTTATTATGGTATTAGTTCAAGCATCACCAACAACAAATTTACTGTTGCTTTCGCTCCCGATGGTGAGGTTTACATTCAGAACCCCGCATGGTATTTAGATAGTTACGGCTCATGGGTAAAGGGCACTTATGACCAAACAACTGGCATTATCACGATTCCCACAGGCCAGTACTTGAGCTGGAACAAAGACTACGGCTATGGCATCATGCTAGGCTGGGGAAGCACCTACGTTTACACTTTGGGCGACGATGAATACTACATGGGCTATGAAATCGATGAGAACATTACCGAAATCCAGATGATGGTTCATGATAACTACATCTATCTGCTGAACACCCAGGGTGACATCAACGCAGAGTTCCCTGATATCTTCAATGCAACTGGTCTGTATGCTTACTATAGCGATGACCTGAGCTTGACTGCACTCGAGTTCTGTAACCATGACGAGAATGGGAATGAAAAGCCCTTTGGAATTTTAGCTACCACTCCTAAACCAGTGATTCCTGCCAGTCCTACGGCTGACGAATGGTATGACTGTGGTGACGAAAGTGGCTACTCGAAGTTCTGCTTCACATTGCCCACTACCGATGTTGATGGCAACAGCCTCGATCCGGAGCACTTGAGCTATGCCGTTTGGATCAACGACGGTTTCGGCAATATGTATCAGTACACCTTCCGGGCTGCTGATTATACCTTAGACTTGTATAATGACATCAACGAGGTCCCCTATGAAATCTATAGCAGCGCTGTTGACTTTCACGACAACTACGTTTACATGTATCGCACCAACGAGAACGACAATCCACTGTTCGTTCAGGACGCTACCCACAACGGCAACATCGGCATTCAGGCATTCTACACCATCAGCGACATGAAGAACGCAAGCGAAATCATTTGGCTTTTCATGTCCTCTCACAATGAGGTTGATCCGCCTAGTGCGTCAATTGAATCAGGAACTACTGTTTTGCCTGGCACTGAGGTGTATTTATCTCACGATGATCCCGAAATTGATATCTATTACGCATTAGAATATCCTCCGTTCAGTGAAGGTGGCATTGACGTATTAGAATGGCATTTATATGGCGGCCAACCTATTGTCATTGAAAAGGATATGAAGATTTGGGCATATGCATTCGAGTCAGGTCACTCCAGTGATGTGGTCTCTTTTGTTTACTATACTAGCACTTGGCTAAGGGGTGACCTGAACGGTGATGGCGAGGTAAACATTGCCGACGTCAATGCTGTCATTAGCATTATCCTTGGCGAGCCATGTGATGATGCCACATTGGCTAGTGCTGACGTGAACGGTGATGAAGAGATCAACATTGCAGATATCAACGCCATTATCAATATCATCTTGAATAACTGACGCTAGCACTATTATTGAGCAAAATACTTAACAACAGATAGCCGTCCTGCATCCAGTGGGGCGGCTATTTATATTATAGAAGCCGTTTTGGGCTAATTCCACGTCTGAATTATCGAGTACTTTGATTAAGGGAGGTCGTTTAGTGAAAGGGACCCTCTTTGCCTTTTGCCTCAAACTCAAATCCTTCTTTTCATCTATTCATCCACTCACCTACATAGTGATGGAGGAATAGAGGAAAATATTCTATTATTTTGAAATGGCACAGACTGATCTGGAACCGTGTAATTGCATTGTTAATAACTTTATTTTGGTGGATTAGGAAAATAGTAGTAATTTTACAATCCACATCCCGACGCAAAATTTTGCGTCTCCACATCAACATAGACAAATAGAAAAACAGAAAAAAGATGATACCATTTGTACATCTTCACGTACATTCACAATACTCGATCCTTGATGGGCAAGCACCTGTCAAGGCGCTGGTTGACAAGGCTATAGCCAACGGCATGCGTGGCATGGCCATCACCGACCACGGCAACATGTTCGGCATCAAGGAATTTCACGATTATGTGGGCAAACTGAACAAGAAACGTGGCGATGACGAGAAGTTCAAGCCCATCTTTGGCTGCGAGGTCTATGTCGCCAACAAGGACCGCCATGAGCACATCGACAAGCGCGACATCGGACGCCACCTGATTCTGCTGGCCAAGAACCTCAAGGGCTACAAGAACCTCATCAAGATCGTCTCTCACGGCTGGACCGAGGGCTTCTATTCCCATCCCCGTACCGACCATAGCGAGCTGGAGAAATACCACGAGGGCATCATCTGCTGCTCGGCCTGCTTGGGTGGCGAGGTTCCCCAGCTGATCATGAACGGGCAGATGAACCAGGCACGTGAGACCGTCCAGTGGTTCAAGAGCGTGTTTGGCGACGATTATTACCTGGAGCTGCAGCGCCACAAGGCGACTGTGGCCCGCGCCAACCATGAGACCTACGAGAAACAGTGCCTGGTCAACGATGTGCTGATTCAGTTTGCCAAGGAGCTTGACATCAAGCTTATTTGCACCAACGACTCACACTTTGTCAACGAGGAGGATGCCGACGCCCACGAGCGCCTGATCTGCCTGTCAACGGGCAAGAAACTCACCGACGAGAACGTGATGCTCTACAGCAAGCAGGAGTGGTTCAAGACGCAGGAGGAGATGAACGAGGTGTTTGCCGACGTGCCCGAAGCCCTGCAGAACACCAACGAGATTCTCGACAAGGTGGAGATCTACAGCATTGACCATGCACCCATCCTGCCCGATTTCCCGCTGCCCGACGGCTTTGACAACGAGGACGATTACCTGCGTTATCTGGTCTATGAGGGAGCCAAGGAGCGTTGGCCCGAACTAGACGAGGAACACCGCGAACGCATCGACTTTGAGTTGGAGACCATCAAGAACATGGGTTTCCCCGGCTACTTCCTCATCGTGCAGGATTACATCCGCATGGCGCCCAAATTGGGCTGCACCGTGGGGCCTGGCCGCGGATCGGCCGCAGGATCGGCCGTGGCCTATTGCCTGGGCATCACCAAGATAGACCCGATGAAGTATGACCTGCTGTTCGAGCGCTTCCTGAACCCTGACCGCATCTCACTGCCCGATATCGACACCGACTTTGACGATGACGGCCGTGCAGCGGTGCTGAACTACGTGACCGAGAAATACGGTGCCGAGAAGGTGGCTCACATCGTGACCTACGGCACTATGGCGGCCAAGAGCGCCATCAAGGACGTGGCTCGCGTCGAGGACCTGTCGGTTGCCGAGAGTAACCGCCTGGCCAAATTCATCCCCTCGTCGCCCAACGACATGCCCGAGGACAAGAACGGCAAGAAGTACAAAATCACGGTCAAAAACTGCCTGGAGTGCTTCAACGACTTCCGCGACGAGCTCAACAACGATGACCCCAGGGTGGGAGAGACCATACGTTTTGCCGAGAAGTTGGAGGGCAGCATCCGCAATACGGGTGTACACGCCTGCGGTGTCATCATCGGGCGCGACGACATCACCGACTGGGTGCCCATCAGCACCGCTACCGACAGCGATGGCGAGCGCATCATCGTCACGCAATATGAAGGCGGCGTCATCGAGAGCACCGGACTGATCAAGATGGACTTCCTGGGCTTGAAGAACCTCTCCATCATCAAGGAGGCCCTCGATAACATCAAACTCAACCATGGCGTGGACATCGACATCGAGAAGATCCCCATCGATGACCCCAAGACCTACGAACTCTATTGCAAGGGCCAGACGTCGGGAACGTTCCAGTTCGAGTCCGCCGGTATGCAGAAGTACCTCATCGAGCTGCATCCCACCTGCTTTGAGGACCTGATTGCCATGAACGCCCTCTACCGACCGGGTCCCATGGACTACATCCCGCAGTTCATCCGCCGCAAGCATGGCACCGAGCCCATTGAGTATGACATCCCCTGCATGGAGAAATACCTCAAAGAGACCTATGGCATCACCGTCTATCAGGAGCAGGTCATGCTGCTGTCGCGCCAACTGGCCGATTTCACACGTGGCCAGAGCGACACCCTGCGCAAGGCGATGGGTAAGAAGCAGATCGACAAGATGAACGAGCTGGAAGCCCTGTTCTACGAGGGAGGTGAGAAGAACGGCCATGACAAGAAGGTGCTGAACAAGATTTGGGAGGACTGGAAGAAGTTCGCTTCCTACGCCTTCAACAAGTCGCATGCTACCTGCTACAGCTGGGTGGCCTACCAGACCGCCTATCTCAAGGCCAACTATCCCAGCGAATACATGGCTGCCGTGCTGAGCAGTAACCTCAACGACGTGGACAAGTTGTCCAAATACATGGACGAGTGCCGCTCGATGGGTATCGAGGTGTTGGGACCCAACATCAACGAGAGTTACAAGAACTTCAGCGCCACCAAGGACGGCCGCATTCGTTTCGGCCTCGCCGGCATCAAGGGCGTGGGCGTGAGCTGCGTGGACTCCATCGTTGAGGAGCGTACCAAGAACGGTGCCTACAAGGACATCTTTGATTTCGTACAGCGCATCAACCAGGGCGCTTGCAACCGCAAGGCGCTCGAATCGATGGCGCTGGCAGGTGCCTTCGACGACTTCAAGGAAATCAAGCGCGAAGACTTCTTTGAGGTGAATCCCCGCAACGAGTCGTTCAGCGAGACGCTGATGCGATTCGGCCAGCGTTACCAGGCCAGCCAGCAGGAGATGCAGAATTCCCTCTTCGGGGCCTTTGGCGCCATCGAGGTGGCCACCCCGGCTATTCCCAACGCTGAGCCTTGGTCCCAGCTCGAACGCCTGAACCGCGAACGCGACCTGGTGGGCATGTACTTGTCGGCCCATCCTCTGGATCCCTATTATATCGAAGTGAATTACGGCTGCGACACGCCGCTGGCCGAGGTCAAGAACCACTCCGACACCCTTGACAAGGAGCTCACGATGGGCGGACTGGTTGTGGACTTCCAGACGCGCATGGGCAAGAAAGGCGGCCAGTTCGGCATCCTGAAGATTGAGGACTATTCGGGCTCATTCGAGTTCATGCTCTTCGGCAACAAGTTCGTGGATTACCAGAAGTTCGGCGTGCCTGGCCTGGCCATCGTCGTGAGAGGTGCCTACGAGAAAGGCTACGGCGACAACGTTCGCTTCAACGTCAAAACCATTGAGCTGCTTGAAAACCTCAAGGGCAAAATGTTGAAAAACCTCGTTATCTCGCTCAAGGATGACGACTTGAATAATGTGGACTTCCTGAAACCGCATCTGGGAGCCAAGGGCGACAACCATTGCGAACTGTACTTCCGCATGAAGGACCAGGTGAGTGGCAATTATGTCATGCTGCGGTCCAAGAAGCCAATCTCCGTTGACAAACGCTTGATGGAGTCGTTGCGCGAAGCGGGACTGAAATACAAGGTCAATGCCCTAATATGACAAAATGCCAGTTGGCATTGTAATTGCAAATGAATAAATCATCTGAAATTAGACAATAACAATTCATTAAAAACTAAAAGAAATGGCTAGAGAGATTAACGACGCTAACTACAAGGAATTACTGGAATCGGGCATGCCCGTTGTGATTGATTTTTGGGCTCCCTGGTGTGGTCCCTGCCGCAGCATCGCTCCCATTGTCGAGGAACTGGCAACGGCCTACGATGGACGTGCCATCATCGGCAAGTACAACGTAGATGATGAGACTGACCTGGGTGTGGAATACGGTATCCGCAACATCCCCACCTTGCTGTTCTTTGACAAAGAAGGCAAGATGGTGGACAAGCACGTGGGCACCATCACCCGCGACATGCTCACCGCCAAGATTGACGGACTGCTGTAAAAAGAGAGTAAAACAGAGAAAACGGCTGAATAGTCTGGAGCAAACGCCAGATTATTCAGCTTTCTTTTTGGCCTCGTGATCGCCACGCGACCAGTCGATGTGGTAGCCGATGGTTGCTAACTCGGCTTTGAATTCATCAATGCCTTGGGCCGATTCGGCGCCAAAGGCGGCTTTGTTGTCATACAGCGCGTACTGCTTGCGCGTGTCGGTGGGCGACAAGTTGGGCATCACGACATTAGCTCCAGCCAGGATGCCGCGCAATCTGCCGTCGGGAGCCAGCGTGGCCATGGCCGTTGTGCTGGGAATTAATGCCTGGGGCAGAGCCAATCGCAGGATGGCATACAGGCGAGTGGTCAAATCGATGCTACCTGCCGGGAAACGGGCAAACGGCGTGTCGTGCTGCGGAATAAACGGCCCGATGCCTATCATGTGGGGCTGGAAATCCACCAGATATTGGATATCCTCGACTATGGTCTTGAGGCTCTGGAACGGAGAACCCACCATGATGCCGGTACCCACCTGGTAGCCCAGTTCCTTGAGCCAGTCCAGGCACTGCAGGCGATGACCGATGGTCAAGCCCTTGGGGTGCAGCAGGCTGTACAGGCGCTCGTTATGGGTCTCGTGCCGCAGCAGATAGCGGTCGGCGCCTGCATCCTTCCACAGCGCATAGGTTTCGCGCGGATGTTCGCCCAGCGAGAGGGTGATGGCGCAATCCGACCATCGGCTCCTGATTTCACTGATCAGGTCGGCAATCCATCGCGAGCGTTCCTCGCCCCATTCACCGCCCTGCAGCACAAATGTGCGGAACCCTATCTCATAGCCCAGCTCACAGCAAGCCAGCACCTGCTCACGCGTCAATGTGTAGCGCGCTACATGGGCGTTACTGCGGCGGATGCCGCAATACAGGCAGTCGTTGCGGCAGACGTTGGTCAACTCGACAAGTCCCCTCAGGAAGATACCTCGTCCAAACTGCTGCTGAGCCACCTCGCGGGCCTGTGTCATCAGGTAATCGACATCTTGAGGATTACGCATGGTGAGCAGCACCCGATATTCGTCGGACGACAAGCGATGCTGTTTCCTCAATTTGTCAACGATGCACTTCATCATCACACGCTCTTATTTATTCAGATTGCCGATGACCTTAGTGAACTGCTCGCCCAAACCGATGGTATAGCCCTGGGAGCAGAACATCACACGGTTAAAGGTATCGGCAAGGATGAACATGGGCAGTTGCGTTTCGCTCTGGAGTTTCATCTCCTGGGCAATCTGGCGGCGGATGCTGCCGTCAGTGTCGATGCCGTAGATGATGTTGCGGGGCAGGACACCGAAATTCTCCTGACGATACTTCTGGGCTTCCTGCGCGTTCTCGAACAGCAAGACCATGGGACGGCCCCATTTATCCAATTCCGTACTCATCTTGGAGATGTCACGCATGGCATGGTTGGTAGGCTCTTGGCCCACTCCCAGCACGCCCACGATGAAGTAGCCGCGGCCGGTCTGAGATAAGATGCTCACCGCATCGCCAGGCACCGGCTTCAGCTCACTGTCAAGCAATTGGAACTTGGACTCGGAATTGAAATTGCCGATGACGGCGACGATGTCATCGCTCTGACGCATGGTCAGGTTGATGGTTGTGATTTCGCCTGGCTTGACCGTGAAAATTCGGTTGGCAACCAGCACCTTGCCACTGGCGGCACGGGTACCGCTGGTGAGCATATAGGTACCGGCATCGAGCGGTGTGCCGTTCTGGAAAGTATTGCTCCACGATGAGCCTTCCTCAAGCCCGGAATCACCCTCATCGTAGTTCAGTAACTGGGTTGAACCGTCATCCAGGATACGCGAAATGGAAAAATGGTGGTAGTATTTCGGATCATCGAGGGTTGGGGTAGGGGTGTAGCCCAGTTTCAGGATGCCCGTCTGCGCATTCTGTTGCTCCACGGCCTCAAAATTCACGTCCTGCCAGTCACCACTGGTGCGGTACTGCACCTTGCCGGTCACGGGGTCCATGCGGGACTCGATGTCGAGCGAGCGGGCCAGGTCCACAAAGAAGATGTCACGGCCGCGACCGTCGGCCACACGGGAGCGCCACACGCCCATCGGCGTTTGGGCGATGTGCAGGGCATTCTCCTCGGGATGGATTGCAATGTTGTCGCGCACCCATGCCACGAGCCTCGAAGGATCGGCCTTGAACTGCGCAGCTGTTGCGGCATCAAAGGCATTCTGCAACTCACACTTGAAGGGCGAGGTAATCATCTCATATTCCACGCGCTGGGCCAACTGGCTACTACGGGCATTATAAGCGTCCTCCAGGATAGCCATCGTCACGTCACGCATGTCCTTGTCGTTCAGTCCTTGGAGTACGCCAAGCACACGGTCCATATTGTCGCTATGCTTGTTCAAGAAATCCGATATCGTTTGCCAATTGCCGCGGGCTTTCACCAAATAATCGGCTGCGGCGGCGCATAGGTTTTGTGCTTTGTCGCGAGTCAGGAAAGTAGCTTCATAGGCCTTGCGGATGGAGTCTTCACGGGCGAAACGCACTTTGTTGGCAGCGGCCATTTCGGGAGTGACCTGGGGCATGACGGCCTTTTCCGCCGGCGGCACGATGTCGAATGTTTCATACGACGGCCCTGCCTTCAGGCTATTGCTCTTGTTGAGGGGGATGTCCACGTTCTTATCCTTGCCGAAGGTCACCTTGCTGTATCCATACCAGCCGTCCTTGCTGGCCCACACGAGCATATCGCCCTTACCGGCCGTGAGCGATGTCTGGCCCTTGCCATCGGTATATTTGGTGGCGGCAGGGTAGAACTCGCCGTAGTTGTAGATGCGGAATTCAACCTTGGCTCCCTTGACGTGGTTGCCGGCCTTGTCAAGCACCTGCACCTGAGTCGATGCCGTGGCGGCATAGTTGCCGATGAGGTTGATCTCGGTGAAATTGCGGGTGCGCAGCATCACCTCCTCGGAGCCGTTATAGTCGCCAAAGGCGCGTGTGTGCATCAGCAGCGCCCTCGATGCGGGGGCATTGAACCAACCCAGGTCCAGCACAGCCTCGGGCTCACAAGCGCCCATAAAGTGCCACTTGCCGTCGGCCCAGGCCTCGACCCAGGCATGGTTGTCGTCGGTGTGTGCCCAACGCGGGGTATAAACCTGGCGGGCGGGAATGCCGATAGACCTGAGGGCTGCAACCGTGAAGGTGGATTCCTCGCCGCAGCGGCCGATGGCGGTATTCATGCAGGCAAGTGGTGACAACGTGCGGGAGTCGCTGGGCTGATAGGTCACGTGTTCATGGCACCAGTGGTTTACCTCCAGGATGGCCTCTTCCATGCTCATGCCGGCCACGCGTTCTTTCAGTTCCTTGAAAAAGACGGGCCTGGACATATCCAGCGCCTCGTTGTTGACGCGCAAGGGCAATACAAAGTGCTTGAACATCAATTCAGGCACCTTCTTGCCCCACGGCATCTGCTTGCGGGCCTCGAAGGTGGCACGCACGTTCTCCAGATAAAACTCGATAGGGTAGTCCGTCACGTCGGCCAGCGGCATGTAGGCATACAGGAACCGCAACGCCTCCATCTCCTGCTCATTCACGTTCAGGCCCTTCATGTCGGGCGTCCTCAACTCATCGACAGTCGCCGCTTGACTGATTCCAGCCACAGCCAGCACCGTCGTCAATATTGCTAATAGTCTTTTCATCTTGATATGATTAACGCAGCAAGCCATACATCTGCAATAAGTTGCAAATGTAGCACATTCTAGCTGGCTTGGCAAATAAATAGGCAAAAAACAGCGCAAGAACGAATGGGGGCATTTACTTCAGGCTCCGCCAGCAATCCTGGAGTTGCTTCAGCACTTTCTTCCCTCGTCTTTTACCGACTTTGAAGTTTTTTTTGACCCCGTTGGCAAGTTCAACCTCCACCTTCACGATGGGCCACATGAGCAGTTTCTGCAAATCGGTGTCTTCAAGCAGATAATCCCTTCCGGTATAGTAGATGGATATAAGCGGCATTGAGTGAGAAAGCCATGGTATGTCATAATAAGGATTATTGATACGTCCCGTGTATTCAATCCCGTCATCTGCATATACTACGCCATTAGTGGTATCCATCTCACGAATAACATCACCAAAACTTCTCAATTCAAGGATGGAGTCATTAGCAAACTTAATGACCAATTTACAGTCTCGGGGATAGGAAAGGTGCTTTTTAGATGATTTCAGGACGACGGTAAACAGATATTTTGGCACGGAGTTTTCACGATGATCATCATAGAGAGCAAAATTCATAAAGACCTTGCCCGACTTAAAGACGACCGCATCACCATAGGTATAGTTACCGTCAGCCTTGGCCTGTTGAATCGTGAGCATCAACACGCAAGACAACAATAGGAGATGTTTAATCCACTTCATCGATCACATTCTCATTAAATTAGTGCAAATATAGCACAAATATTCTGATTGCATCTTAGACGACCCTAAAAACTAGGGACTAGGGGCTATAGACTAGAAACTTTTTTTGTATCTTTGCACCCAAAATAACGGAATCCCTTTATATGAAGACAATACGTAACTTCTGCATTGTGGCGCACATCGACCACGGCAAGAGCACTTTGGCCGACCGACTGCTGGAAGTCACCAACACGGTGGCCGGCAAGGACATGCAGGCCCAGGTGCTCGACGACATGGACCTGGAGCGCGAGCGCGGCATCACCATCAAGAGCCACGCCATCCAGATGGACTACATGAAGGACGGCGAGAAATATACCCTGAACCTGATTGACACTCCGGGACACGTGGACTTCTCCTACGAGGTGTCACGCTCGATTGCGGCCTGCGAGGGCGCACTGCTGGTAGTGGACGCCACCCAGGGCGTGCAGGCACAGACCATCTCCAACCTGTATATGGCCATCGATAACGGCCTGGAAATCATCCCCGTCATCAACAAGATTGATATGGACAGCGCCCACCCCGACGAGGTGGAAGACGAAATCGTGGAACTGCTGGGCTGCGACCCCAGCGAAATCATCCGCTGCAGTGCCCGCACGGGTGAGGGCGTGCCCGCCATTCTGGACGCCATCGTGGACCGTATTCCAGCTCCCGTGGGCGACCCCGATGCACCGCTGCAGGCATTGATCTTTGACTCGGTGTTCAACTCGTTCCGTGGCATCATCGTCTATTTCAAGATATTGAACGGCTCGATTGCCAAGGGCGACTTCGTGAAGTTTGTCAATACCGGCAAGGAATATAATATCGATGAGTTGGGCGTGCTCAAGCTGCGCCAGCAACCGTGCGACCGCCTCTCGACGGGCAATGTGGGTTACATCATCTCGGGCATCAAAAATTCTGTCGAGGTGAGGGTGGGTGATACCATTACCCACGTGCAGCGCCCGTGCGAGAAAGCCATCGAGGGTTTCCAGGAAGTGAAGCCGATGGTGTTTGCCGGCGTCTATCCCATCGACCCCGAGGACTTTGAGAACCTGCGCGCCTCGCTGGAGAAGCTGCAGCTGAATGACGCCGCCTTGACCTTCACCCCCGAGTCGTCGGTGGCACTGGGCTTCGGCTTCCGTTGCGGTTTCCTGGGACTGTTGCACATGGAGATTGTACAGGAGCGCCTGAGCCGTGAGTTCAACATGGAAGTCATCACCACGGTGCCCAACGTATCCTATAAGGTGTATGACAAGAAAGGTGGCCTAACCGAGGTGCACAACCCCGCCGGCCTGCCCGACATCGCCGTCATCGAGCACATCGAGGAGCCCTACATCCGCGCCTCGATCATCACTCAGAGCGAGTTTATGGGACCCATCATCACACTGTGCCTGTCCAAGCGCGGTGAACTGGTGAAACAGGAGTACATTTCGGGCAACCGCCTGGAGCTGACCTTCGACATCCCGTTGGGCGAGATCGTCATCGACTTCTATGATAAGCTCAAGAGCATCAGCAAGGGCTATGCCTCGTTTGACTACTTCATCAACGGTTACCGTGAGTCCAAGCTCATCAAACTGGATATCCTGCTCAACGGCCAGCCTGTGGACGCCCTGAGCACCTTGACCCACGTGGACAATGCCGTGACGCTGGGCCGTCGCATGTGCGAGAAACTCAAGGAACTGATTCCTCGTCAGCAGTATGACATCGCCATCCAGGCTGCCATCGGTGCCAAGATTGTGGCCCGCGAGACGGTGAAGCAGGTGCGCAAGGACGTGACCGCCAAGTGCTACGGTGGTGACGTGAGTCGCAAGCGCAAGCTGCTCGAGAAGCAGAAGGCGGGCAAGAAGCGCATGAAGCAGATCGGTACCGTGCAAGTGCCGCAGAAGGCCTTCCTTGCCGTGTTGAAACTCGACTAACAGTCATGTGTATGGCAAGTTGTCAACTTGCCCAATGTTGAGCAGGAAACATGGCCGACGAACTGCAGCATATAGACCTTGACAATCCTGAGTTCCAGGATGCCTGGAGCGTTATCAGGAAGACGCACCGTTCGGTTTTTCTTACCGGTAAGGCGGGGACGGGCAAGAGCACGTTCCTGAAATACATCTGCGCCAATACCACCAAGAATCATATTGTACTGGCACCTACAGGCATTGCCGCCGTGAACGTGGGCGGGCAGACGATGCACTCGTTTTTCAAGATACCCTTCAAGCCCATGGTGCCCGACGACCCCGACTATGCCAATCCCACCAGGATGCGCAAGATGCTGCGGTACACCAAGGAGAAGGTAAAACTCATCCGCGAACTGGAACTGATCATCATTGACGAGATATCGATGGTCAGGGCTGACATCATCGACTTTGTGGACCGTGTGCTCAGGGTCTATTCCGGCAACATGAGGGAACCCTTCGGCGGCAAACAGTTGCTGCTGGTAGGTGACATCTTCCAGCTGGAGCCGGTGGTGACGCATGACACGCGCGACATCCTCAGGCGCTATTACAAGAATTTCTTTTTCTTCAACGCGCGGGCGTTTGCCCAGATTAACCTGGTAGCCATCGAGTTGCGCAAGATTTACCGCCAGAGCGACAATGACTTCATCGCCCTGCTGGACCGCATCCGCATCAACCGCGCTTCAAGTACCGACATCGCGCGCCTGAACCAGCGATGCAACCCCGACTACCACGAGGTCAACGATGACTTTGTAATCACACTGGCCACACGGCGTGACACCGTCGACTCCATCAACGACGAGCACATGAAAGCGCTCAAGACGCCCGAATATGTCTATGAGGGCGCCATTGAGGGTGATTTCCCCGAGAACAGCCTGCCCACAGCCTACAACCTGGCCCTGAAAGAGGGTGCACAGGTAATCTTCATCCGCAACGACAAAGAGGGCCGCTGGTGCAACGGCACGATTGCAAGGATAACCAAGTTGACCGATACCAGGGTGTATGTCGCGCTCGAGAACGGCAAGGAAATGGCCGTCGAGCGAGAGATTTGGGAAAACATGCAATACACCTACAACGAAAAGGAGAAAAAGGTGGAGGAGAAGGTGCTGGGCTCTTTCTCCCAGATACCCATCAAACCGGCTTGGGCACTCACGGTCCACCGTAGCCAGGGTCTCACTTTCAATAAAGTGGTGATAGACTTTGCGGGTGGAGCGTTCACCGGTGGGCAGACCTATGTGGCATTGTCACGATGCACTTCGCTGGAGGGCATTACGCTACTTAAACCTCTGAGTGAGAGGGACATCATCGTCAGTATGGCCGTTGTGGATTTCAGCCGCCAGTTCAATAACCGACAGATTATCGATGAAGCGATGGAGCATGAGCGTGCCAACCAACTCTATCGACGTGCTGTGCATGCATTTGACAATCAGGAGTTTGAGGACTGTGTCAACTGCTTTGCCGATGCCATGAAGATTAGAGACAACCTGCAGAATCCAGCTGTCAAGCGACTGATTACCAGAAAATTAAACACATTCAAGAAGCAAGTCCGCACCATCGAACGATTGAAGCAAGTGATTGAAAGCCAAAAGAAAACGCTTCAAGAACTCGCGCTCGAGTATGTGTCGATGGGCGACCAGGCTCTCGCGATGGACGACAGTGGGGTAGTGGAAGAGGGTAGTGTGCCCTACGGCAAACGCCTGGATGACATCGCAATCCGTTCCGCACTGGCCAATTACAACAAAGCAATGAGAATTGTGCCTGATTGCATCGACGCCATGATAGGCAAAGCACGATTGCTGATGGCTCTGGACCAACTGGAGGGTGCCGAAAAGGAACTGGAGAAAGCGCTGGAACTCGACAAAAACAATTATGCTGTCCTCTTCGGCATGGGTGAGCTGATGGAACAACTGCGTGATGTGCCTGAAGCCATCAAGTTTAATAAGAAAGCCGCTAAGGCCGATAAGAAACGCCCCGAGCCTCATGATCGCCTCCAAGCCATTTACGAGAAGATTGGTCTTGATGACCTTGCCGACGAGGAACAGGAAATCGCCGACCGCCTGAGAAAAGCGATTTACAAATCAAAATCCAACTCAAAAAGAAAGAAACGCTAATTTTCACCTCTTCCGTTATGGGGGAGCGGAAGTTCAAGATCTCCAATAGTCTATTTTACATAATACAAATATTTATTTTAATTAATGTAATCCAATATATAGAATGTGGTCATTATCAGGACCTCACGCCTCAATCAAAATATGATCACATTTTGTGAACCTAATATTATGCCATTTCATGATATTACACTCTCACTCTTTCTTTCTTCAAGTTTATCTAGTTATCTGGCAAGGTTTCACACAAAAAAAATTCTGGCGCTTCGTTATTCCATGAATTCTCCTGACGCCTGATTCTGCAAGTATAACTTCTGCTCTATTATCGCGTTCTGCCGAAGACCATGAATTAAATCCTTCGACGGGAATCCAGAGTTGTTCTCAAATTTTCAATTCTCAGCGAGTTTAGGCATCCAAAAATATCAACAATCGAGGCTTTTTTTAAAAAAAGGACGAGCCATCCCAATGCCAGAGCAATCCTAATGATTCATTTTGTTTCTAAATCAAGACAATTTACAATTGCAATTTATATTCTAACAATTATATCACTATAACACAATAAATTAATTATCATATTATAAAGTAATAATTTAATAAATTTAAGATGTTGATTATTGTATTGTAAGCATTTTGTGCACAAATTAGCCTTCGATACCAGAATTTGCAAAAAATATCTATGAATTAAATTAGTTTATTATCTAATAATCAATGATATATATCATCATATTTAAACTAAATATTTATATTATAAACTACTGACAAATAATTGTGAAGCATAACTACTTATTCGGTTAATTTTAGTCACTTTTTGCCACATTATCGTAAAAGTTAACTATCTTTGTTGCTTTGAAACTATCAAAACAATATAATAATGTTAAAGACATTGCTCAGACACGTCAAGCAATACAAAACAGCCTCATTACTGACGCCTGTTTTTATTATGCTGGAAGTAGCGCTTGACGTTCTCATTCCGTTTGTCACTGCCAAACTCATCGACAATGGCATCACGGCGGGCCACATGCCCAGCGTTTACAAATACGGCCTCATCATGGTTGTCATGGCATTCCTGAGCATGATGGCAGCCATCCTGGCCGGCAAGTATGCGTCCTATGCTTCTTCGGGCTTCGCCTGCAACCTGCGTGATGCCATGTACAAGAACATTCAGCGGTTTGCCTTCAGCGACATTGACAAGTACAGCACTTCTGGCCTTGTTACTCGCATGACAACCGACGTGACCAATCTGCAAAACGCTTACCAGCAGATTATTCGTACATCGGTGCGAGCTCCATTCAACCTGTTGTCGAGCATCGTGATGTGTTTTGTCATCAGTCCACAGTTGAGCCTCATCTTCATCATTGCCAGTGTCGTACTAGGTATTATCTTGGCCTTGATCATCTCAAAGGTGTCCAAGATGTTTGCGCTGGTTTTCAAGCAATATGATGTGCTCAACGCTGTGGTACAGGAGAATGTAACCGGAATCAGGGTTGTCAAAGCGTTTGTGCGTGAAGATCACGAGAACAGCAAGTTCTGGAAGGCCGCCAAACGCCTGTATGACCTCAATGTCAAGGCCGAGAGCCTGATGGCCCTGAATGGACCCGTGATGAATCTGGTGGTCTATGGATGCATCATTGCCATCTCGTGGTTCGGAGCACAGTTTGTGGTCGGCGGCAGCTTGACGACCGGCCAGCTCACGTCGCTATTTACCTATGTGATGACCATCCTGATGTCGCTGATGATGCTGAGCATGATTTTCGTTACCATCACACAGAGTTTGGCCAGCGGACAGCGTGTGGCCCAGGTCATTAACGAGATTCCTGACATTGTCAATCCCGATGACGCCATCACCGAGATTCCTGACGGCAGCATCGACTTCAACCACGTCTTTTTCGCCTATAAGGGCGGCAGTGGCGAGTATGCCCTCAATGATATTGACCTGCACATTGCCAGTGGCGAGTCCATTGGCGTGATTGGCGGCACCGGTAGCGGCAAATCATCGCTCATCAACCTCATGAGCCGCCTCTACGACGTCTCTAAAGGCGAAGTGCTCATTGGCGGCAACAACGTCAATACCTATGATTTAGAGACCTTGCGCAACAACGTCTCGGTCGTGCTGCAGAAGAATGTCCTGTTCTCGGGCACGATTCTCGACAACCTGCGCTGGGGCGACGAGAACGCCACTCTGGAGCAGTGCCGACAGGCGTGCCGCGTAGCGTGTGCCGACGAGTTCATCATGGAGATGCCCAACGGCTATGAGACCCGCATCGAGCAAGGCGGCACCAACGTGTCGGGAGGCCAGAAACAGCGCCTGTGCATCGCTCGCGCCTTGCTGAAACGGCCCAAGGTCATGATTCTCGACGACAGCACCAGTGCCTGTGATAACACGACCGACGCCCGCATCCGTGCCGCGTTGCGCGATAACCTGCCAGACATGACAAAAATCATCATCGCCCAACGCATCAGCAGCATCAAGGAGTGCGACCGCATCCTAGTGCTCGACGACGGCAAGATGGCGGGATTTGACTCCCACGACAATCTGCTCAAGTCATGTCGTATCTACCAAGAAATCTGTGCTATTCAGGAAGAGGCTGGCGGTGATTTCGACAGCCCGCAGAACCAAAGAAAGGAGGGTGTATCATGAGAATGCCTGGAGGACCCGGAAACCGCCACGTTGTGGTCGACACTACCGGTGTGAACAAGAAGAGCACCCTGTGGCGGCTGTTCAAGTTTGTGATGAAGAACTACAAGTTCTCGTTCCTGGCCGTCGCGGTATGTATCGTCATTACAGCGTGCACTACCCTAGCCTCTACCCTATTCACGCGAACCCTTATCGACGACTACATCACGCCGTTGATGGGCCAGGCTCATCCCGACTACGGGCCACTGGCGGTGACGCTTGTCAAGCTGGGAATCGTGCTCATCTTTGGCGCTCTGTGCTCTTATCTGCACAGTCGCCTGATGATCAACGTGAGCCAGGGAACGATGCTCAAGTTGCGCAAGAGCATGTTTGAACACATGGAGACGCTGCCCATCAAGTTCTTTGACACCAATACCCACGGCAATGTGATGTCCACCTATACTAATGATGTGGACACCCTGCGCCAGATGATTTCGGGCAGTCTGCCACAAGCATTCAACTCACTGATCACGCTGGGCATCACATTTGCCAGCATGATCGTGATGAGTGTGCCCATGACCATCCTGTCGATCGTCATGGCATTGGTCATGGCATGGTCAACGACCTATCTGGGCAAACGCTCTCGCAAACACTTCCGTGTCCAGCAGCAAAAGTTGGCCGAGGTGAACGGATTTATCGAAGAGATGATGACGGGACAAAAAGTGGTCCAGGTCTTCTGCCACGAGGACAAGGCCATCGAGCAGTTTGAAGTCATCAACGAGGAACTGCGCAGCAACACCTACGACGCTAACCGCATCAGCAACATCGTCATGCCGGTCAACGGCAACCTGGGGCACTTGAGCTATGTGCTCATGGGCGTGTTGGGCGCCGCGCTCATCATCAATGGCCACACCGGAATGACCCTGGGTACACTGGTGGCATTCCTCACGCTCAACAAGAGCTTCGCACGCCCCATCGCCAGCATCAGCCAGCAGATCAACAGCGTGCTCAACGCATCGGTGGGCGCCGACCGCATCTTCAAAGTACTTGACCAGGCACCTGAGGTCGATACAGGAAAAGTCCAGCTGGTCAACGCCAAACGCGGAGACGACGGCCTGCTGCACCCGTGCCAGCAGCACACAGGCATCTGGGCCTGGAAGATACCTATGGAGACGGGCAAGACCCGCTATGTCAAGGTGTCAGGCGGTGTCAAATTCAACAATGTGGACTTCGGCTACAACGAAGACAAACAGGTGCTGTTCGACATAGACATTGACGCCATGCCCGACCAGAAAATCGCCTTCGTGGGCGGCACTGGGGCCGGCAAGACGACCATCACCAACCTGATTAACCGTTTCTATGATATCCAGGACGGGAAAATCACCATCGACGGCATCAGCGTGAACGACGTCAGCAAGCGTGACCTGCGTCATGGTCTGGGCATGGTGCTGCAGGAGACTCATCTGTTTACTGGCACCGTGATGGACAACATCCGCTATGGCCGGCTGGAAGCGACCGACCAGGAATGTATCGAGGCGGCAAAGCTCGTGAACGCCGACAGCTTCATCCGCCGCTTGAGCGACGGCTACCACACTGTGCTGAATGCCGATGGCGGTAATCTGAGTCAAGGAGAGCGGCAGTTGCTGGCCATTGCCCGCGCTGCGGTTGCCAACCCGCCCGTGCTCATCCTTGACGAGGCCACCAGCAGCATCGACACGCGCACCGAGAAGCTTGTCCAGCGCGGTATGGACTCACTGATGAAGGGACGCACCACATTTGTGATCGCCCATCGCCTGTCAACCGTGCGCAACAGCGACTGCATCATCGTTCTGGAAAAGGGCCGCATCATCGAACGCGGCACCCACGAGGAACTGCTTGCACAGCACGGCAAGTATTACCAGCTGTACACCGGAGGCGAAATCACCTGACCCGCGCCTGCAACAAAACAATCACCCCACTCCATCGCATGTGATGAAGTGGGGTGATTTATTTTCTCTCTTATTGACCGTCAGCCTAAGACAGGAAGAACGGACACAGGCTCTCCAGATAGATGATGCCCACACCGGCCAGATAGCCAACCAGGGCCATCCATGAAATGCGCTTGAAGTACCAGAAGAAAGGTATCTTCTCGATGCCCATTGCCACTACACCGGCTGCCGAGCCGATGATCAGCAACGAGCCGCCCACGCCGGCGCAGAAGGTGAGCAAGTGCCAGAACAGGCCATCCTCGACAAACGTCAGCAAATAGGGATCGGTCGTGCCGGCAGGAGCCATATTCTCGAACATCTTGATGCAAGCCGATACCAGCGGCACATTATCGACGATGGATGACAGTGCACCGATGATGGTGGTCATCAGCATCGGCTCATGTATTCTGGTGTTCATACCTTGGGCCAAATCAGCCAGAATGCCTACCTGTGACAATGCCGACACGGCCATGAGAATGCCCAAGAAGAACAGGATGGTGGGCATATCGATGGTGTGGAGGGCCGACGATACACGGCCACCCATCTTGGAATCAATCTTGAAATGCTTCACCCAGAACTCGGTCACACCCCAAATCACACCCAGCGACAACATGATGCCCATGAAGGGGGGCAGTCCCGTAACCGTCTTGAAAACAGGGACAAACAGCAAGCCCGACACGCCGATGATGAGCATGGCCCTGCTCAAGTGAGGATGGCGCTCATGCAGGTCAGGATGCTTGTCGGCAAGCCTGGTCACCGTCTGCACCCTACCCTCCTCGAGGTAGAACTGGGCAATGAAGACGGGAATAACCATGGCAACGATGCTGGGCAGCAACAGGTTGAGTATCAGACCCACAGAGCTCACCTTCTCATCCATCCACAGCATGATGGTCGTCACATCGCCAATGGGTGAGAACGCACCGCCGGCATTGGCGGCGATAACGATGAGGCCGGCAAAGAGCCAACGCTCCTTCTGGTCACTGAGCAAGCGGCGCAACATCATCACCATGATAATGGTGGTGGTCATGTTGTCGAGCACGGCCGACATGATAAATGACAGGGAGCACATGATCCACAACAGCTTCTTCTTGCTCTTGGTCTGGATGTGCTCGGTGATGAAGGCAAAACCGCCATAACGGTCGATAATCTCGACAATGGTCATGGCACCGATGAGGAACACAACAATCTCACATGCGTCACCCAACTGAGTCACTATGGCTTCATGCATCTCGGGGTCATGCCCCATGATCGCATAAAGAGACCACAAGATTCCACAGGTAATCAAGGCGAATGTCGCCTTATTCATGTGTAACGGATGTTCCAATGCAATCAGCACATAGCCGATTACAAAGATGATGACCATTGCTGTAACCATCGTATTGTAGTAGTTGTTCTAAGACAAGTTGTTAGATTAAGGAATTACCGCATTATTAACGCAAGCGGTCGGCGTCGAGAAGTTTCTTCTTGTCGCGGGACATGGCCTTGTGAGCCATCATCAGGAAGATGATGGACAGTACCGGCAGCAGAACATACCATTGCCATGATACGGTCCAGCCCTCACGGTTACCAACGACAAATGCCTGAATGCCAATGGCAACAAGCATTGCCAGGCCAATGATAATGTCAACGAAGCAGACTGTCATCTGGCGCTGAAGGTTCTTATAGAGGAAGATATCGATGAGCGCAAGGAGAGAAATGAGAATGATGAGCGTGAACAGCAGCGGGTCGATGTGCATACTACCTGCCCTGCCCGTCTCGAGAGCGCCGTAAAGGACAGTCTTGTCCGCCAGCTCAAACGACAGAGCGGGGAAAAAAGCGAATATCACCATTAAAATCACTGCAATGAGCAGGTAAACAGATTGGATTCGTTGAATAACCATATTAGTATCGTTTTGATGTGTATTATTAATTTTGCGGCAAAATTAAGGAAATATTTCTATAATCAACATTATTCACCCAGAAAATTCGCTTTTCACGGCAATAATTGTTACTTTTGCATGGTATTTGCTACGTTATCGGCAAACTATCTTTTTGGACAACCCATGACTTTACAGGAAATAGAAAAAGAACATCAGTCAGCAACTCAGTGTATCGATGAGGCAGCCATCAACGATGCGTTTGAGCATTTATCGAAGCTTGTGACCGAATCGGGACGTGCCGACATAAACGACGAACTTGTTCGTTTGCGCATGTCTTACACGTTCATGCTCAGGTATTTGGAACAAGGCGTGATGGATCCTCAACGGGATGAGATCCTGACTGGCATCCGCCAATCGCTATATACCCTCAACGACCAGTGCTATATGGGACTGCTGGAGCGCACCAGCCCCGAGGTGTTCTATACCCGACGCCGCGAGCTCGGCAACGCATCTCTTGTCAATATTGTCGATGAGTATCGCGAGTCCCTCAAGGAATTGTCTCTGGTGCAATCGGGCACTACCGAACAGGGTGATAGTCATGTCATTTTGTCACTTCTGCACCAGACCGAAGCACTCGAGACAAAACTGTTCAACAGAATATGGTCATCATTTCCCCTGTCGGCCGATGACGCTAACACCCTGAAGCTGTGCATCAACGGTGACATCCTGCCCGTTCACACCCGTTGCCTGTTGATTGCCGCCCTGCTGCTGGGATTGATGAAATTCTATGACGAGAGCAAACTGCTCATTCTGCTGGAAGCATACTCGATGAGTGACGACCCGCAAGTGCAGATCAGGGCTCTGACGTGTGCCATGCTAGCGATGCTGGCCCACAAGCGCCGCACCTCGGCGTCCAAGGCCATCCACACCCGCATCGATGCCATGCTCGACAATCCCGACTTCAAATATGACGTGTGGAGCATACAGGCGCAGCTGGCCCGTTCGCGCAATACCGAGAACGTGAAGCACCGTGTTCGCGACGACCTCATCCCCAACATCATGAAGATGCGTCCCGACATCATCGACAAGCTCAAGGACAAAGACACGCAAATCATTGACTTGAGCGATATTGAGGCCAATCCCGAGTGGCAGGATTGGCTGGACCAGTCAGGCATTACCCGCAAGATTGAAGAGTTCAATGCCATGCAACTCGAGGGCAGCGACGTCTTCATTGCCACCTTTGCCCACTTGAAGACCTTCCCCTTCTTCAAGACGCTGAGCAACTGGTTCTTGCCGTTTTATCCCGCCCACTCGACAGTACTCGAGAACCTGGGCGCCGGAAAACTTGCGTTGGCCGAAGTCGTCCAGCACGCGCCCTACCTCTGCAACAGCGACAAGTATTCTTTCTGCCTGTCGTTGGGGGCGCTGCCCGATTCCCAGCGCAGCATGATGTCGGCCCAACTCGAGGAGCAGAATGCCGCATTGAGCGAGGCTCGTCAAGCCGAACTGCCCGACAACCGCAAACAGCGCGTCAGCATCATCAATGCCTTTGTTCAGGACCTGTACCGTTTCTTTAAATTGTTCTCACGGCGCCGCGAGTTCATTGCCGTGATGGACAATCCGGGGCTTGACATGACCGACTGCCTGCCATTGGCTCAAGTGACACGCGATGCCCACGTGCTGGAGCTGCTGGGGGCTCTGTATTTCAAGAACGAGTTCTACGACGACGCCATTCATTGCTTCACGCGCCTCGAAGGTTTGGACGACGTGAACGATGACCATATTTATCAGAAAATCGGTTTCGCCTACCAGAATGCGGGCAAACCCGAACAGGCCCTCACCTACTATAAAAGGTATGAACTGCTTCACGAGGAAGACGCTTGGAACATCCGTCACATTGCCGCCTGCTACCGTGCGGTGGGCAAACTCGACATGGCGCTGGAGTATTACCGCAGGGCCGAGGCCATGAACCCCAACAATGTGTCACTAACGCTGACCATCGGTCACGTCCTGCTCGAACTCAACCGCACCAACGATGCCCTGCAGCAGTATTTCAAGGCCGATCTGATGCCCAATGCCAAGCACCGGGCCTGGAGACCTATCGCATGGTGCTCATTCCTGTTGAATGACTATGACCGGGCGATGGATTACTATGACCGCATCATCCGTGACGACAAGCCCTCGCCCCAAGACCTGCTCAATCGTGGCCATGTGATGCTGTGTCAAGGCCTTACGCAACAAGCCATCGAAGCCTACCGCGAGTCACTGCGCATGATGGGCGGCAACACCCAGAAATTTCGGTCCGCATTCAAGGATGACGCGATGGAATTGAGGCTTCATGGTGTTTCAACCGTTGACCAGGCGTTGATTCCCGATGCAGTATGCACGGCACAACAAAACAATTAAAGTAACACTTGAAAGATGATTGACGAAAGCACAGTACAACAAATTCTTGATGCAGCCGATATCGTTGATGTGGTAAGTGATTTTGTCGCACTAAAACGTCGTGGTGCTAACTGGGTTGGATTGTGCCCTTTTCATAACGATAGGCGCCCTTCTTTTTGGGTATCTCCAGCGAAAGGTCTATGTAAATGTTTTTCTTGCGGCGAGGGTGGCAGTCCCATTCACTTCATCATGAAGCACGAACAGCTCAGCTTTCCCGAAGCCTTGCGCTATCTGGCCCGCAAATATCATATCGAGATCCAGGAAAAGGAGCTCACCGACGAGGAAAAACAGGCACAAAGTGAGCGTGAAGCCATGCTCATGCTCAACGAGTGGGCATGCGACTATTTCGAGAAACAGTTGCACGAGACGCAATCAGGGCAAGACATCGGACTCTCTTATTTCAAAGAACGTGGCTTCAACGATGCGACCATCAAAGAGTTCCGCCTGGGTTACTCTAGCGAGGGTTATGACGAACTGTACAAAGCGGCTGTATCACAAGGATTTAATCCTCAGCTGTTATTTGATGTAGGCCTGTGCATTCCCGATGAGCGTGGCGGCGGACGTGACCGTTTTCGTGGTCGTGTCATATTTCCCATCATGAACATTGCCGGCAAAGTTATCGCCTTTGGTGGTAGAACGCTCAAGAAGGACAAGAATATCGCAAAATACGTCAACTCACCCGAGTCAACCATCTATTCCAAGCGCAATGCTATCTATGGCCTGTATCAGGCAAAACGAGAGATCAGCAAACAAGACAAGTGTTTTATTGTTGAAGGATACGCCGATGTCATCTCTATGAACCAGGCTGGTTTCAAGAACGTTATTGCTTCTTCTGGCACAGCATTAACCGAAGGCCATATCCATTTGATTAGTAGATATACCAAGAATGTGACTGAGATGTTCGATGGCGATGCCGCTGGTATCAAAGCTGCCATTCGCGGTGTGGACATGCTGTTGAAAGAAGGTCTGAATATCAAAGTGTTGCCTTTGCCTCCCGAGGACGATCCCGACTCGTTTGTTCGCGCCCATAGCTTTGCCGAGGTTGAGGAATACATCAAACAAAACGAGACTGACTTCATCCATTTCAAGACAAGCGTGGTGCTTAAAGACGCACAGAACGACCCCATTAAACGCACAGCTGCCATTACCGACGTAGTCAAGTCCATTGCCATCATCCCCGACGAAATCGCCCGCATGGTTTACGCCAAGGAGTGCAGCAACCTGTTTGACATGGACGAGCAGACCATCCTACGTCAGATTAAGTACTACAGCGACAAGTATATCGAGCAATGGCGCAAAGAACGCCAATTGCAACATGCGCGCGAGCAACGCATGGCCGGCATTCCCCAGACCGATGAAACGCCGACTGATGCACCCCATCCTGCCGATGGATATACCGGCGACACGGACGCGCAACAACCTGTCCAAGATGTGCCGTACAGCAAGAACAGGTCCGATAATGTCCATGTTCAGGAACGCGAGGTCATCAGGCTCATTGTCAATTACGGTATGTGCTATCTGACCGATACCGAATATGAAGACGGAACTGTGAGACCCACTACCGTTCTGGAGTATATCAACAACGAATTGCTGTTGGACAACATGAGCTTCAGCGACCCGCTGTACCGTCACACATTCGAGATTGCCAAACAGTACATCGACACCTACTATCGTGACCTGGGCACGTTCAAAAGCCAACTCGAGGTACGCACCCAAGAATACATCACCGAAGAAATGAAAGAGCTTGGATACAACGAGTTAGACGCTCTCGACAGTACCGCACTCATCCTCGCATTGGAACAAAAAGAAAAATCAGTCAACGCCAAGGCAATTGCCAGGGCCAATAATGAATTGATGGAATACAACTGCGGTTACCTGATGAAAGCCCTGTGTTCGCTTGAT
Organism: uncultured Bacteroidales bacterium; assembly: GCA_902793405.1. Classification (GTDB taxonomy): domain Bacteria; phylum Bacteroidota; class Bacteroidia; order Bacteroidales; family Muribaculaceae; genus Sodaliphilus. The sequence goes on along the minus strand of CADBDH010000016.1, from coordinate 4,566 downwards.
GACGACCCTGTGCGCCAACTGGCCTGCGAATTGGCAGCCGAGAACCTGCCACAACTCAGCAAGATACACACTCAGTTTGCCGTCATCGTCGAGGAACGCGACAAATTGATTCATCTGGTTCCCGAGCGGCTTTTCAACTGGAAAAACGCCATTCTTGTACAGCGCATCAATGACCTCAAGTCAAAAATTGCCCAAGCCTCACCCGACGAGCAGCCACAACTCATGGAACAGCTGCAAGGGCTTTATGCTACCAGGCACAAGCTGGCAGCCTTCATCGGGGACAGGGTTGTCAACCCCAAATAGATTTTTCGGTTTTTTTATGGGAGTTTGACCCCATTTCCAAGTAAAAATTAGTAAATTTGCCGAATGTATTGGCACGAAAACTGCCAATATGTTCGACCATTACTTTAAGCATACATAGATAATTTATTGATTATGAAATTCAAAAATATCATTGCGCTGGCTTTTCTGTCGATTGCCGTTTCAACATCGGCACAGATTCAAATGAATTTGCCCACGACTCAAATCGGTGGAACAGAGTATTACCGTTACGACACCAGCAATGGCGAGAGCATCTATGACATTGCCGCAAAACTGGGAGTAACCAAAGACTACATTATCCAGAACAATCCCGATGCTGCAGACGGCATTTCCAACGGAATGACGCTGTATTTCCCTGTGGGGGCAAATGCCAAGGCCACTAAACCCGAGGCTGCTTCAAACACCACAATTCATGTTGTGGAGCAGGGCGAAACGCTCTACGGTCTGGCCAAACGCTATGGAGTCACTGTTGATGAACTCATTGCCAGCAACCCCAATTCAGAGAACGGCATAAAGATCGGGCAAAAACTGACCATTCCCGCCTCGAGCAGCGCAACAGCCACCATTAATCCCAATCAACAGGTTATCAATGCTTTCAGCAACAGCACCGCACAGGTGGCTGGATCACAGGCTGGTGAGCCTGTCTTTCACGACATCAAAGATGGCGAGGACATCTACACCATAGCCAAGCAGTATAACTCCACCATCGAGGGCATCATCACTACCAATCCCGGATTGAAACCCAGTGAATACACCACCGGGGCCCGTGTGAAAGTGATCCCCAACTCTGCCCTGCCCTTCATTTATGAGCGCATGAGCCGCCGCAACTACAAATATGAAGTGAAACGCGGCGAGACCTATGCTTCGATTGCTGCCGATAACGGCATCACCGAGGATGAGCTCAAAGCAGCCAACCCCGATCTGAAGAAAGCCAAGAAAGGCAAGGTCATCACCCTGCCCAAGCCCTATGCCGAGCGCGTCACCGGCGACATGGCGACTATCCCTCTCGAGGAGTTGCGTGCCTACTATGAGCCCCGCATCAATGACCTGTATGACAGCTTGGTTGCCAAGCGCCTGGAGAACGAGGTGAACATCGCCATGGTGCTTCCCTTCCAGCTGCACAAGAGCGCGCCACCCAAACAGGCCTATCTCTACACCGATTTCTACAAGGGATTCCTGCTGGCACTCGAAAATGCCGATGAGAACAATAAGCACATCAATCTCAAGGTGTATGACACCCAGCACAACCTGAATGTCACCGACAGCATTCTTGCCTTGCCTGAGCTCAAGACCATGAACATGATTATTGCGCCCAGCGAGCCCCAGCAACTGTCGAGAATCAATGCCTTTGGCAAAGCTAACGGCGTGCCCGTGATGAACTGCTTCACGACCAAGAACGAGGACTACCTCGACAACCCCTATGTCTATCAAGTGAACACGCCCACGGACGAACTGATGCACAATGTGATGAGGTGGTTCGACGAGCGCTTCAAGGGCTATAACGTGGTATTCCTATCGGCCTCCAGCGATAACGACAAGGAGATGTTTGAGCACATACGCAAACACATCACACACAAGAAATACAGCACCGAGACCATCAATGTGAATGGTGATTTGACCTACAATGACATCTCCAACAAGATGAATCCCGGTTCAAAGTATGTGTTCATCCCCTCGTCGGGAGACAAGGCGCTCATCAAGAAATACATCAAGGCGCTCAAGGAAGTCAAAAAAGAACGTTTTGACTGCGACCTGGCCCTCATTGCCTATCCCGAATACGTATTGTACCTCAAGGACTACCAGACCGACCTGCAGGACATCGATACCTACATGTTCTCGCGCTTCTTCAACGCCAAGGGCTATCGCACCCGCAATCTGGAATCGGCTTACAAAGCCAACTTTGAAGGGGAGCCGCTGCCTGGCGAGCCCTACATGGCACTCTATGGCTGGGACACCGGCATGTATCTGCTCAAGTCGTTAGGCGTTGACGGCCTCATCGATGAGGAGACGCCGTTGTATGAAGGTGTTCAGACCAGTTTCCGCTGGGAACGTGGTGACAACTGGCGCGGATTCACCAATCAAGCCGTTGAGATTGTTCATTTCTCGACCGACCATCAGATTACCGTCAATGTGAAATGAGGCATTTCGCACTAATCTTAGCGTTGCTGACCACCCTACTGGCCACGGCACAGGTCCATTACCAGGGGACTATTGCCGTGGGAGGCAAGGCCGGTGCCACATTCTCGCGGGTCAATTTCAACCCCAGCGTGGAACAGACCATGTTGCCCGGCATGACGGCTGGTGTGATGTTCCGTTATATTGAAGAGAAGAACTTTGGGCTCATTGCCGAGCTCAACATGACGCAACGCGGATGGAAAGAGGTGTTCAAAGACGCCGACTACAAGTACAACCACCAGTTCACCTATCTGGAACTGCCCATCATGACCCACATCTTCTTTGGCAGTCAACGGGTCAAGGGGTTCTTCAATCTTGGACCTGAAATCAATGTCATGCTGGGCGATGGCATCAAGTCCAATTTCGCCTATCAGGATGCGGCAGGCATGGATTATTTCATCAACGATCCACGCCACATCGAGCAAATGACGATGAAAGTCAAAAACAGGCTTGACTACGGCATCTGCGCCGGAGCCGGTATGGAATTAAACTTGAACCACAAGCACTCCGTCCTGCTCGAGGGCCGTTTTTACTATGGTCTGACCGATGTATTCCCCAACCACAAGACCGACACCTTCTCTGGTTCCAATTCCATGACCATCATGGTAACGCTGGGCTACTTCTACCGATTGAAATAGCCTATCCTCTCCCTTGATTCACAAGGGAATAGTACACACTCTAATCCTTCTTTTTGGCCCAAAAGTGGCTAATTGTGAATGTTCCCGCAATCAGGACAAAGACCATTGCGGGCAACAAAGTCATTACCAGCTCTTTATAGCCCATGATCAGTAGGGCGGCTATAGCAGGCAACGACAAGGCAATAAGAATCAGCAACACACCGACAATGACTCGAATGCGGCCGATGTGATATCTGTCGCGGCTCTTCTTGGATGCGGTATTGTATCCAACGATAAAGTCGTCGCCGCGCCCCAGCATGATAACCACGGCGACAACTAGTATCAACAGTGATATGACAGACAAAATGATGAATGCTGTTAGCATAGTCCAGATTTCAATATTTTTTTGCAAATTTAATAAATGATTTCGTCAGCATACCACATTATATAAAAGATATTTTTTGTAATTTTGTGCGTTATTTTGAAAACCTACTTATTAACATTAAATAATTGTTTAAAAACCAGAAAGTTATGAACATTTCACACATCGAACACGTGGGAATCGCAGTCACCTCGCTCGAGGAGGCTATTCCTTTCTATGAGAACATGCTGGGCATCAAGTGCTTTGCAATCGAAGAAGTTGCTGACCAGAAGGTAAAGACCGCTTTCTTCAAGGTGGGTCAGACCAAGATTGAGCTTCTTGAGGCTACTGCCCCCGAGAGCGCTATCGCCAAGTTCATCGAGAAGAACGGTGGCCGTGGTGGCATCCAGCACATTGCATTTGCTATCGAAGATGGCGTGGCTAACGCCCTCGCCGAGGTTCAGGAGAAAGGTGGCCGCGTTGTTGACGAGAAGCCCCGCAAGGGCGCTGAGGGCCTGAACATCGCCTTCCTGCATCCCAAGACCACTTGTGGAGCTCTGATTGAACTCTGTGAAGACCCCAAAAAGAAATAATCAAGACGACCAGATCATGGGAAAACAACTTGATAAGATTCAAGAGCTGATTGAGCGTCGCGAGAAAGCACGCCTGGGCGGTGGCGAAAAAGCCATTGCCAAGCAGCACGAGAAGGGCAAATTCACTGCCCGTGAGCGCATCAACATGCTCCTTGACGAGGGCAGCTTCGAGGAACTGGACATGTTTGTTCAGCACCGCTGCACCAACTTCGGCATGGAGAAGAAGACCTATGACGGCGACGGCGTTGTTACCGGTTTCGGTACCGTTGGCGGACGTCTTGTTTACGTCTTTGCCCAGGACGCTACCGTCATTGGCGGTTCGCTAGGTGAGACCATGGCATTGAAGATGTGTAAGGTGATGGACCTGGCTATGAAGCAGGGCGCACCTGTAGTTGGCTTGAACGACTCGGGCGGTGCCCGCATCCAGGAGAGCGTTAACGCTCTGGCTGGCTATGCCGAGATTTTCCAGCGCAACATCAACGCATCGGGTGTCATTCCT
>CADBDH010000015.1 GCA_902793405.1 uncultured Bacteroidales bacterium | reverse complement strand
TGCCAAGATTATCGGTAGCGCCTATGCGCTGATTTTCTGGATTCAGAACATCGGTCTGTGGCTCTTCCCGATGGCTATCGGCAAGCTTCTTGACAAGACCAACCCCGGCATTACCGATCCGACCCAGTACAACTATACCTGGCCGCTCGTGATGCTGGCTTGCCTGGGTATCGCAGCCCTGCTGTTCGGTCTCTACCTCAAGGTTGTTGACAAGAAGAAACACCTCGGCCTTGAAGAGCCCAACATCAAGCCTGAGGCTTAATTGGCATAGGGCTTAGAGCGTTTAGCTTTTAGCAAATCTTTTAAAGGACTTTAGGGACCTTAAGGACTTAAATGACTTTAAGGTCCCTATTTATTACGATAAACACCATGATTGAGACGCAAGATTTTGCGTCTCTACAAAACGACCCACTATGAGAGACGAGGTTAAAAACACGATAGCGAACAAGGCGTGGGCACGGTGGACCGTGCTCGCTATTGTGTCATTCACAATGATGGCGGGCTATGTTGTCGCCAAGGAGATGTCCCCGCTGCAGTTTATGCTCGAGAAAGCCGCTGGCGACGGCGGCATGGGTTGGACCAGCGGTGAGTTCGGCATCTTTGCCGGCTCAAGGGGTTTCTTCAACGTGTTCCTGCTGATGCTGTTTGTGGGCGGTATCATCCTCGACAAGATGGGTGTGCGCTTCACGGGCGTCCTCTCGTGTGTGCTGATGCTGGCCGGGGCGGCTGCCGTCTATGGTGTCATCACCTACACGTCACCCGACCCGATGTGGAACGTGCCCTTGTTGGGAACGATCAAGCGACAGGTGGCACTGGCCGCGCTGGGATTTGCCTTCTTTGGCATCGGCTATGAGATGTGCGGTATCACGGTGTCAAAGGTCGTGGTGCGCTGGTTCTCGGGCAAGGAGATGGCCCTGGCGATGGGTCTGCAAGTGGCCATGGCAAGGTTGGGAACCGCACTGGCGCTGGGGCTCAGCCCCATCATTGCTTTGAAATGGGGCCTGCCGCGTCCCATCCTCATCGGCGTGTTCAGCGTGGGCGTGGGCCTTATCGCCTATCTGTATTACTGCACGATGGACCGCCGTCTGGATAAGGAGCTATCGGCAGATACGCAAAATCTCGCGTCTCCTGCAGCCCAAGACGACGAGCAGTTCCATTTCTCGGACATGAAACTCACGATCAAGAATCCGGGCTTCTGGCTCATTACCCTGCTGTGCCTGTTTTATTACTCGGCACTCTACCCCTTCCTGGATTTTGCCACCAAACTGATGATTTCCAAGTATGGCGTTGACAGCCATTTGGCCGGACTTATCCCCGCCATCCTGCCCTTCACCTCGATTGTGCTGACACCGCTGTTCGGCGGATGGTGTGACAAGAAAGGCCGCGGCGCCACGATGATGGTCATCGGTAGCGTGATGCTCACTCTGGTACTCATCATTTTTGCCATGCCAGGCAACGCCAGCTGGCTGGCCGTGACGCTGATGTGCGTGCTGGGCATCGCCTTCTCGCTGCTGCCCGCGGCCCTGTGGCCCGCAGTACCCAAAATCGTGCCGATGAAGCAGTTGGGTACCTCCTACTCCATCATCTATTACATCCAGAACATCGGCCTGATGCTCATCCCCGTGCTCATCGGCAAGGTGCTGGAGCGCAACACCGTGGGCGACCAGGTGGACTACACCCACTCGCTCATCATCTTCGCCATCATCGGCGTGGGAGCCATCGTCACCGCCAGCCTGCTACTGTGGATGGACCGCAAACGCCACTACGGCCTGGAGGACCCCAACATCTCCTAAAAACCAAACGACACAGTTTATCAAACAACACGCTTAGTCAACCAACACACTTTTTTATCAAACAACTTGAACAACCCAAAACAACGCTAACAACTTAAATATTAAATTCTTGTTGTTGATGTTGTTTAAAGTTGTTCAAGTTGTTTGACTATGGGTTGTGTTGTTTGACTAATGGGTGTTGTTTGGTGTGTGTTATTGGCGGTGGATGACGCTGCCGCTGGCCTGGTGGGTGGCCAGGACGAGGAGTTCGGCGATCTGGACGTGGGCGGGGGCGCTCACGGCGAAAGCGACACACTCGGCGATATCGGCGCCGGTGAGGGGTTGGATGCCCTTATAGACGTTGTCGGCTCTCTCCTTGTCGCCGTGGAAACGGATGACCGAGAAGTTGGTCTCGACCAGGCCGGGCTTGATGTTGGTCACGCGCACGCTGGTGTGGGCCACATCGATGCGCAGACCGTCGCTCAGGGCCTTGACGGCTGCCTTGGTGGCACAATAGACGTTGCCGTTGGCATAGGCGGCGTCACCGGCCACACTGCCGATGTTCACCACGTGGCCGCGGTCGCGCTTGACCATGCCGGGCACGATGAGACGGGTCATCGTCAACAGACCCTTGACATTGGCGTCGATCATGGCATCCCAATCCTCAAAGTTACCTTCGTACTCGGGCTCAAGACCCAAGGCTCCACCGGCATTGTTGACCAGCACGTCGATGTCCTGCCACTCGGGGGGCAAACTGTTGATAGCCGCTGCTGCAGCCTCGCGGTCGCGCACATCGAACTCGAGGGTGATGACCCCGACGCCCATGGCCGACAAATCGTGGGCAACAGCATCCAGACGATCGGCCCTGCGGCCAGTGATAATCATGTTGTAGCCAATCATGGCCAGTTTGCGCGCGCAGGCCTCTCCGATGCCGCTGGTCGCGCCAGTCACTAAAGCAATCTTGTTCATTGTCATTAAAAGTTTAAATGGATTATTGGCAGCAAAGATAATAAAAAACCTAAAGTCTAAAGCCTGATACCTGAAACCTTTTTTGTACCTTTGCCTTCGGCGAAGGTAGGCTACGTCGAGGAAATGCGAGCAAAAATGGCTTTTTGCTTGGCATTTCGCTCGACTTGCAGTACCTTTGCACCCAAATTAAAGAAGGCAATATGCAAAACATCCGCAACGTGGCCATCATCGCGCACGTCGATCATGGCAAAACAACTCTGGTAGATAAGATGTTAGCGGCAGGAAACCTGTTCCGCGATAACCAAAATATGGGTACTCAAATCCTGGACAGCAATGACCTGGAGCGCGAGCGCGGCATCACTATCCTGTCCAAGAACGTGTCCATCTCCTACAACGGCTACAAAATCAACATCATCGACACCCCGGGTCACAGCGACTTTGGCGGTGAGGTAGAGCGCGTGCTCAACATGGCCGACGGCTGTCTGCTGCTGGTGGACGCCTTTGAGGGCCCGATGCCCCAGACACGTTTTGTGCTGCAGAAGGCCTTGCAACTGGGTCTCAAGCCCATCGTTGTCATCAACAAGGTGGACAAGCCCAACTGCCGCCCCGACGAGGTGCAGGAGATGGTGTTTGACCTGATGTGCAACCTCGATGCCAGCGAGGACCAGCTGGACTTCCCCACCGTGTTCGGCTCGGCCAAACAGGGCTGGATGAGCGAGGACTGGCGCGAGCCCACCGACAACATCACCGCCGTGCTCGACGCCATCATCAAATACATCCCCGAGCCCGAGATGCTCGAGGGTGACGCCCAGATGCTCATCACGTCGCTGGACTACAGCAGCTACGTGGGACGTATCGCCGTGGGCCGCGTGCACCGCGGCACGCTCAAGGACGGCATGGAGGTCGCCCTGTGCAAAAAAGACGGCGAAGTGGTGAAGCAGAAAATCAAGGAGCTGCGCACCTTTGAGGGCATGGGACAGAAGCATGTCGAGAGCGTGAGCAGCGGTGACATCTGCGCCATCATTGGCCTGGAAGGCTTTGAGATTGGCGACACCGTTACCCTGCCCACCAACCCCGAGGCGCTGCCCCGCATCGCTATTGACGAGCCCACGATGTCGATGCGCTTCTGCATCAACGACTCGCCCTTCTTTGGCAAGGACGGCAAGTATGTGACCTCGCGCCACATCTGGGACCGCCTGCAGCGCGAGCTGGACAAGAACCTGGCCTTGCGCGTCGAGCGCACCGAGAACGAGGACGCGTGGAACGTGTTTGGCCGCGGCGTGCTGCACCTGTCGGTGCTCATCGAGGAGATGCGCCGCGAGGGCTATGAGCTCCAGGTGGGCCAGCCCCAGGTCATCATCAAGACCATCGACGGCGTGAAGTGCGAGCCCATCGAGGAACTGAGCATCAATGTGCCCGAGGAATACTCCAGCAAGATGATTGACATGGTTACCCGCCGCAAGGGCGAGATGACTATGATGGAGACCCAGAACGACCGCATCCACCTCCAGTTCAAGATTCCGTCACGCGGCATCATTGGCCTGCGCACCAACGTGCTGACGGCCAGTGCCGGCGAGGCCATCATGGCCCACCGTTTCCTGGACTATGAGCCCTGGAAGGGTGAGATCTCACGCCGCACCAACGGTTCGCTCGTGGCCATGGAAGGTGGCACGGCCTATGCCTACGCCATCGACAAGCTGCAGGACCGCGGCCGCTTCTTCATCTTCCCACAGGAGGACGTGTATGGCGGTCAGGTAGTGGGCGAACACACCAAGGAGAAAGACCTGGTCATCAACGTCACCAAGTCGAAGAAACTGACCAACATGCGTGCCAGCGGTGCAGACGACAAGGTAAAAATCGTGCCGCCCATCGTGTTCAGCCTCGAGGAGGCCCTGGAATACATCAAGGCCGACGAGTATGTGGAAATCACTCCCAACCACATACGCATGCGCAAGATCATCCTTGACGAACTCGAGCGCAAGCGCATCGCCAAGCAGAACGGACAAGACGAGGATTGACACCGCGTCAAGCCATCGCAAGAGAAACATATATAGGGTCGCTCATCCAGGCGGCCCTATTATTTTTATTAACAATGCAATTATTTTAACTCCAAAACACATTATATATTTTATCAAAAATTTATACCTTTGTACATTCGATGAATAATAGCCTACAAAATTGAATATCTATTCAATGACCAAGTCATGACGTTCAAACAACTGTTTAACAAATTCAATTGGAGCCATTACCGCAAGTCCATATCGGCCATTGCCCTCATCCTGCTTGCTGGTGCACTTATCGAACTCATATCGCTTGCTCAATACAACTATGCCCACAACATGGTTGAGGAAGGTCTTGATATCCGCGCCGAGAACGAGATGACCTTGAAGGCAGTGGTTGTCAAGAGTATGCTCAAGTCCCACGAGGCAATGGTGCGCAACTATCTATGGCCTATCCAACACCAACTCAAGAAACCCGATAGCATTCCCCGCATCCTCAAACGACTTGTTACATCCAATCAAGACGTGATGACTTGTTTTACGGCTTTTACTCCAGAGTACTATCCCGATCGTCCACGGCTGTTTGAGCCAGTGGCCATCCGTCGTGGTGACAGTATCTATACCAAGCAAGTTGCCAATGAGTTGCATGACTACACTCAACGCGAGTTTTACCAGCAAGCCGTCTTGAACAACACTCCCTCGTGGAGCGACCCCTATCTGGATGTCGATGGTTGCGGCAAGGTAGTGACGACCTATGCCATGCCCCTCACCGACGAAAACGGCAAAATCGTTGGCACATTCGGTATCGACCTGTCGACCGAGGGCATCATCGATACCTTGAACACCAGACACAATTACCCCTCCACCTTTTTTCTGCTACTCACCGAGGACGGCAAACTCATCTCCAAACCCGACTCCAGCCATACCCAACAAAGTGATGTGGACGCTGTAGTGAAAATGATAAACGACAGCACCTGCCAGCGCGAGTTCAGCAGTTCATGCCGCAGCAAGGTCATCACGTTCAAAAGCAAAGAGAAGGGCACGGGATACGCATACCATGCCTTCATGAAGGGCCACCCCCACTGGCAGGTGGTGATGGTGTGCTATGACAACGAGGTTTTCGCCAAGCTCAAAGACATGCGCCGTAACATGCTGTTACTCATGCTTGGAGCTTTCTCCCTGTTAGGATTCATTCTGTACCGCGTCCACCAATACGTGAAACGGTTGCATGAATCCAGGCTGAACAAGGAGCGCACCGACAGTGAGTTGCACATTGCCCAAAAGATTCAGAGCGAGATGCTACCCCAAACCGACATTTCAAGACCCGACGTCGACGTGAGCGGTAAACAGGTCTCGGCGCTGGAAGTGGGTGGCGATCTGTATGACTATTTCATCCGCGACGAGAAACTGTTCTTCTGCATCGGTGATGTGAGTGGCAAGGGCGTGCCGTCATCGCTGGTGATGGCGGTAGTGCATTCCCTGTTCCGCAGTTTGTCCCGGAACGAGAGCAATCCCTCGCGCATCATGCATGCCATCAACGAGGCAGCGTGTGAGGGCAATGATGCCAATATGTTTGTCACCATGTTTATCGGTGTGCTGGACCTGCCCACGGGTCGCCTGCGCTACTGCAATGCCGGCCATGACGCACCGCTGATTATTGACCATGAGGTAAAAACCCTGCAAGTGAACGCCAACTTGCCATTGGGATTATTCAGCGACACCACCTATCTGCTGCAAGAAGAGCAACTACCCCATGAGTCGTCCCTGCTGCTCTATACCGACGGCTTGACCGAGATGGCCGACACCAATCACAACCTGTTTGGCCTGCAGCGCATCATTGAAACGGCTCAGGCCAATCTGGAACAAGGCAAGGTCTCCCCGTCACAACTGATGGAATCCCAGCATGAAGGAGCCTTGCGCTTTGCCAACGGAGCACAACAGAGCGATGACCTGACCATGCTTTGTGTCCATTACCACCATCACGAAGAGCATACAGTGCTCGACGAGACGATTAAATTGAGTAACGATGTGCATCAAGTTCCTGAACTCAATAATTTCGTCAAATCGGTGTCTGAACGATTAAACCTTGAGTCATCTTTATCGTCACAACTGATGCTGGCTGTCGAGGAGGCCGTCGTTAACGTGATGAGCTACGCCTATCCTATTGGCACACAAGGAGATGTCACCATTACTGCCAAGGGTACCGATAATGGCATCAAGTTCATCATTATCGACGAGGGTAAAGCCTTTGACCCGACCATGAAGAGTGAAGCCGACACAACACTCAGCGCCGAGGAGCGTCCCATCGGCGGGTTAGGTATCCTGCTCGTGCAGTCGCTGATGGACAGCGTCAACTATGAGCGCATCGACGGCAAAAACGTGCTCACGATCATGAAGAATTATAACAACAAACAATGATATTAACCATTTAAAACTATAAATAAAATGAAAACTACAATTCAAGAATTAGACGAGAAAACGATTATCACGCTGATTGGCTCATTTGATACAGCTGCGGCGATTGAGGCAGATGCAACGCTGAAGCCTGTTACCGAATCGATCAGCAAGAATGTGGTATTTGAATGTAAAGAACTGGAGTACATCGCATCTAGCGGCCTGCGCATCCTGCTCGACGTGCTCAAGAAGACCAAGGCCAAGGGCAAGACCGTCACACTGCGCAACGTGAACGACGACATCAAGAACGTGTTCCAAATCACTGGGTTCATCAACCTGTTTGAGTTTGAGTAAACGATCCATGAGCATGAAACGCATGAATATCAGGCTATGGCTGCTGGCAGCCATAGCCATACCTGCGCTCCTGGCAACGGGTCAGCCCTCGACCGATACCATTCCCGTTCCCAAAAACGAGTTCAGCATTGACCTGCAGTTTCTGGGTCGCGGCGAGTCACGATATGGCGGCATGCCGTCGGCACCCGTTGAGAAAGAGGAAGAAGTTGAGGATGTTAAGGTTCCTAAGTCCAATTTCTTGCTCAGCCGCACACGCCTGCCCATCAACTTCAAACGCGACTGGCTCGAAGCCCGCGTCACGCCTCAGCACTCTGGTGTGTGGGGACAAGCGGGCAAAGGAGGCTTCAACCTGCATGAAGCATGGGTGAAGATGGCCACACATTCCGGGATATTTGCCCAAGTGGGTCGTGTGGCCCTGAACTATGACGACGAGCGCATCATCGGCTCGGACGATTGGGCAATGGCCTCTTCGTCACACGACATCTTGCGCCTGGGATATGAGGGACATGGCCACAAAGCCCATATCATTCTGGCCTATAACCAGAATGCCAATGTGATGGAAACCGGCGGTTCCTACTATGTTAACGGCGGTCAGCCCTACAAAACCATGCAAACGGCGTGGTACCACTATGACTTGCCGCGTTTGCCGTTGGGGGCTTCACTGCTGTTTATGAACATCGGCATGCAGAGCGAGCTGGAAAACAATCCTGATAAGACCTGGTTCCAGCATTTGGCAGGTACCTATGTGTCATTCCAACCCAAACACTGGAAGGCCGAGGCATCATACTATAACCAGTTTGGCAAAAATGAGCATGGTGTTAAAATCCAGGCCTGGATGGCCAGTGGAAAACTCACCTATATTCCGTCGCCCAAGTTCAATGTAATAGCGGGTTATGACTACTTGAGTGGTGACAAGTATTTTGCCGTGCCAACCGGTGACAACATTGGTATGGTGCATCACGATGTCATCAAGGGCTTCAGCACAGTCTATGGCTCCCACCACAAATTCTACGGCGCTATGGACTTCTTCTATGTGAGCGCCTATCATCACGGATTCACTCCAGGCTTGCAGAATGCTTATATCGGCGGCACTTACAATCCGTTAAAGAACTTGATGCTCAATGCGAGCTATCACTACCTTGCCATTGCCACCGACCTTAGTGACATGGATAAGACATTGGGTCACGAGATAGAGTTCCAGGCAGCCTATGCCATCAGCCGTGACGTGAATGTGTCGGCAGGAGCCTCGTTCATGTGGGGCGGCGATACCATGGAGCGCCTGAAACGTTCCAGTACCAATAACAGCCTGCGCTGGGGATATATCACGCTTGTGGTCAACCCGCGCATATTCACCACCAAATGGTAGGCTAGTTTCTAATATTTCTTTTAACGCCTAAAACCAAAAAGTAACCATAATATGAAACTTACAGCACCCTTATCAACCTCCCAGTTCGGAATCTATGTGGAATGTGCAAACCACCAGGGAGAACCATGCTATAATCTACCTTTTGTTTATGTGCTTGACCGTTCGCTGGATGGCCAACGACTGCTCGAGGCCGTTGAGACGGCCTTTAAGGCTCACCCCACGCTGTTCACCCGCATCGAGCTGGGCGAAGACGGAGAGCCGGTACAGACGCTCGACATGGCCAATGAGCAATGGTCGCTCAACATCGAAGACATCCAAGACATCGAACAGGAAAAAGCCCAGTTCGTAGAGCCGTTCAACATCTACGGCGACCGACTGTTCCGCTTCAGGCTGTTGCGCGACCAGGAGCATTATTACTTCATGGTCGACTTTCACCACATCATCATGGACGGCGCATCGTTCCAGATCCTGATGCAAGACATCGACAAGGCTTATCGAGGCGAGCCCATTGCCCCCGAAGAGTTGACGATGATGGAAGTGGCCACCGACGAAGCCGCCAAGCGCAAGACTCCCGCCTATGATGAAGCCAAGAAGTGGTTTGCCGCCAACTTTGACTGTGGCGACACCTTCACCCAGTTTGTGCCCGACCTGGAAGACCCCGAGTATCGCGAGGGCCAATTGCTGCGCACCCTGTCGGTAGACCTGGGCCGTGTGGATGAATACTGCAAAAAGAACGGTGTGTTCAAGAGCACATTGTTCACCACAGCCTATGCCTTCCTGCTGGCCAAGTTCAACAATGAGCAGGAGAGCCTGTTCAACACCATCTATAACGGCCGCACCGACAAACGCTTCAACCGCTCGTTAGGAATGACGGTCAAGACCCTGCCGGTCTATGCCAAATTCACCAACGAAACCACCGTGCTCGACCTGCTGCAGCAAGGACAGGACCAGATGAGCGGGTGCCGCGAGCACGATACCTACTCCTATGCCGACCTGATGACGGACCTGAACCTGCAGAGCAACTCCATCTTTGCTTGGCACGGCAATGTGCTTGACGTCCAGACGATAGACGGCAAGCCTATGGAGATGGTCAGAATTGCCAACAACACGCTCGAAGAATCGTTCTACCTAAAGGCCTTCATCAACGACGGCAAGATAGAGATCGAAGCCGAATACAAAGCCAACGAATACTCGCAAGAGCTCGTTGCCCAGATTTTGGAGAGCTATGAGGCCGTGCTCGAGGGTTTCATCACCCAGGAATACCTGCGTGACATCGACATTGCCACAGCCGACCAGGTGGCTACCCTCGACAGCTTTAACCCTGGCGAACTGGAGTATGACGACAGCCAGACCATCGTCTCGCTATTCCGCCAGCAGGCCAAGGCCACGCCCGACGCAATAGCCGTCGTATATATGGACAAGCAGTTCACCTATGCCCAGGTTGATGAAATCAGCGACCGCATTGCCGCCTATATCGTCGGCAAGGGCCTGGGTGCCGAGGACGTGGTGTCGGTCATCATTCCCCGCTGCGAGTGGATGCCTATCGCCTCGCTGGGTGCGCTCAAGGCCGGTTGCGGTTATCAGCCGCTCGACCCGAGTTATCCCAAGGAGCGCCTGAACTTCATGATGCAGGATGCCAGCGCCAAGCTGCTTATCGCCGACGAGGAACTGCGTCCCATCGTTGACGAGTACCAGGGCGAGGTGCTGCTGACCAAGGATATCATGGGCCTGCCCGCTGCTGCAGCGCCCCAGGTGGACATCAAGCCCGACCAACTGTTTATCCTGCTTTATACGTCGGGTTCGACAGGTGTGCCCAAGGGCTGCCAGCTGACCCACGCCAATCTTGTGGCCTTCTGCCACTGGTACCATCAGATGTTTGACCTCAAGGCAGGCTGCAAGATTGCGGCCTATGCCAGCTACGGCTTTGACGCCAACATGATGGACACGTACCCCGCGCTCACCAGCGGAGCAACCGTCTATATCGTTCCTGAGGAACTGCGTCTGGACCTTATCGCCCTCAACGAATACTTTGAGCAGAACGGCATCACCCACTCGTTCATGACTACGCAGGTGTGCTACCAGTTTGCGACAAGTGTCGAGAACCACTCCTTGCATTATCTCTCGACCGGCGGCGAGAAGCTGGCATCGATAACGCCCCCGCAGGGCATCAAGTTCTTCAACCTGTACGGTCCCACCGAGTCAACGGTCTTCATCACCTATTATCTGGTGGACAAGAAGATGAAGGAGATTCCCATTGGCAAAGCGCCGAAGAACATACGCCTGTATATCGTCGACCCGCAGGGCCACCGCCTGCCCGTGGGTGCGGCCGGCGAATTGTGGGTAGCCGGCTCCCAGGTGAGCCGCGGCTATCTGAACCGCCCCGAGAAGACCGCCGAAGTCTTTATCCCCAACCCGTTCACCAGCGAGGGAAAATACAACCGCGTTTATCGCACGGGCGACATCGTCCGTTACTTGCCGTCGGGCGACATCCAGTTTGTGGGACGCCGTGACGGCCAGGTCAAGATTCGCGGTTTCCGCATCGAGCTCAAGGAGGTCGAGAGCGTCATTCGCGAGTTCCCCGGCATCAAGGACGCTACGGTACAGGCCTTTGACGACGAGGGTGGCGGCAAGTTTATCGCTGCCTACATCGTGAGCGATGAGACCATCGACATCGATGCATTGAACAACTTCATCATGGACCAGAAGCCGCCTTACATGGTGCCTGCCGTGACCATGCAGATCGACGCCATCCCCTTGAACCAGAACCAGAAGGTGAACAAGCGCGCCCTGCCCAAGCCCGAGAAGAAGGCTGCTGCCGTCGAAGAGAGCAACGTGCCCATGAACGTGCTGGAACAGGAACTGCACCAGATTGTCGCCGACATCGTCAACAACAAGGAATTCGGTGTGACGACCATACTGGGTTATGCCGGACTGACCTCTATCTCGGCCATCAAGCTGGCCGTTCAGGTCAACAAACGCTATGGCGTGACGCTCGACTCCAAGAGTCTGGTGAAATCCGGTACCATCCAGTCGATAGAGAACGACATCCTGAGAATGTGGCTCGAGGGTGGCAGCAAACCCGCCGAAGAGACCGCTCAAGAAAAAGATACTGTGGCCAAGACCAGCGCACCGCTGTCCTATGCCCAGACAGGTGTCTATTTCGATTGCCTGAAGAATCCCGCTTCGACCATCTATAACATTCCCTATCTGCTCACCTATCCCGAAGGAACCGACGCCAACCACCTGGCCGACGTCGTGAAGCGCGTGATTGAGGCACATCCCGAACTCAGCGTCCACTTCACTACCGAGGGTGACACCATCATCCAGACGACCGAGGACAGCGTTCCCGTCGAGGTGAACATCACCGAGATGAGCGAAGAGGAACTGGCGAAATACAAGAGGGAGTTTGTGCGTCCCTTCAATCTGCAGAAGCCCCCGCTGTACCGCGCCGAAATCGTTAAGACAGTCACAGGACTCCACCTGCTGCTGGATATGCACCACCTGGTATTTGACGGCGGCTCGGCCGACCTGTTCATCCGCCAGCTCAATGCCGCGCTCGAGGGTAAGGAAGTGGAGAAGGAGTCCTATACCTATTTGGACTTCGTCGACGACCAGAAGGCCGCCGAGGAAACTGACCAATTCAAGGCCTCACAGCAGTTCTTTGCCGAGCGGCTGCAGACCTGTGAGGGCGCCAGCGAGATTCCCGCCGACCTGCCCAAGACCGACGAGCAAGGCTTCATCGGCGAGGCAGTCTGCCCCGTCGACCTGGAACGTGCCGCCGACTTCTGCCGCCAGGAGGAAATCACGCCAGCCCACCTGTTCCTGGGAGCAACAGCCTATGTGGTATCGCGCTACACCAACAACCGCGACGTCTATCTGTGCACCGTGAGCAGCGGCCGCAGCAACCTCAAGATTGCCGACACGGTGGGTATGTTTGTCAACACGCTCGCCCTGGGCATGAGCATCGACGACGTGACCGTGAGCGAATTCCTGAAACATGCCAGCGACACGTTTGACCAGACGCTGCGTCACGAGGACTACCCCTTTGCCCGCATCGCAACCGACTATGGTTTCCGTCCCGCGATAGCCTACGCTTATCAAGTGGGCGTACTCTCGCAATATACCGTGAACGATCAGCCCATCGGTCAGGAATTGCTGGAGCTGAATGTGCCCAAGTTCAAGATCAACGTCAAGATCGAGAACTGCGGCGTTGTTGTCGAGTATGACGACTCGATTTACAGCGAGCGCGTGGGCCGTGGCCTGGCCGAGAGCATCGTGGCCGTGGCCAACAGGATGATGGAGCAGCCGCAGGCCAAACTGCGCCAGTTGTCAATCGTGAGCGAGAACCAGGAAGAGGAGCTGAGCCACCTGCGCCAGACGGCGACGGGTGATGCACCGTTCACCTTCTTCCACGAGTGCATCGGCCACTTTGCCCAAACACAGCCCGACCACGAGGCGCTGGTTGCCATCGACGGCAGGTTCACCTATAAGGAGATGGACGAGGTGACGACACGCATCGCCGCCGCACTGCAGAACCGTGGCGTGCATGAGCGCGACCGCGTGGCCCTGCTGCTGCCGAGGACGAGCCGACTGATTCTCGCCCTGTTCGGCGTGCTGAAGTCGGGTGCCGCCTATATCCCCTGCGACCCCGAATATCCCGCCGACCGCGTGAAACTCATTCTTGAGGACAGCGAGGCCCGCTACATCATCACCACCGCCGACCGCATGGATACCGTGCCCGCCGACAAGGCCATCAATGTTGAGGACCTGATTGCCGCCCATGACGACTATCACGCTCCCGACATCACCCCCAACGACCTGGCCTACCTGATTTATACCAGTGGTTCGACCGGCCGTCCCAAGGGCGTGATGCTGCATCACCGCGGCATCTGCAACTACCTGTACGGCCATCCTGCCAATGTGTTTGCCAACGGCGTGTTGACCGATGCCAAGCGCATCATGAGCGTGACGACCATCTCGTTTGACGCTGCCCTGCAGGACATTGGCACGGCCTACTTCAACGGCAAGACACTCGTCGTCGCCACCGAGGAACAGGCCAACAACCCGCTCGACCTGGCCCGCCTCATCAACGAGGAGCACGTCAACATGGTGTCGGGTACCCCGTCGCGCTGGATGACCTGGCTGACGAGTGAAGACTTCTGCGACGCCATCAGCCGCATCAACATCGTGCGCGCCGGCGGCGAGAAATTCTCGGACCAGCTGCTGCAACAGCTGCGCAAGGTGACCAAGGCCCGCATCTTCAACTGCTACGGTCCCACCGAAATCACCGTGGCGTCAAATAACAGCGAATTGACCAACGCCGACATCGTCACCGTGGGCAAGCCGCAGCTGAACGTCATCGAGTATATCGTGGACCAGGACGGCAACGAGCTGCCCGTGGGCGTCGTGGGCGAACTTTACATCGGCGGCCGCGGCGTAGCCCATGGCTACAACAACCTGGACGAGATGACCCGTGAGCGCTTTGTCGACTACCACGGCACCCGCATCTACAAGTCGGGCGACTATGCCAAGTGGCTCCCCGACGGCAATGTCGTGATCCTGGGCCGTACCGACCACCAGATCAAGCTGCGCGGCCTGCGCATCGAGCTGGGCGAGATCGAGAACGTGATGCTCAAGGTCGAGGGGCTGAAGAAGGTGGTTATCCTGATCCGCAAGATCAATGACAAGGAGCACCTGTGTGCCTATTATACCGCCGACCATGAGATTGCACCCGATGCACTCAAGGCCGAGATTTCCAAGAGCCTGACACAATACATGGTGCCCACGGCCTACCTGCAACTCAAGGAGATGCCCATGACACCCAACGGCAAGACCGACGTCAAGGCACTGCCCGAGCCCGAATTGGCCATCAGTTCGGCCTATGTAGAGCCCGCCAATGACACCGAGCGCACCTTGTGCGACATCTTTGCAGGCATCCTGCAGATGGACAAGGTGGGTGCGACCGACAACTTCTTTGAGTTGGGCGGCACCTCGCTGGTTGTGACCCGCGTCATCATCGAGGCCGACAAACAAGGGCTGCATGTTGCCTATGGCGACGTGTTTGCCAACCCGACGCCCCGCAAGCTGGCCCGCCTGATTACCGGCGAGGCCGTCAACGAGGGCGATGCCGAGATTACCGGATTTGACTACACGGCCATCAACAACCTGTTGCAGAAGAACACGTTGAACATCTTCCGCAAGGGTGAGCGCCAGCAGTTGGGCAATGTGCTGCTGACAGGCGCCACGGGCTACCTGGGTATCCACATCCTGCGCGAACTCATCGACTCGGATGCCGAGAACATCTACTGCCTGGTGCGCGGCAAGAACGAGGAGGCTGCTGCCAACCGCCTGCGCACGCTGCTGTTCTACTACTTCTCGGATGCCTTCAAGGACTTGTTCGGCAAGCGCCTGCACATCGTGCTGGGTGACGTGACGAGTGACTTTGCCGAGGGTCTGCAGGTTGATACCATCTTCAACTGCGCGGCCATCGTGAAGCACTTCAGCGAGGGTACCGAAATCGAGGACGTGAACATTGGCGGCGCACAACGTTGCGTGGACTACTGCGTCAAGACGGGCGCCAAGCTCGTGCACGTGTCCACAGCGAGCACGCGCGGCCTGTGGGCCGGTGAGATCAAGAGCGAGATCTTTACCGAGCAACGACTGTACATGGGCCAGTTCCTGGGCAACAAGTACATCTATTCCAAGTTCATTGCCGAGCGCATGATACTCAACGCTGTGGCCCTGCACGGCCTCAATGCCAAGATCATGCGTGTGGGCAACCTGGCCGCCCGCTCGACCGACGGCGAGTTCCAGGCCAACTTCTCGACCAACTCGTTTATGGGCCGCATCAAGGTCTATAACATGCTGGGCTGTTGCCCCTACAGCATGCGTAACCAGCAGGTGGAATTCTCGCCCATCAACGAGGTGGCCCGCGCCATCGTGCTGCTGAGCTCCACTCCCAAGGAGTGCACCGTGTTCCATCCCTATAACATCCACGGCCAGTTCCTGGGCGACGTGCTCATGGGACTTGACACCGTCGGCAACGGTGTGCGCTTTGTTGAGCAGGAAGAGTTTGAGGCAGCCATGGAGGAAGCCAAGAGCGACCCGCAGAAGGCGCGCCAGATGTCGTCGCTGCTGGCCTATCAGGATATGGCCCATGGCCAAAAGACCGCCGACGTGAAGCGCGACAACAACTACACGACCCAGGTGCTCTACCGCTTGGGCTTCGCGTGGTCGCCCACGTCATGGGACTATGTGGAGCGCATGCTCACCGCCATCGGCACACTCGGATTCTTTGACATGTAATTGACAATGAAACTGCAAGAGCAAGACAATATCAACGCTCAATTCTACCGTTATCTGTGGGCCTATATCCTGGTAGCCCTCTCGGGCTGCCTGGGTACCGTGGTAGACGGTATCATCGTGGGCAACCTCATCAGCGAGGATGGTGTGAGCGCCATCAACCTGTCCACGCCCATCACCCAGTTTATCTTTACCCTGCACCTGCTCATCAATGCGGGTGCAGGAATGCTGGTGGCTTATGCCCTGGGACAGAAGAAGACAGATGACGCCCGGCGATTCTTCACCCGCTCGCTGTCGCTGACTGTGGGGTTGGGACTGGTGCTGTCGATTGTCGGCGGCATGATATTCCCGCAGCAGACGGCAAGGATGCTGTGCGATAACGAGCAGATTCTGCCGCTGGCCCGCAACTACATGCAGGTGCTGCTCATCGGTTGCCCGGCCTTCATCCTCATGTGGGGTCTCTCGACCATGGTGGGTGTTGACGGCAGTCCGCGACTGGTATCAATGGCGGTTATCGTCGACAATGCCGTGAACTTGTTTCTGGATATCATTTTCATCCAGTGGTTTGGCTGGGGCATCACGGGTTCGTCGGCTGCGACCGTCGTGGGACATCTGGTGGGTATCGCCATCCTGCTCTCACACTGGCGCAAGCCCGAGAACCGCCGTCTTGTTCCCGTCTTATCTACCGATGGACTTGCCGCGACGTGGAAACGCATCATCTCGCAGGGAGCGCCGCTGGCTGTGGCCTCGATCTGCCTGACGCTGCTCCTGTTCAGCGCCAACCGCATCGTGCTGTCCACAACGGGCCGCACGGGTATCTTTGTGTTTGCCCTGTGCATGAACCTCTTGCAGGTCTATAACCTGTTCCTGTCGGGCACATGCCAGACGCTGCAGTCGCTGGGAGCCATTCAGGTGGGCAAGGGCGACAACCAGGGCGTGCGCACCGTTATCAAGAAAGGTTTCCGCTTCATCTCCGTGGCCATGGCAGTGACCTGCCTGCTCGTGTGGGTTTACCCGCAGGGCATCGCACGGCTGTTTGGCTGCGACGAGCCCGAGATGCTGGTCCAGAGCAACCAGGCCCTGCGCGTGTTCGCGTTGAGCTTCATCCCCTTCTGCTACATCTATGTGCTGATGATTGTCTATAAGCTCTATAGCCACCATCACATGGCACTGTTCATCTCGTTTGCCCTGTCGCTCACGGTCATTCCTGTGTTGTGGCTCATGGCGCGGATACTGCCCGATTACCTCTGGCACAGCTACCTCATCGCATACTTGATTGAGGCCATAGCCATCTATGTCATGCACAAGTCGCTGCACCTGCGCTTTGAATTGAAACAGTGATCTATATCGATGACCATATCGACGATTTTGACCTGCGGGAGGCACTGGCGGCAGTGAGCCAGCAGCGGCGTGACTATGCCCTGCGCTACCGCCAGGAGCGTGACCAGCGCCTGTGCCTGGCCGCCTACCGCCTGCTGCAGCGTGCCTTGATGCTGGAATACGGCATCGACGAGATGCCCGTCTTCACCCATGACGACAAGGGCAAGCCGCTGCTGCAGGGTCATCCCGATATCCACTTCAGCCTTAGCCACTGCCACGAGGCAGTGGCTGTGGCCGTAAGTGACCATCCCGTCGGCATCGACATCGAGACCACCGGGCATTACAGCGCCGAGGTCGCCCGCCGTGTGATGAACGATGACGAAATGCGTGAAATCGAGGCCTCGGCCCAGCCCGAGGTTGCCTTCACCCGCCTGTGGACAATGAAGGAGAGCCTCTACAAGCTCACGGGCGACGATAACGAGGGCGATATGGCAGGAATGCTCTCCGACATCAGCAAATACCGCTTCACCACCACCATTCACCCCCGCTTCATCTACACCGCCTGCACCGAGCGCTGACCAACATCATTAGTAACTGACCATAAATCACCACGAATGACCATAAAAAATTATTCATGACCATTCGTGTGAAAAAGTTGTTCCAGTTGAGTTACTTCGCGCCCTTGTGGCGGTTGCAGTCGCGGCACAGCATCTGGCAGTTCTCGATAACGGTGCGGCCGCCCTCACGCCATGGCTTGATGTGGTCACCTTCCATGAATTCCAGGTCAAACTCTTTGCCACACAAGGGGCAGATGTGCCCCTGCTTTTCCCACACGGCCAGCTTGATATCCTCAGGGAAGGCACGCAGGTCCAGATGACGCTCATCGCCCGTGAGTACGTAGGGGATGATGCCTTTCGGCTTTTGGATTTCACTGTCACGCATCAGTTCCGAAATGCGTTTGGCCAGTGCCACGGTGTCGAGTGTCTTGCCGTGGAATTCATCGTAATACAAGGCCCAGTCCAGCCCTTTCATGATTTTCTTGAACTTCTTCATCTCAAAGTTGGTGATGGCCCAGTTCAGCACGTTCTGGAAATAGGTCCACAGGTTGTTGGAGTTAGGGTCATGCTGGTGTTGCGCCATATAGCTCACGGGGTTTTGCGCCTTGCCCTCGCGCTTTTCGTGATCGGCCATCCATTCTAGGGCCTTTTTCAGGAAGTCTTGGCGAATGGGCGTGCCATCTACCAGATCCTTGCCCAATTTGTAGGCACCGCAGTTGCTCTTGGAGAAATGGCGCTTAGCATCGCTCACAAACGGCCCGGCATAGATGGCGTTGCGGATTTCTTGCTCATTTAACGGCTTGCCGGCAATGTTAATGGTCTTGAACCATTCTAGTTTTTCGCTCGCCTCACCCTCACAAACATACACCGTGAGCGGGTAATCCAAAATCTTCTTTTGGATGTCAGCCGGCTGGTTGAAGAAGTTCTTGAACTCAAAGCTGAATTTCCCTGCCACATATTCGCACAGCGACAGCGTACGCTGCTGGCCGTCCATCACCTCGTAGGGGCACTCGGCATCGTCGCTGCGCTTCACCCAATACATCACATTTAACGGATAGCCGTGCAGCACCGTGTTGATGACGGCCTGTTGCTCCTTGTCGTTGTAGATGAATTCGCGTTGATAGGGTGGACGAATATCCAACAGTCCGTTATAACCGCGCACACCCAGTTCCTCATTATTCACATAGCCTTGGGTAATTTCCCTAACGGTCACACTGATTTGTTCTATCGTCATCATAGCTTCTTAGGATGTTTGTTCTGGATGAAAATTCTTTGATAAACCACTTTGGCATTGCCATTTTTATCAATTAAATATGGATTCTGTATTCTCCAAGTTCTATCTTGTTTTTTGAACCTTTCAGCTTCTTCTTTCGTTGGAGGTGTATAGAATGAACACTCTTTTTCTGCCCATTCAATATCGCCTCCACGCCAAATGATGTCAAATTGTTCGGGATTATATTTGTCTAAAAAAGTAATAGGAACTCCAATTATACCCTCATAGTCGCATGGAACGTCTGAAGTTTTGTTTACATTTATTGCGTTATAGTTATGATAGGTTGGATATTCGTCAGGTGAATAATGACAAACCAAATCCATGCTTTCGTTGCGCTTCGGTATTTCTAGATTTGTGAACCAATTGACACCTGATACACGAATCATGTCTTTTTTGTGATCACCAGCCGTTGCAATATCTTCATACGGAGAAAAGAAATGAGCAGCACCGCCTTTAAAACCATATCCAAGCCAGACACGATTTTCTTTAATTAGAGGAAACACTTCTCTATATGTAATTGCGTTTTGATGTCCTATAATCAAGAATTTTTTATCATATCCCATAAGTTGGGCGATATACTCGCGGAATAATGAGAATGGTGGGTTGGTGACAACAATATCGGCCTGTTTGAGCAGTTCGGTACATTCGGGGTCACGGAAATCACCTGTTTTCAGAATAGAAAGGACGTTTTTATCGTTTTGCAAGAGGTATTGCACATCGCTCAAGTCAACGGCGCCATCGCCGTTCATGTCGCGTACCTCGGTAATCTCAACCTTGTAGGCGATTTTCTTGGGTTCCTCGGTAAAGTCGCCCCAGTCTATCATCAGTTCATTGCCCTGGACGGGTGAACCATTGTAGCAGGTGCAAATAAGCTTCTTTAGCCCCAGTTGGTTGAAACGCAGGGCAAAATACTTAAAGAAATTGCTCTCGTAGGGATCATCGCAGTTGCACAGGATCGTCTTGCCACGGAAGTGCTGCCAGTAGTGTTGCAATTCCCTCTCGATGTCGCTCATTTGAGTGTAAAACTCGTCTTTCTTGGCCGTCTTAGCGGCATGTAAGTTTTTGTTCGCCATAGATTGATAGTCTTTAAGTTGCAATCGACTATCAATCACGCCAATGCGCAAAAAGAAAGCGTGATGATTCTTTATTGCGCATAGCAAGAGGTGACGTCGGATGGTACCTCTGGAAGTGAATAATGAATGCATCACGCCAAGCGTGAGCATTGCTATATTTACTTCACAGATGTCCATATACGGCTCACCTGTCACATATTATTTCCGTGCTTGTTATACCTAAATAGAGTTTCCGACGCTCTTAGCTATGCGCGAAATAATAGCGAATGCTTGTTATCGTCCTCGGGATTTCTCCCCCGATTCCAACGGCAAAGATAGTGTAAGTCAAGCGAAATGCCAAATTTATTTTGGCATTTCACTAGGATACTGCACCAAAATTCTTGGATAACACCCCAAGGGTGCCCGTTGAGCAACAGGCAGTAAATCAGCCACGCTCGTTTTTTGATGCGGTTGTCCCGGAATCTTTTTTGGGGAAAGGTAGTAGATTGCGGGGATTTTTTGTAACTTTGCAGTTTAATTAGTAGAAAACCATTTAAACGAACAATATAATATGGCGGAGAATATTGAAAATATCAACGCTGGGGCCGAGGAGAAGAAGCCCTTGAATTTTGTACAGCAGTTTGTCGCCGAAGACCTGGCGGCCGGTAAGAACGGAGGACGCTTGAACACACGTTTCCCGCCAGAGCCCAACGGCTATCTGCACATCGGCCATGCCAAGGCCATCTGCATGGACTTCGGCGTAGCCGAGAAATTTGGCGGGACCTGTAACCTGCGCTTTGACGACACCAACCCGCAGAAGGAGGACACCGAGTATGTCGAGGCCATCATGCGCGACATCCACTGGCTGGGCTATGACTGGGGCGACCGTCTGTACTATGCCAGCGACTACTTCCCCAAACTGTACGATTTCGCCATCCGCCTGATTAAGGAGGGCAAGGCATACGTCGATGACCAGACCAGTGAGCAGATTGCCCAGCAGAAGGGCACGCCCACCACGCCTGGCACCAACAGCCCCTACCGCAACCGCAGCGTCGAGGAGAACCTGGACCTGTTCGAGCGCATGAATGCGGGCGAGTTTGAGGAGGGCAGCCATGTGCTGCGTGCCAAGATTGACATGGCATCGAGCAACATGCACTTCCGCGACCCCATCATCTACCGTATCATCAAGACGCCGCACTGGCGCACGGGCAACAAGTGGAACGTCTATCCCATGTATGACTTTGCCCACGGCCAGAGTGACTACTTCGAGGGCGTGACCCACTCGATCTGCACGCTGGAGTTTGTGCCCCACCGCGACCTGTACGACTACTTTGTGCACGAGCTGGCCGGCGAGAGCGCCAGTGAGTACTGCCCGCGCCAGATTGAGTTCAACCGCCTGAACCTCACCTACACCGTGATGAGCAAGCGCAAACTGCTGCAGCTCGTCAAGGAAGGCCTCGTGGCAGGTTGGGACGATCCCCGCATGCCGACACTGTGCGGCCTGCGCCGCCGCGGCTACACCGCCCAGAGCATCAAGAACTTCATCGAGGACATCGGCTATACCAAGTATGAGGCGCTGAACGATATCGGCCTGCTGGAGCACAACATCCGCGAGGAGCTCAACCATCACGCCAACCGCGTGAGCGCGGTGCTCAACCCCGTCAAGGTCGTCATCACCAACTATCCCGAGGACAAGGTGGAGATGATGGAGATGGACAACAACCCCGAGCAGGAGAATGCCGGCAAGCACCAGATGCCGTTCTCGCGCGAACTGTACATCGAGCGCGACGACTTCATGGAAGAGCCGCCCAAGAAGTTCTTCCGCCTCACGCCGGGCAAGGAAGTGCGCCTGAAAGGTGCCTACATCGTCATGTGCACCGGCTGCACCAAGGATGCCGACGGCAACGTGACCGAGATCCAGTGCACCTATGACCCCGACACGCTGAGCGGCAGCGCCGGCAGTCAGCGCAAGGTGAAGGGTACCCTGCACTGGGTGAGCGCCCGCCACTGTGTGGATGCCGAGGTCAGGCTCTATGACCGCCTGTTTGCCGTGGAGAACCCGAGTGCCGACACCGAGCACGACTTCCGCGAGCTGCTGAATCCCGACTCGCTGCGCGTCATCAACGATGCCAAGATTGAGCCGTTCCTGGCCGAGACCGCCAAGGTGGGCGACACGTTCCAGTTCCAGCGCATCGGCTACTTCACTGTCGATCAGGACTCGACCGAGGGTCACCTCGTGTTCAACCGCACCATCGGGCTGAAAGACAGCTGGGCCAAGCAACAGGCCAAGTAAGGCGCATAGATTATCAAACAACCTGAGCAAATGGTTGGTTAAACAACCATAACAACTTTTTGTTTTGGGTCGAGCACTATTAGGCTCACGCTACACACGAAGCCGCTAAGAAATTGGTTCTTAGCGGCTTCGTGTATTTATTGTCTGCTATTCTTTACGGCCAGGGGAAGCCGAGGATGAGATTGTACATGCCCTCGGCGCCGCAGCCGACGCTATAGGGGCGATAATAGAACATCACGCCCTCGTTAACGATGGCACAGCCGTCGGAAACGTCTATCAGTTCCTGGCCAGTAAGGTTATAGACGTCGAGTTCGACATTTCTTTCGCCCTTAGCCTTGACGTAAGCCTCGCGCAGGCTATCGCTCACCCGCGCTAAACCATATTTCTCGACCAGGTCGCCGAATGTAAGGCGGTGGCCGTTTTTCTTGTTCACCGTGATGTAGTCGGCCCAACTGGGGCAGCCGCAAGAGCCGTTGTAGTCGAAGCTGAACTCGATGATGTAACTTGCCCAGTCGCCCCTGTCATAAATCTTGTGGGCCACGATGCACACCCTGGCCTCGGGGATTTCATTACCGGTCACATCAGATTTCAGTTCATGGTTCTTCTTGGTGAACTGATTAAAAATCTGTTTAGCACGGTTCATGATATCCTGCGAACTCTTGGGATTATAGCCCTTGCGAAGGGCAAAACTCTTTTTCATCGCCTCGAGCTCATCATTGTAGTCAAAACTCTGAGTCAGCAAGGTGTCAATTCCAAGTTCGACCAGACGGAAAACCTGGTCGCTAGGAAAGTCCTCATCAACATACAAGCCCAGCATGCAGCGATACCGATCGGGCTTATCGTCGCCTTCACGATACCATGTCGCTTCCAGTTCCTGGCTGAGGATGCCATCAATGCCCTCCAGTTCAGGCACCCTGCACTCATAATTATAGGTATAGCCGTCCTTGTCGTTTTCATCTTTTACCTGACCCATGCCCATAAACAATTGCAACCAAGAACCTTGAGTAACCTTGTTCGGCGAATATCCCATAACATCCTCTTTGTCAACAGTTTGTTCAACATTGCGGGTTTGGGTCCCTGCAACGACGTTTTTGCAGCCACACAGCATCAATGCGGCAACTGTCAACATCACGATTAAATAAGTTGCTCTCATAATCCTATTATTTCCTGTTTCTTTTTGGGAAAACGCCACTGCAAAATTCAAGAGAAATCGGGACATCTGGCACGTCACGCATCCTCGGGGGGCTGCTGGCGGTTCTTGAGCGCCAGTTGGCGATACTTTGACGGCGTCATGCCCACGATGCGCTTAAAGAACATGATAAAGTTGTTCATCGAGTTGTAGCCCACCGAGTTGGCGATGGCAGCAATCGTCAGGTGGCCATAATTGGCCTCGTCGCCCAGCCTGCGGCACACCTCACGTATGCGGTTCTCGTTTAACAGGGTCTTGAAGTTCTTCTGGAACGAGTCATTGATGATGGCCGACACATACTTTGTGTTGGAGTTCACCAACTTGGCCAGCTTGTTGAGATTGAAATCGGGGTCAATGATGACATCGGGATTCTCCATGACCTGCGTGATCTGGTCCAGCAAGAGCATCTTCTGTTCCCTGGAGAACGGCAGATCGACCGAACTGATATTCTCACTATCCACGTTCTCGACATCGGGGCCATCGGGCATCCTGTCGGAAATCAAGTCAAGTTGCGGGGTGTTTTCACGTATTGATGACACGTAGTCGGCACGCAGTTGCTTGCTCTTCTCGTTCTGGGCTATCAATTCCTCGTTTTTACGAACAAGCAGCCATTGGGCAGACTGCAGCTGCCTGTACAGGTAGGTGATGATGGCCAGCACGGCGAGCACTACCAGCACCGCGCCCGCCAGAATCCATATCCAACCCTGCAGCGAACTGATGTGCCGATTGACCAGATCGTTTTCATAGTCAAACAGCTCGGCCTTGGCAAGATTAAACTTGTTGAGGTTGAACAATGAGTCCTGCAGACTGATGTAACAGGTCTGATACTTCACTGTGCTGTCAGGCAGGTCTTTATCCCTATACACATCGGACAACGCCTTGTAGGCTTGGCACGCCTCCTCAAAGTTGTTGTCGTTCTTGGCCAGGGCTATGGCTCTGTTGTAGCACACGAGCGCCGAGTCCTGCTTGCCCCAAGCATGATAGGCATTGCCCATCTCATACCATAACGAGGGAGAAACGCCCAGCTCGCCCTGGGTTACGACGTCCAGGGCATGGTTCAAATGGCCTATCGCCTCCCGGTACTGCTTTCGGCGTGAGGCAATAAGCCCTCGATTGAATGACAGATAGTAATCTTGATGCGGAGCCGAGGCAAAAGGGTGATCCTCCAGTTGACGCAAGTACACCTCGGCATCGTCAGGTTTGTCATTGGTACATAAGGCGGCCACCAGATTAGTGGCCGACAACGACACCAGCCGTTCGTCCCCACTCTGCTGCGACAACCGGTTGGCACGCTCAAAGTAGAACACGGCACGCTCGTAGTCCCGAAAAGCGGCATACACCAGCCCGATATTGTTCAGGCACTCTCGATAAACCTTCTTGTTGCCGCTGCGCTCGGCCTGTTCCATCGCCAGCGTGTAATACTTCAGCGCCTCGGCATACTGGTTGATGGTAATGCATTCGTTGCCTCTCTCTTTGAGAACGACGCAGCGTGTGGTGTCAACCGCTTGCCCTGCATCACTTGCCGCCCGCAGGGTAATCCCTGACATCAGCATGAGCGCAACTATCAATATGTCTCTCAGCACATGTTTCATCAATAATACCAATCCTGGATTAACCGTATGCAAAGGTACTAAAAGTTACTAAAACGCGTAATGACAGCCCTCTTTTTTTCCTGTTTCTTGGAAAAAGGAAATAGTGCAATCGCCCTGATTTGGCGCTATCGGTAAGGATAAGTTATCTTTGTAGCCACAAAACATCATTAATTATAAACCATCAAAACATTACTTGTGTATGAAAAAAACAATTCTACTTTCGTTATCACTCATGCTGGCCGCTACTGCGATGGGCCAGAACATGAAAATGCGGGTTGGCCAGGACCTTAATGCCCGTCCCAAGGCTTTAACCACCCTTGACCCCGTTATGGCTCAGCGCGGCATGAATGCTCCCGTCATCGCCAGCGAGGGCAATGCCGAGTATGTGACGACTCAGCCCGAGGGCGAGTTGAGAACCTATGTTCGCGGGGGGCAGAACGTGAGCGCCGTCATGGGCGGTGTCGTTGATGGCACACAGGACGGCATGTCGATGAAGATCGTCTTCGCTCCCGACGGCAAGACCGTCTGGTTTGACAAGATCATTTCGGCCACGACAGCCACCTTTGGCTGGATCAAGGGCGAGATTGAAGGCGACAACATCATCATCCCCAGTGGACAGTATGCATGGTACTATGACTACGGCACCTATTATACCGCCTATGCAGTAACACGCTTGGTGCCCAATCCTGATGGCACCGCCACCAACTATGACACCTATCTGTCGGCCGAGGGTGACATCGTCTTCTCCATCGAGGAGGACGGCTCGCTCGTGCTGCAACCCGACGAGAACGGTTTTGCCGCTATCGGTCTGACCCGTGACACCACCGACCCCTTCCTGGTGGAATATGGCTACAACGGCAAGTGGCTGGGTTATGGCGACGTGAATACGGTATACACCCCATTTGACGAACAGATGAACGAGGGTCCCGCCGAGGGCACCGAACTCAAGGAATATGCCATGACCTATTATCAGGCCATCGAGGGTGAGCGCATGGGTCACTTGACCAAGGTGGCCATCGAGGGCGACAAGATCTACATCCAGGGCGCTTCCCAGTATCTGCCCGATGCTTGGCTCATTGGCGAGATTAACGATGGAATCGTGACCTTCAAGCAGCAACTGGTGGGACTGCTCGACGGCTATTATGTATACTTCATGGGTGCCGAGGTTGTCGAGGTCGATGGCCTGTACTACTATTCGCCCATCGATGAGTTGACCTTTAGCTATGACCCCGAAGCCCAAACCCTCTCTACCCGCGAGAGCCTCCTGCTGGGCACCAAGGCATTCATGCTGGCCGAGGGCTTCATGGAGGTAGATTTCACCCCCTATGAAGAGACAGCCCTTCAACCCGCCACCCCCGTCGTCGGTGAGGAATTCTCCTACTACGAGGATTACGGCTACTACACCGTCAGCGTGTTCGTGCCCCGCAATAGTGTGGACGGTGAGTTCATCGACATCTCCAAGTTGACCTACTCGGTTTACGTCAATGATGAATTGTACACCTTCACTCCCGACCAATATTACTACTTTATGGAGCCGGTAACCGAGGTTCCTTACGGCTACGAGGACGGATATTGGTTCTACAATATGGGTGCCGGCCGCATCGACATCATAATCTACTATGATGGTGAGATCAACAGCATCGGTGCTAAGAGCTTCTACTATGGTGGCGGCACAGTTACCGAGTCCGAGATGGGTCTCTTTGTTACCACTCCCACTCCCACAAGCGTCAATGAATTGGTTGACAAGGCTGTGAGCGGCGTTACCTACTATGACCTGACCGGCAAGAGCAGCAGCGTACCCTTTGACGGCATCAACATCAAGGTGACCACCTACACCGACAGCAGCAAGAGCACCGTCAAGGTCATCAAGTAAACTGCATACCATACCGCTAACCGTGACCGCAGGCAACCGTGCCTACGGTCACTTTTTTTATGGAATCGGGCATGGGCAGCACCTCCAGGATAAAGGATACTCATCAAAAATAATTTGGAGATGTTGCATGTGTAACATCTTTGCATTACCTTTGCAAAAGTGCGGAAATAGGCGGTAACGCGGCATAAAAAACACCAGGAAGTTTTGTCCTGCCCACGATTTGCACTATCTTTGCATATTACTAAAGAATCGAAATGAGTTCAAGAAAGGAAGACATACAGAAAAACAGGGCTCAGTTAGATGCCGATATCGTCCAATGCCTCAAGACGTTGAGTAGCGGAGGACTGATTCTGTACCCGACCGACACGGTGTGGGGCATCGGGTGTGATGCCACCAATGCCGAAGCCGTCAAGAAAGTATATCAACTCAAACAGCGCGATGACAGCAAGGCGCTGATTGTGCTCATCGACAGTGCCGACCACCTGGACCACTATGTGGTGGACGTGCCGATGATTGCCCGCGAACTGATTGATGTGGCCGTGAAACCCTTGACCATCATCTATGAAGGTGCCTATAACCTGGCGCCCAATGTGCTGGGAGCCGACGACAGTGTGGGCATTCGCATCCCCAACGATGAATTCTGCCACCGCCTGTGCGAGCGTTACGGCAAGCCCATCGTCTCGACCTCGGCCAACGTGAGCGGCGCGCCGACGGCCAAGACGTTTGCCGACATCAACCCGTCGATTGTGCAGGGCGTGGACTATGCTGTCGAATACCGCCGCCATGACAATAACCGTCACGAGCCGTCCAACATCATCATGCTGGGCCGCGACGGCACATTCAAGATTATCAGATAAACGGCCATGAAGATCAGACTGGACATCAATAACAAGGCGCATCAGCAACGCATCAAGTATGTGATGGGTGACTTTGTGATGTCTAACCTGGCCTGGTTCATTTACAATATCGTGCGCTACCAGATGGGTACCGTAGTGGGATGGCCCTACCTGGTGAGCTACCTGAAGAGCAACATGGTGCTGGCAGGGCAGGTGTTCTTTCCCTTGCTGATGATGGTGACCTACGTGTTCAGCGGCTATTATAATAACGTGTGCCGCAAATCGCGCGTACAGGAATTGCTCACCACAGCCGCCAGCGCGGTCATCAACACGCTGCTCATCTTCTTCCTGGCACTCATCAACGACGTGATAGGCGTGCGCGGCAGCGACTATGAGATGATTTTCATCCTGTGGGCCCTGCTCTTCGGCCTCGTCTATCTCGTGCGGGCCATCATCACCAACTATGCCTCGGCAGCCATCAAGTCGCGCCGATGGACCTTTCCCACGCTGATTGTGGGCAGCGGAGCGGCCGCCCTCTCGTTTGTCGAGAAGCTCAACCGCCGCAAGCAGTCGTCGGGCCACGAGGTGATGGGATTTGTCAACATCCCCGGCGAGAATCCTGTCAAAGGTAATCCGCTGCCACTCTATGAGTTGGACGAGCTGCCCGAGGTGTGCCAGCAGCAAGGCATCTGGGAACTTATCGTGGTGCCGACGCGCGACGACACGGCCCAGACGATGAATGCCATCAACAAACTCTATGCGCTGGACCTGCCCATCATGATATCGCCCGAGTACTTCAACAAACTCAGGACACCGGTCACCATCTCGGACATCTACGGCGAGCCGCTGGTCAATATCTCACGCAGCAACATGAGCGACAGCGGCAAGAACATCAAGCGCGCCCTGGACGTCCTTGTCTCGCTGATTGCGCTGATACTGCTGTTGCCCGTTTATGCCATCGTGGCCCTCATCATCAAGTGCACCAGCCCCGGTCCCGTGTTCTACAAGCAGGAACGCATCGGGCTGCACAACAAGCCGTTCCACATCATCAAGTTCCGCTCAATGGTTCAGGATGCCGAAGCCGCCGGCCGTCCCCAGTTATCGTCGGACGACGACCCGCGCATCACGCCGTTTGGCCGCTTCATGCGCAAGTACCGCATCGATGAGTTGCCGCAGTTCTGGAACGTCCTCAAGGGCGAGATGTCGCTGGTGGGTCCGCGTCCCGAGCGCCGGTTCTATATCGACCAGATCACGCCCCTGGTTCCCGCCTATTCGCTGCTGCACCGTGTGCGCCCTGGCATCACCTCGATGGGCATGGTCAAGTTCGGCTATGCCAAGAACGTGGATGAGATGGTCGAGCGCGTGGAGTATGACCTGATGTACCTGAACAACATGTCGTTGCTCAACGACCTCAAGATACTGATTTATACCGTTAAAATCGTCTTTACCGGACGCGGAATGTAATGGCACGAGACACAATGACATCCCGTCCGACAAATGCTGCCAACGAGGCTCATACAGATGGTGCCAGCTGGTGGATACGCTTGCTCGTGTGGCGTGAGCGTCACCTGCCCGACAAGACGTTTGTCGTGTTGCTCGCCCTCATCGTCGGCATCACCGCCGGCCTTGCCGCCGTGCTGCTCAAGACCCTCATCGGCCTCATTGCCGGTTTCCTGACCAGCCGCTTCGACCCCGAGCGCGACAACCTGCTCTACCTCGTGTTCCCCGCCATCGGTATCCTGCTGGCGAGCCTATATGTCTATTATGTGGCGCGTGAGCCCATCTCGCATGGTGTGACGCGCGTGCTTTATGCCCTGGCGCTGAAAAAAAGCCGGCTGAAAATCCACAACATGTACTCGTCGCTCATTGCATCGTCGCTGACCATCGGCTTTGGTGGTTCGGTCGGTGCCGAGGGTCCTATCGTGTTCACCGGTGCCGCCATCGGCAGCAACCTGGGACAAGCCTTCAGGCTCAGGCCCCAGACGCTGGCCATGCTTGTGGCCTGTGGCGCCGCTGCAGGTATCGCCGGCATCTTCAAGGCCCCCATTGCGGGCATGCTGTTCACCATCGAGGTGCTCATGCTCGACCTGACGGCCGGTTCCGCCATCCCGCTGATTACCGCCTCGGTGGCGGGAGCGACGGTGGCCTATGTGTTCACGGGCTATAATGTAGAATTCTTCTTCTCGCAGAGCGAACCGTTCTATGCGTCACGCATCCCCTTTGTCCTGCTGCTGGGCGTCTTTTGCGGTTTTGTATCGCTCTATTTCATCACCCTCATCGACAGGCTGGAAGGACGTTTCAAGCGGCTGCGCAACCGCTGGGTGCGGTTTGCCGTGGGCGGCCTGACGCTGAGTCTGCTCATCTACCTGATGCCGCCACTGTACGGCGAAGGCTACGAGGGCATCACCCGCCTGATCAACGGTGACGTGACAGGCATCTTCAACAATAGCCTGTTCTATGCCTACCGCAACAACACGGTGGCCGTGCTGCTGTTCCTGTTCGCACTGGGCGCCTTCAAGGTGCTGGCCACCGCAGCCACCAACGGCGGCGGAGGTGTGGGCGGTACGTTCGCCCCCTCGCTGTTTGTCGGTGTCATGGCCGGCGTGTTTTATGCTTACCTGATCAACCATCTGGGAGTCATTGACACCGAGATGCCGTTGAGCATCAAGAATTTCGCCCTGATGGGCATGGCGGGAGTGATGGCCGGTGTGATGCACGCGCCATTGATGGCCATCTTCCTTACCGCCGAGATGACCGGCGGCTATGAACTGTTCCTGCCGCTGCTCATCGTGTCGGCGAGCAGTTACGGCATATGCCGCATCTTCACCCCCTACGGCATCTACTCGCGCCGTCTGGCCAAACGAGGAGAACTGCTCACTCACCAGAAGGACCGCTCGGTGCTCACCCTGTTGAAGATGGACAGCGTCATCGAGAAAGACTTCTCGGTTGTCCACCCCGACATGAGCCTCAAGGACATGGTGGACACCATCGCCCAGAGCCACCGCAACCTTTTCCCCGTTACCGACGATAAAGGTGTGCTGATAGGCGTGGTTCAACTCGATGACATCCGCAACATCATGTTCCGCCCTGACCTGTACCGCCGCATGAATGTCAACCGATTCATGGCCGTTCCGCCTGCCAAAATCGTCGTCGGCACTCCGATGGAAAAGGTGATGAAGACCTTTGACGACACCGGAGCCTGGAACCTGCCCGTCATTGACGAGAACGGCTGCTACGTGGGCTTCGTTTCCAAGAGCAAGATATTCAACAGCTACCGCCAGGTGCTGAAACATTACACATACGATTAATCAATTCAATCATCACTATGAAGAAAATATATACCCTTTTCCTATTGGCAGCCATGCTACTGCCATTCACCGCCAGGGCCACCGCAGTGACCTGCAGCAACGACTCGATCATCAATGAGCCGGCAACGGTCGCCATCGATGTTGAAACCGAATCAACTATCCAGGTTGCCGATACAGAATCCACGGATGCCATTGGCACTGAAAGCGTTAATGCCGTTGATACGGTATCGGGACAAACAGATACCAAGTACTTTACCGAAGAGAAAAGCATCTTAGGGGATCCCGATTTGTACCGCAAATACCGCGGTGTGAATTTCCGCTTCCTCAAGAACACCACCAACCCTGCCGTCAAGCCCTACACCTTCATGCAGGACCAGACGTGGGTGGGCATTCCCGTGTTTGCTTCAGGCTGGATCATTAAGGGCGAGAAAGAAGCCTTCCGCCAGAACTACAAAAACCCGAACACCAAGATACGACTGGTCAAGTATGATTTCCATAGTGAAATCGACAATTACATCCAGTTCGCTGGCATCGCGTTGACGGCAGGCCTGAAAATGGGAGGTGTCGAAGGCCGCTCGTCATGGCCCCGCTTGGCCGCTTCGGCAGTGGCCTCCTATGCCGTCATGGCAGGCTTTGTCAATGGCATCAAGTACACCGCCAGCGAAATGCGTCCCGACGGCTCAACCCGCAACTCTTGGCCCTCGGGGCACACGGCAACGGCCTTTGTCGGTGCAACTATCCTGCACAAGGAATACGGCCTGACACGCTCGCCGTGGTACTCCATCGCCGGCTATACTGTGGCCACCGCCACGGGAGTGATGCGCGTGCTCAACAACCGTCACTGGGTGAGTGACGTGCTCTCGGGTGCAGGCATCGGTATTCTTTCCACCGAGTTGGCCTACGGCATCTGCGACCTGCTGTTCAAGCAGAAAGGCTTGCAGATGAATGACCTCTCCTACTACCCCGACCTGAGGACGAATCCATCGTTCTTCGCCATCTCGATGGGTATCGGATTTGGAAACAAGAACTTGACGCTGCCCGGGTTCCACTTCGGCCTCGAGGTTCCTGGCTACCCTGACGACGATCCTGATACTGAACCTCTTAAACTCAAATTCCGCTCTGCGACAGCTGTGGGCGCCGAGGGTGCCTGGTTCTTCAACCCCTACGTGGGTATCGGCGGCCGTCTTCGCGTCAAGAGCACGCCTATCAACGGCTGGTCACAATTTGCCGACATCGAGCAAGAGAGTATGAAAGATATAGCCGAAGATCCCTATTACCTGGGCGCCATCCATTACTTTAACCTCGAGATTGAAAGTGACCACATCACCGAATTTGCTGTAGATGGCGGCCTATACTTCAACGTGCCGCTGTCCAGCCGTTTTGCCATCGGCTCCAAGTTACTCATTGGCCACAGCATAATGGACGACATTGACGTGAACGCCATATTCCTTGGAGACGTGCTTGACTATGATGAAGATGGCAACTTCTCGATAAACGATGAATCTGTTGCCTACAGTGAATGGGACTACATTAATGTCCATGCCTCCAATTCGATGAAATTCGGCACCGGCCTTTCACTCACCTATGCTTACAAGAATTCCTTCTCGTGGAGGGTCTTCTGTGACTATGATTATTCTCACAAGACCTTTACTGCCACCTATGCCCCGTTTATTTACCTGGAGAGATTCTCGCCACAACTACGTGAAGCATTCATTAAATACAGCAACTGGGATCCCGTGCAGTATTTCAAATCCAGTGCAAGCAAGCACCTGAACCAGTGGGTACTGGGCGGAGCGCTGTGTATCTCGTTTTAGTTAGGAGTGAGAAGTTAGGAGTGAGAAGTTAGGAGTGAGAAGTTAGGAGTGAGAAGTTAGGAGTGAGAAGTTAGGAGTGAGAAGTTAGGAGTTAGGAGTTAATCAAGTAATTATGAGTAAAGAGGACTTGAAGATTGTTTTTTTCGGGACACCCGACTTTGCTGTCGAGAGCCTGAGCCGGCTCGTTGACGCTGGCTACAATGTCGTGGCCGTGGTGACCATGCCCGACAAACCCGCCGGGCGCGGACGCCAGCTGCAGGAGAGCGACGTGAAGCGCTATGCCGTGGAGCACCATCTGCCGGTGCTGCAGCCCGTGAGCCTCAAGGATGAGGCCTTTATCGAGGAGTTGCGCAGTTTTGATGCCCAGCTGTTTATCGTCATCGCCTTCAGGATGCTGCCCGAGGCCGTGTGGATGATGCCCCCACTGGGCACCTTCAACCTGCATGCCTCGCTGCTGCCCCGCTACCGTGGCGCAGCGCCCATCAACTGGGCCGTGATGAACGGCGACACCGAGACGGGTGTGACCACCTTCTTCCTCAAGCACGAGATTGACACGGGCGACGTGATACAGCAACGCAGCTGCCCCATCGGCCGTGAGGATAATGTCGAGGTCATCCACGACCGCCTGATGACGATGGGTGCCGACATGGTGCTCGAGACCGTGGATGCCATCATCGCGGGCACTGTCAAGCCCATCCCTCAGGAACAGATGCTCACTGCCGACCAGGAGCCCACGCCGGCCCCCAAGATCTTTAAGGACACGTGCCGCATCGACTGGAGCCGTCCCGCCGAGGCCCTCTACAACCACATCCGCGGCCTGTCGCCCTACCCTGCCGCCTGGACAACCCTAATTAACGAAAACGGTCAAGAGACCTCCTTGAAGATTTTCAAGACGGGTGAGCCCGAAGCCTTTGCGACCGACGAAAAACCCGCTCCCGGCACTCTGCTTACCGACCGCAAGACACTGCGCATTGCCTGTGCCGACGGGTGGCTGCAAGTGTTATCGCTGCAACAATCGGGAAAGAAGCGCATGGATACCGACGCCTTCTTGCGCGGCTACACCATAACACCCGACTGCCGCTGCAACTGACACGCAGCTATAGTCATACACATCATCCCGACAAATCAACAAAGTGGGCTCACCATCACGGTGAGCCCACTTCATGTCACAAATAAACACTTTTCATTGATTTGGATTCAGCAGATCAGCTACCGAGCAGCGAGTCGATAAGCATGGCAACATCGGCAATATTGATATCGCCGTCGCCATTGATATCAGCACAATCGGTATAGATGGCTACTGAATTGTCCAAAAGGTAGTCGATCAAATTGGTCACGTCGGCAATGTTGACGCCACCATCGTGGTTAACATCACCCACCTCGAATGCGGGAGCTGCGGGCAGCAGGGTTACCTGCTGGGTATTGCTCCAAGCGCTCTCGCTGCCATCGAAATACAGGGCTTTTACCTTATAGGAATAGGTAGCACCGGCAATCAGGTCAGACAGGGTGTAGTACTTGGTCGTGATACCCGAAACCGTGTTGGCCTCACCACCGGTTTCGTACTGCAGGGTGTAGCCCGTAACAGCCGAAGCGGCAGTCTGGTCGGTCCAGGAAGCACGGAATGACGTCTGAGTAATGTAGCTCTCGTTGGCAGGCTGCATCACGGGAGTATAGGTTGCTACAGTAGCCGTACCATTGAGGGTAACATAAATAGTGTCGGCATTAGCGCTGCGCAGCATCACCTGTGCCGAGTGGGTACCGGGAGCAGTAGGCTTGTAAGTCACGGTAACAGCAATACCTGCCAAGGCAGTGTTCTTGGTCACATTGCTCTTGTTGACAGTGAAGCCACTACCAGCAGTTGCATTAACGACAGCCAGATAAACTGAACCCGTCAGGTTAAAGCCCTTGAGGTTAAAGTCCTGGGTCACGGTCTCACCAACAGCGGCATTGAAGTTCAGCACAGAGGGAGTAGCGGTAATCGTGGGAACGGCAGGACATTCACCTGTACAAACCACTGTGTGGCTCTCGGCAGCGCCACCCTCGACTATGATGTTAGCCGTGTGGGAACCCGAGGATTGAGGAGCATAGGTCACCGTAATTGTTGCACCAGCCTCGACCTCGGCAGCAGTGAGCGACGAAGGCGTAACGCTGAAGTTGGCGTTACCATTGCGGGTAAAGGAGATATCGCCCAGCAGGTTAGTGCCCGACACATGGAAGGTGCGGGTTACGCTCTGACCCATCTTAACGGTACCGAAGTCAAGCGACTCGGGCTCTACCGTGAGAACAGGGATGGTAACCTGTCCACCGGGAGGCTGGATACCGATAACCATCGACTGATACTGATTGTAGGTCTCACCGTCGTAGTCAGTAAAGGCATTCAGGGCAAAGTCACCATTACCAGAGCCGCTCCAGCCCCAGTTGATGTGATACTTGTTGGTCGATGCGGTGTAGCCGTCAACGTTGAATGCATGGCCAGCATTGTTCGACAAGCCACAGTAAACGATGGGACGACCTTCAGTAAGTTCGGTCTGAATCAAGTTACCCCACGTTGCATCGTTATAGATATTGGTACCGTAAGCGGTCTGCTTGTAAATGGCATGCACGTTGTTGTCATAGCCGAAAGTCTTGCAGGCATCAGAGATCAAGGAAGTTCTAGAGGAACTGATACCACTGCCATCGGGGCCATATTCCATGTGTTCGGCCTGGCCGATATAACGCATGAGCGTAGCCACAGCAGCCTTTTGGGCATTGGTGGAACCCCAACCGTAAGAGTCCTTCATGTTAGCCCAGTCAAAGGTCGTAGACGACAAGGCAGGAATCGTATAACCGCCAGTTGAATAACCTGAAATCGAGGGAGTAGCAGCAGTCGGGTATTTCCAGTAGTAGAATACCTGAGCCAGCGAGGTGGCGGGGCAACCGGTCAAGCACTGGGTACCATTGAAGACGCACTGGTTCCAATAGGGAGATGTCTGATCCCAGCGGGCGGTGAGCAGCGGAGACACACTCTGGGCGCGGTTGGGGCCCTTGAGACTCTGGGATTCGGTTTTCACCACCAGACCCGGATGTGCCTGCAGGTATTCAATCTGCTCCTGATAGCGGTCCATCCAATACTGCATGTTGGAGGGGATGTTGTTCAGATCGATGGGCGCATCACCCACGGCCAGGATTTCCTCACCACGGTCCTCGCCCGAAACAATGACGAAACGATCCTCGGTGTTAAAGATGTAGAATACGGGGACATTGATTTTGTCATGATTGTAAATAGTGCGCTCCGTCGTGAATTTCACGTTGGGAGACGACATGAATTTGCCTGAGGCAACTTGGCTTTTCAAGAACTGAACAGCCTTTTGTTGGGCTGTCGCACGGTCTACGTTAGCGGCAAAGGCTTGCATCACTGCAAGAGTGACAGCCAAAAATAATGTGAATCTTTTCATATAAAATTAATTAAACGATTATTTCAAAAAACGTGCAAATTTACAACTCCAAAGGTTATAATCCAAATTTTTCCCGTTTCTTTCACTTAAAATAACGTTTCGCTCAACCAATCCATGCGAAGTTCACAACTAAAAGCCATAGCAACCGAGCAGGGCACCTTCCCTCAACAGAAAGGTGCCCTGCAACGGCTTAATTTATGCTAAACCTGGCGCTGTTAACGCACGGGTGAGCAATCGGTACAGATGATCGGAGCCCTGAGGTTGAGCGTGGCGGCATTGCCCGAAAGCATGTCGATCAATGCCGTTACATCGGCAATGTTGATCACGCCATCGGGCTTGATGTCTGCACAGATCTGGCAAACCTCGATTTCGGAACTGAGTAAGGCGTCGATCAGTTGCGTCACGTCGGAGATATTGATCATGCCATCGTGGTTCACATCGCCCACCTCATAGCCATGACCGTTGTCGAACAGGGTTACCTCCTCGATGTTACTCCAGTCACTCTCGGTACCATCGATGTAGAGGGCCTTTACCTTGTAGAGGAAGGTGCCCTCGGGCGTGAGGTCCTTAACGGTGTAGAACTTGTCGGTGATACCCGTGATCAGGCGATAGTCGGCGTCACCGGTCTCGGTAG
The DNA here is from genome assembly GCA_902793405.1 of uncultured Bacteroidales bacterium. Taxonomy (GTDB): domain Bacteria; phylum Bacteroidota; class Bacteroidia; order Bacteroidales; family Muribaculaceae; genus Sodaliphilus. The sequence continues at coordinate 17,246 of CADBDH010000015.1, read as the reverse complement.
CCATCAACATCATTGAGGTGGCATCGCCGGCATAGACCTCGATCAGAGCGATATCGGGCGAGTACTGGGCATCGGGCGTGGTGATGGTGATCTTGTCGCCCGAACTTGCGGTAACTAGCCAAGCAAAGGTCTCGCTGGGGTTGAAGTAGTGGGTGGTGCCAGCGGTCTGCGGCGTAGCGACGGTCAAGTTGCCGACAGCCTCGTCGGCACTGGTGCCAGTGGTAATCTTCATCGTGAAGGTGGCATTCTCATAGCCTTCAGGAATGGTGTAGGTGATGTTTCCGTAGGAACCATTTCCATCATAATTGTTCCTGAAGTAGATGATCTCATTGTTGTGACCGCGCGTGTTGGTACCTGCCCAAGGATAGGTCAGGTTAACAGCATAATACTGCTCACCCGAGAACTGGGTGCCGGACAGCGAGGCGATAAGCTCATAAGCAGGCTCTACGGGCTTAGCCGATACCTCAAGGGTATAGCTTTCCACGTTCTCCTCAAGGGTCTGGTCGGTCCAGTCGGCACGGAACTGTGTCAGGTTGATGGCGTTCTCGTTGGCGGGCAGCATCACGGGAGCGAAGGTCACGATATTGGCCTGGCCGTTCAGGGTAACCGTCACATCCTCGGCATCGGCACTGCTCAGGGTAATCGATGCATTGTGCATGCCAAAGGCTGTGGGAGCATAAGTAACGGTAACGGCCTTGCCGTTCATGGCATCGGCAGCGCTGATGGTCGTCGGGTTGATGCTGTAAACGCCGTCGGCATCGGTCAATGCCAGGGTCACATCACCGGTGAGGTTAGCACCCGAGACGTTGAAGGTGGCTGTTGCGGTCTCGCCAACAACAGCAGTCATGTTCAGGCTAGTCGGATTCACGGTGAGAACAGGATTGGTATTCTCGGCGAGGGTAACTTGCTCAACGTTGCTGGCGCCGGCACCACCATTGATGTAGTTGGCCTCGACATAGAAGTTGAACGTGCCACCCGGGGTGAGACCGGTAACGGTGTAATTCTTGTCGGTGATACCGGTGATGACACGATAAGTCTCGTCGCCGGTCTCGGAGGCCTTGAGCTGCGGTGCGGTATACTCGCCTGCATAAACCTTCACGTACCTCATGTCGGGCATACCGCTGGAAGTGATCTTAATATTGTCGCTGCTGGCGCAATTCACAACAATGGTATACCAGGCAAACGAGACGCCGTTAGGGAGCGACACGCTCTTGTTGTCAACACTGGTAGTCACGGTGAGGGTATTATTGTTGTTATAGGGCTCGGAATAAATCATGACAGTCACCTTGTCATAGCCGGTGAGGTCATAAGTTCCACTCTGGACATAGCCACCTGAGCTCAGGTAGGATGCGCTATTGGAGCCATAATAGGTCAGTCCGTAGGAAGACCAGCTTGCAGGGATTGCATTGGACTGGGTCCAGTCGAGAGAATCGAGCAGGGCAACAGCGGGCTTGAACGGCTTGTCGCTCACATACAGGGTGTAGCTCTCCACGTTGCCGGCGGGAGTCTCGTCGGTCCAGGCGGCATTGAACGAGGTGGAGGTGACGTTGCGGGCCTCGAGCATCACAGGATTGTAGGTCTCCAGGTCGGCATTACCATTGAGCTTGACCGTCACACTCTCGGCATCGGTGCTGGTCAATGTGACAGTTGCCTCGTTGGAACCGATGCTGGTGGGAGTATAGGTTACAGTAACGTCCACACCATTCTCGGCCTGAGTGGCACTGATGCTGGCCGTGCTCAGCGAGAAGGCATTGTCGCCGCTGATGGCCAGGTTCACGTTGCTGGTGAGGTTGGCACCGGTAACCTTGAAGGTAGCGGTCACTGGTTTGCCCACAAAGGTGTTCATCGTGAGCGTGGCGGGATTGACCGTGATTCTGGGATTGGTAAGAGCACCTGCAGGGGGCTCGATACCGATAATCATGGCCTCGCCATAGTTGAAGACGTAAGAGCCCGACTGTCCCGTTGCACCGGTAGCGGTGGTGAAGTTGTGCAGGGTGCAATAGCCGTTGCTGTCGCCGCTCCAGCCCCAGTTCACGTAGTACTGGCCGCTGGCATTGCAGCCAAACACGTTGAAGGCGTGACCCGAAACGTTGTAGCCGCCGCTGACGTCATAGGCCAGATACTCGATGGGACGGCCATTGTGCAGCTCGTTCAGCATAAATTCGTTCCACTGGGCGTCGGTGTACTGCTGCGGGCCATTGGTATAGGACCAACCCGATGATACAAGCTCGGTGAGCAGGAGGTACTGGGCATCGGTGTAACCCATGTTGAGGCAGCCCTGATAGATTTCGGGGTCGTTGGCACCACTGGCACTGGTGCTGTACTGATAATCGGGAATTGCCTGGCCCGCATAGCGCATCAGCCATGCCACGGCATCGGCCTGTGCGCTCGAGTAGTTATAGTTGGTCGGGCCGGTGTACTCGTCGATGATGTTAGCCCAGTCGGCTTGGCGCTCGGGCAGAGCAGCAGCGCTGAGACCGCCGGTATTAGAAAGGGCTGCAACTGCAGGATAGGTCTCGGGCCATTTCCACTTGTAGTAGCACATACTCAGCGAGGTAGCCGGGCAGCCGGTAACGGCGTGACGACCGCCGCTGGAGGGGCACTGGTTATTATAAGGAGCGCTCTGGTCCCAGTTGGCGTTTACCAGCGGCGCAACGGGCGTGGTGGCAAACTTGGGGAGCTTCAACGGCGCGAGGGTACCAGCCTTGATGCCGTCGATCTGATATTTGTACTTGTTGAGCAGCCACTGCATGGCGGGGGGAATGTTGTCCATGTCGAGAGAACCTTCCTCACCGTACATCAGGATCTGAGGTGCCTGGTCATCACCCGAAACCACTACATAGGATTTAGTCGAATTGAAGATGTAGTAGTCCACAGCTGTGGGCCTGGCTACCGACGCTTCGGCCTTGACAAGCCTAAGGTTGGAAGCTGCAGCAGCTTTAAGATGCCCAGCGGCTACCTGTTTTCTTAAAAACGCGTTGGCTGCGGCCTGTGCCTGTGAAGGGGTCACATCGGCGGCAGACATTTGCAAAGCCGTAATAACGACTGCAATGAAAAATAAGATTTTTTTCATAAGCGAATAATGGTAATTAATATAAAATAATGTTATGGTCTATGTTGCGCCCAAATGGCAGTTTCTTGGTTTTGCCCCGCAAAGTTAAGCAAACCGTCACGAACGACAAAAATATTTCCAAGCAATTATCACAAAAAGTACATCATTAGCTTATAAACTGCAAGACTAGTGGTCATTACTCATAAATATACCAAACAGGGCACCTTCTCTCATGAGAAAGGTGCCCTGTAACGGCTTAATCTATGCTATGCCTAGCGCTGTTAACGCACAGGCGAGAAATCAGTACCCATGATCGGTGCCTTGATGTTAAGCGTGGCGGGAGCGCCCGAAAGCATGTCGATCAATGCCGTCACATCGGCAATGTTGATCACTCCGTCGGGATGAACATCAGCACAAATCTGGCAAACTTCAACATCAGAATTGATCATTGCGTCGATCAACTGAGTCACGTCGGCGATATTGAGCAAACCATCGTGGTTCACATCACCCACCTCATAGCCATGACCGTTGTCGAACAGGGTAACCTCCTCGATGTTACTCCATTCACTCTCGGTACCGTCGATGTAGAGGGCCTTTACCTTGTAGAGGAAGGTGCCCTCGGCAGTGAGGTTCTTAACGGTGTAGTACTTGTCGGTGATGCCCGTGATCAGGCGATAGTCGGCGTCGCCGGTCTCGGTAGCCATGAGGTTGGCCTGGCTGGTAGCGTCACCATAATATACCTCCAACTTGGCAATGTCAGGCGAGTAATTGTCATCGGGCGTGGTGATGGTGATCTTGTCACCCGAGCTGGCGGTTACTACCCAAGCATAAGTCTCACCGATGTTGAAGTAGTGGTTGACAGCGGCCGTCTGCGGCGTGGATACGGTAAGGTTACCCTGACTGTCGTTGGTATCGCTGGTGGTGACCTTCAACGTGAAGGTGGCATTCTCGTAACCAGCGGGGATGGTGTAGGTAATGTTACCATAGGAGCCATCACCGTTGTAATTGCTCCTAAAGTAGATGATCTTGTTCAAGCCACCACGCACATTGAGACCACCCCAAGGAGCGGGCAATGTGATGGCATAATAACCGGTTGCACTGCCGGTAAAGTCTGTACCGAGAACGGTGCTGAGAAGCTCAACCTGGGGTGCAACGGGCTTAGCCGATACCTCGAGGGTGTAGCTTTCCACGTTCTCCTCAAGGGTCTGGTCGGTCCAGTCGGCACGGAACTGAGTCAGGTTGATACCATTTTCGTTAGCGGGCAGCATCACGGGGGCAAACTTCACGAGATCGGCCTGGCCATTCAGAGCGACAGTGACTGTCGGAGCGTTGGGGCTGGTGATGGTCACGGTACCGGTGTGGGTGCCGAATGCCGTCGGTGTGTAGGTCACATTGATGACAGAATTGTTGGCAGCGCCGGGAATGATGCTGGTCTTATCGATGGCGAATTCCTCGCCCTCAACAGCCAGCGTCACATTGCCCTCGAGGTTGGCAGCACTCAAGGTGAATGTCTTGGTCTGCGGCGTGCCCACAGTAGTCTGGAAGTTCAGTGCGGCGGGATTGGCGGCAAGGGTGGGAGTCGTGGTTGCAATACCCGTGAGCGAAACATTAACCTGCTGAGCGCCAGTGCTCGTCAGGGTAACGGTACCCGTGTGGGTTCCACCAGTCGTGGGTTTGTAGGTCACGGTAACGGTTGCGCCGTTGGCAGCCTGAGTCCTGGTGATGCTGGTCTTGTCGATGGTAAAGCCAGTGCCCGTCACGCCAAGATATACCGTACCCGTCAGGTCATTACCCGTGACGGTGAAGGTCTTGGTTACCGTCTCGCCAACGGTAGCGTTGAACGACAGCGAAGCGGGATCAACCGTAATCGTGGGCGTTCCCACTGCAGTACCATTCAGGCTGACGGTCACCGTCTCGGCACCCGTGCTGGTCAAGGTCACAGTGCCGGTGTGAGTACCGGTTGCCGTGGGATTATAGGTTACAGTAACGTCGACACCCGCGCCTGCAGCGGTCCTGGTGATATTGCTCTTGTTGATCGAGAAGCCCGTGCCGCTGCAAGTCAGATAGACAGAGCCGGTGAGGTTGGTGCCGGTAACGTTAAACGTCTGGGTTACGGGAGTGCCCACGGTGGTGCTCATGCTCAGCGAGGTGGGATTAACCGTGATCTTGGGGGTCGTTGTAGCCGTACCCGACACGCTCACGTTCTTGCTCTCGGCACCACTGCTTGCGACAGTGATGGTTGCGTTCTGGGTGCCGCTGGAGGTAGGCTTGAAGGTAACGGTGACAGTTGCGCCAGCTGCGGCCTGAGCTGCGGTCAAGGTCGAGGGCGAAACGGTGAATGACGTGTTGGACGTAGAAATATTGACATCACCGCGCAGGTCGGTACCGCTCACGGTAAAGGTCTTGGTATAGGTCTCACCTGTGGTGCAGCCGGTAAAGGACAGCGTGGTGGGATTAACGGTGAGCACGGGAGTGGTTGTTGGGCCATCGCCAGGCTGAATACCGATTACCATCTGCTGATACTGGTTGAACGTGTAGCTGTACCAGCCCGAAGAATAACCGAAGGAGTTCAATGCGCACCATGCATTGCCGTCACCACTCCAACCGAAGTTACAGTGGTACTTGTTGGTGCTGCTGTTGTAACCGTCCACATTGAAGGCATGACCACCGGCACTGCTGCTCACAGCCATGAACACGATGGGGCGGCCGGCATTCATCTCGGTCTGAATCAACGAAGCCCACTGGCTGTCGGAATACAGGGTAGCACCGGTATTGAGGTTGGTCTTCAAGACAAGACGGGTCGTGCTGGCATTGTAGCCGTAGAATATGAACATGTCAGCAACATTCTGAGCATCATAAACACTGATACCGCTACCATCGGTACCATAGGCCATTTCTTCGGCCTGGCCCACATAACGCATCAGTGTTGCCACGGCATTGCCCTGAGCAGTAGTGTAGCTGCTGTATGAATCCTTCATGTTGTTCCAGTCGAAGGTAACCGAGGGCAGCGCAGCCACGTTGACCGTGTAACTGTCGTTCAAGGTCATAGCGTAGGCCGGAACCTGGGGCGTGGCAGCCGTCGGAAATTTCCAGTAGTACATGACCATCGATGCCGAAGTGGCGGGGCAACCGGTCAAGCACTGGTAGCTTCTATTGTTATAGGTGAACTTGCACTGGCCCCAATAAGGAGCCTCCTGGTCCCAGTTGCAATCCAGCAAATAGGTACCACCCGAATCGCTGCCGCGCAACGACGGGTCGTTCTGCGGGCTAACGATAGGATCGACCTGCAGTCCCGGATGCTCCTGCAGGTACATGATCTCATTCTTGTACTGGAGCAGCATGTCCTGAAGACCCGGAGCCAGGTTGTTGACGTCCTTCAAGGGACGGTCACCCACCATGAGGATCTCCTCGGCCCGGTCATCACCGGCAACCACAACAAAGGTCGACGAGGTGTTGTAGATGTAATACACGGGCTGGCTGATTTTTACAGAGCCCATCTCGGCCTTGAGCAGCACGGGATTGAGTGCTGCAGGAGCCATCAGTTTACCGGCATAATAGTTTGCCAAAAAGCTTTGTGCCTTTTTCTGGGCCGACACCTGGTCGACAGGTGCAGCCGCAATCGACATTGCCGCCATTGCGACAGTCAGCAACAATAATAATTTCTTCATAAGCGAATAATGGTATAATTTAGTAAACAAAAAAGTTGTTAAAGTCTATGTTGTATGTATATTACAGTTTGTTGGTTTCGACCCGCAAAGTTAAACAAACCAACAGGAATAATCAAATTATTTGCTAGTATTTATTATAAAAAATTACCATTTTCTGCAAAATGAAAAGATGAGAACAGGGCTGTTTGCTTAAAAAATCGGCCGTTTGACCCGACAAAAGAGCCACATTATAAATTTTAGTTAATTACTGCCCGACAATGGGCGGAAATGCGTAATTTTGCAGCCACTACAATGAGTATTGGAGCAAACAACGGCAATCAACCCGGAGTGAACCGCAACAGTGAGGAAAAGCGGTGCACGCTGGTGGGCATGACCTGTGACGTGTGTCTGTCGGCGTTGAAAATCGCCACGGGCTTCATCGGACACTCCAGCGCCATCCTGGCCGACGGTATTCACAGCATCAGCGACACGGTGACCGATGCGCTGGTCTATGCAATGGTGCGCCTCTCGGGCAAAGGGGTGGACCAGCGTTACCGCTATGGCCGCGGAAAATTTGAGACGCTGGCAGCCTTCCTGATCAGCATTATCCTGGTCGTGGTGGCCGTGGGCCTGATGGTTGAGGGTGTCGAGGACGTGTGGACGGCCTTGAACGGCGGCACGCTTGAACGGCCCCACAACATCGCCCTTGCCGTGGGCATCGTTGCCGTTATCGTCAAGGAAGGCCTCTATCAATACACGCGCCTGAAGGGGCGCAAGACCGGCAGCAGTGCCCTCAAGGCCTATGCCTGGCATCACCGGGCAGACGCCCTCTCGACCGCTGCGACGCTGCTGGGTGTCGCGGGAGCGATGTTCCTGGGCGAGCGCTGGCGACTGCTCGACCCGCTGGCGGCCATTGTCGTGAGCGTGTTGATTCTCGTGCTGGCCTACCGCATGGGGCGCCCTGCCGTCGAGGAGTTGCTCGAGGTGGCCCTGCCACGCGACGAGCAGGACAAAATCGCCGCCATCGTCAATGGAACGCCTGGCGTGAAGGCCTTTCACAACCTGCGCACACGCCGCAACGGCAACCTGCGTGTGGTGGACATCCACGTCAAGATGGAAGGTGACTTGAGCGTTGCACAATCCCACGAAATCACCCGTCAGATCGAGCAACAGCTGCGCGAGGAACTGGGCGAGGTGATGACCAATATCCATGTCGAGCCCTACCGAGGCACCAACGACTGCGAGAAAGACCATGGCCACGACTGAGGCCAACCAACAACTAACAACATAGAACCAGAAACTCAATTTGGAACAAATTGCATTAAATAAGACCCTGCCCCGCGTGTTTGCGGGCCATGACGGCATCCACAGCGAAGTGTGGCTGCAGGACATCAAGCTGGAGCGAGGCAAGCGCTACCTCATCAGCGCCGAGAGCGGCACTGGCAAGTCGTCGATGTGCAGCTACATCTATGGTTACCGCCAGGACTACAGCGGCATCATCGCCTTTGACGGGCAAGACATCCGGTCGCTCACCGTGGCACAGTGGTGCGACGTGCGCCAGCGCCACATCGCCTATCTGCCGCAGGACATGCGCCTGTTTGGCGAACTCACCGCGATAGAGAATGTTGAGCTGAAGAACCGCCTCACGGGGTTCAAGAGCCGCGAAGAAATCATCAAGCTGTTCGAGGCCATGGGCATTGCCGACAAGGTGGACAGCCTGGCCAGCAAACTCTCTATCGGCCAGCAGCAGCGTGTGGCCATCATACGCACGCTGTGCCAGCCGTGCGACTTCATCATGCTCGATGAGCCCGTGAGCCACCTCGACGACGAGAACAACCACATTGTCGCCCGCCTGATTACCGAAGAGGCACAACGACAAGGAGCCGGCGTGATTGCCACATCGGTGGGCTACCACCTCAAGATTGACGGGGCAAATACCATCAGCCTCTAGTCAACCGATTGCTCCCTAAACACTAAACTCTATACACTAGACCAAACCAATGAACGATATCATCTGGAAACTGCTGCGGCAGCACATCAGCAAGGGCCAACTCATCGGCTTCGCCATCGCCAACCTCATCGGACTGACGATTGTCCTGCTGGCCGTGCAGTTCTACCGCGACGTGAGACCCGTATTCAGCGACGAAGAAAGTTTCATCAGCAAGGATTACCTCATCATCACACGTGCTGTGACCGGCGCCGGTGCCATGATGGGCAGCAACGGCGAGTTCAGCGACGGCGACATCGGTGATCTGGAGCAGCAGCCGTGGTGCCGGCAGGTGGGACAGTTCATCAACAGCGATTTTGCCGTCGATGCCCAACTGGGCGTGGGCAGCGGACATGCCATGCACACGCAGTTCTTCTTTGAGTCCATCCCCGACGAATTCATCGACATAGACCCCGCACAGTGGGGATTCTCGCCCAGCAAGCCCGAGGTGCCCGTGGTCATCTCGCGCGACTACCTGTCACTCTATAACTTTGGCTTTGCAGCCACTCACGGCATGCCCAAAATCAGCGAAGGGCAGGCCGAGATGCTGCCGCTGGAGTTCACCCTGAGCGGCAACGGCAAGCGACAGGTGATGCCCGGCCGCATCGTGGGTTTCTCCAACCGCCTGAACACCGTCATCGTGCCCGAGGAATTCATGGAATGGGCCAACCAGAACTTCGGCACCGGCGAGGTACAACACCCGCAGCGCCTCATTCTCGAGGTCAACAAACCCGGCGACATCAAAATCGAACAATACATGGATGATCACCACTACGAGGTGGCCGGTGACAAGATGTCATCGAGCAAGGCGAATTACTTCCTCACAGTCATCAGCAGCATCGTCATCGCTGTGGGCATCCTCATCAGCCTGTTGTCGTTCTTTGTGCTCATGCTGAGCATCTACCTGCTGTTGCAGAAGAACACCCAAAAGATTCAGGACCTGTTGCTGCTGGGCTATTCGCCCAACCAGGTCTCCAAGCACTACATCCTGCTCGTGGTGGCACTCAACGCGGTCGTGCTCGTGCTGGCCATCGTGCTGATGTTACTGGGACGACTGGCCTATATGGACATGATTCACGCCTTCGGCGTCAGCGGTGCCAGCGTGTGGGTTGCCATCCTCGTGGGCCTGTTGATCATGGGCGCCATCACCGCCGGCAACATCCACGCCATCCGCAAGAAAATCGCTTCCCTCTGGCTCCACGAGAAATAATCCCGTGTTATCCATCGCTGAGATAGGAGCACCTTTAATGGTATATTTACATTAAAACACACAAGTTCGGAGGGGAAAAATTTGTTCAATAATATATAATGTAGTACTTTTGTTGCAAAATTAACCTACTAACATAAAACAACAACTTAAACTACTGATTATCAAATGAGTATGGAGAAGAAAATCGTGGAATGCGTGCCTAACTTCAGTGAGGGACGCAATATGGCCATTATCAAACAAATCACCGATGAGATTGAACGTGTCAAGGGCGTAAAGCTGCTCGACGTGGACCCGGGCGAAGCCACCAACCGTACGGTTGTGACCTTCGTGGGCGAACCCGACGCCGTGCTTGAGGCTGCCTTCCAGGCAGTTGGCAAGGCTGGTCAGCTCATCGACATGCGTGGACATCACGGTGCCCACCCGCGTATGGGTGCTACCGACGTTTGCCCGCTCATCCCCGTGGCCGGCATCACCCTGGAGGAGTGTGCCGAACTGGCCCACAAACTGGCCGAGCGCATTGCCCGCGAACACAATATCCCCTGCTACTGCTATGAGGCTGCAGCCATGAAACCCGGCCGCCAGAACCTGGCCGTGTGCCGCGCTGGCGAGTATGAGGCATTGCCCGAGAAGATGGGTAACCCCGAGAAGGGCCCCGACTTTGGCGACCGCCCCTTCGACGAGGGAGTAGCCCGCACGGGCTGCACCGCTGTGGGTGCCCGCGACTTCCTCATCGCAGTGAACTACAACCTGAACACCACCTCGACCCGCAGGGCCAACGCCATCGCCTTTGACGTGCGCGAGAAGGGCCGCCCCGTGCGTGAGGGCAACCCCATCACCGGCAAGATCGTCAAGGACGAGAACGGCAACAACGTGATGAAGCCCGGTACCCTGAAGGGCACCAAGGCCATCGGCTGGTACATCGACGAGTACAAGATCGCTCAGGTGTCGATGAACATCACCAACATCAACGTGACGCCGCTGCATGTTGCCTTTGACGAGGTGTGCCGCTGTGCTCAGAACCGTGGCATCCGCGTGACGGGTACCGAGATTGTGGGCCTGATGCCCAAGCGCTGCCTGATCGAGGCCGGCAAGTACTTCCTGGAGAAGCAGCAGCGCTCGACGGGTATCCCCGAGGAGGATATCATCAACATCGCCATCCACTCGATGGGTCTGGACGACTTGAAGCCCTTCGACCCCAACGAGAAGGTAATCGAGTTCATGCTCGAGGCCGACAATAAGACTGGCAACCGTCTGGTGGACCTCACCGTGACCGGTTTTGCCGACGAGACCTCGCGCGAGTCGCCCGCCCCCGGCGGTGGATCCATCAGCGCCTACATGGGTGCCCTGGCCGCTTCGCTGGGCACGATGGTTGCCAACCTGTCGAGCCACAAGCCCGGCTGGGACGAGCGCTGGAACGAGTTCAGCGTGTGGGCCGACAAGGGTCAGGCGCTCAAGGTCGAGCTGCTGCACCTGGTTGACGAGGACACCGATGCCTTTAACCGCATCATGGCCGCCTTCGGTTTGCCCAAGAAGACCGAGGAGGACAAGGCTGCCCGCACTGCCGCCATCCAGGACGCTACGCTCTATGCTACCCAGGTGCCCCTGCGCACGATGAAGGCTTCGTTCAAGACCTTTGAGATTTGCCGCGCTATGGTCGAGACCGGTAACCCCAACAGCGTGACCGACGCTGGTGTGGGCGCTCTGGCCGCTCGTGCCGCCGTCATCGGTGCCGGCATGAATGTGAAGATCAACGCTTCGAGCCTCACCGACCGCTCGGTTGCCGAGAAGCTGATTGCCGAAGCCAACGAACTCGTTGCCAAGGCTAATGCCATTGAGGCCGAAATCACCGCAATGGTTGAAGAGAAGATCAAATCGTAAGCCTTCGGCTTAGTTTAGAGTTTAGAGTTTAGGGCTTAGAGCTTAGGGCTTAGAGACCAAACTAACCTATTCAAAGTTTAGGGTTTAGTATTTTAACTGATTAGAGAAAGACTAAAAACAATCATATTATGACCAAAGAAGAATTCATTGCCGACATTCGCCGCGGTATCCCTGAGGAACTGCCCGAACTGCAGGCCTACGACACCGAGATTAACCATGCACCCAAACGCAAGGACATCCTCACCCCCGAGCAGAAGAAGCTCGCCTTGAGGAACGCCCTGCGCTACTTCCCCAAGCATCTCCACGCCGCTCTGGCTCCGGAGTTTGCCGAGGAGTTGAAGAAATATGGCCGCATCTACATGTACCGCTACCGTCCCACCTATGAGATGTATGCCCGTCCCATCGACGAGTATCCCGCACGCTCGCGTCAGGCTGCCGCCATCATGCTGATGATTCAGAACAACCTGGATCCCCGCGTGGCCCAGCATCCCCACGAGCTCATCATCTACGGCGGCAACGGTGCCATCTTCCAGAACTGGGCACAGTATCGCCTGGTGATGAAGTACTTGAGCGAGATGACCGACGAGCAGACGCTCGTGATGTACTCGGGACACCCCCTGGGCCTGTTCCCCTCGCACAAGAATGCGCCCCGCGTGGTGGTGACCAACGGTATGGTTATCCCCAACTACAGCAAACCCGACGACTGGGAGCGTGACAACGCCCTGGGCGTGAGCCAGTATGGTCAGATGACCGCCGGCTCCTATATGTACATCGGCCCGCAGGGTATCGTGCACGGTACCACCATCACGGTGCTCAATGCAGCCCGCAAGCAACTCGTGAAGCGCGGACAGAAGGGTGGCGACATCCATGGCATGCTCTTCGTGACCGCTGGTTTGGGCGGCATGTCGGGCGCTCAGCCCAAGGCCGGTAACATCGCTGGCGTGGTGAGCGTTACTGCCGAAATCAACCCCCTGGCTGCCGAGAAGCGCTATGAGCAGGGTTGGGTAGATGAGCTGCACAACAATCTGGACGAGCTCATTCCCGCCATCCGCAAGGCCGTGGCCGACAAGAGGACCGTTTCGATGGCCTATGTGGGCAACGTCGTTGACCTGTGGGAGCGCCTTGCTGCCGAGGACATGCACGTTGACCTGGGTAGCGACCAGACCTCGCTGCACAACCCGTGGGCTGGCGGTTACTATCCCGTGGGCCTGACCCTGGAAGAGAGCAAGCAGATGATGGCCGAGCAACCCGAACAGTTCAAGGAGCGCGTTCGCGAGTCGCTGCGCCGCCAGTGCGCCGCCATCAACAAGCTGGCCGACAAGGGCATGTACTTCTTTGACTATGGCAATGCCTTCCTGCTCGAGTCGAGCCGTGCCGGTGCCGACATCATGACCGCCGACGGCAAGTTCCGCTATCCGTCCTACGTTCAGGATATCATGGGCCCGATGTTCTTTGACTACGGCTTTGGCCCCTTCCGTTGGGTATGCACCTCGGGTGACCCCAAGGATCTGGAGACCACCGACCGCCTGGCTGCCCAAGTGCTCGAGGAAATCCGCAAGGACGCTCCCGAGGACATCCAGGGCCAGATGGATGACAACATCCACTGGATCAAGGAAGCCGGCCCCAACCATCTGGTTGTGGGTTCACAGGCCCGTATCCTGTATGCCGACGCCGAAGGCCGTGCCAAGATCGCCTTGGCATTCAACGACGCCATCCGCAGCGGCGAGCTGAGTGCTCCCGTTGTGCTCGGCCGTGACCACCACGACGTGTCGGGTACCGACTCGCCTTTCCGCGAGACGAGCAACATCTATGACGGCTCACAGTTCTGCGCCGACATGGCAGTACAGAACGTGATTGGCGACTCCTTCCGCGGTGCCACGTGGGTAAGCATCCACAACGGTGGCGGTGTAGGCTGGGGCGAGGTCATCAACGGTGGCTTCGGTATGGCCATTGACGGTAGCGAGGATTCGGCCCGTCACATCCGCGAGATGCTCTTCTGGGACGTGAACAACGGTATCGCACGCCGCAGCTGGGCCCGCAACAAGGGTTCGATGGACGCCATCCGCCGCGAGATGGAGCGCACGCCCGAGTTGACCGTCACCATGCCCAACCTGGTTGACGATGACGTGATCGACAACGCCGTGACCATCTTCTAACATTAGTAAAACAAGATAACACTCTATATAACATGACACATCAAATCAGTGCCGAGCATCTGACGATTGAAAAAATCGCCGAGATCATCGAAGGCCATTATACGCTTGAACTCAGTGAAGATGCCATCAAGCGCATCACCCACTGCCGTGAATATCTTGACAAGAAGATTGCCGAGAGTGAGAAACCCATCTATGGTGTGACCACCGGCTTTGGCTCACTGTGCAAGATTTCCATCAGCAACGACCAGCTGTCGCAGCTGCAGATCAACCTGATGATGTCACACGCCTGCGGTGTGGGCGAACGCGTGCCCAACGACATCGTCAAGATCATGATTCTGTTGAAGGTGCAGTCCCTCTCCTACGGCTATTCGGGTGTGAAACTCGATACCGTCGAGAGGCTCATCGACCTGTTCAACAACGACGTTTATCCTGTGGTCTATAAGCAGGGTTCGGTGGGTGCCTCGGGCGACCTCGTGCCGCTGGCTCACCTGTGCCTGCCCATCGTGGGCCTGGGAGAAGTTGAGTTCAAGGGCGAGCGCATGAGTGGTGCCGACCTGTGCAAGAAGATGGGCTGGGAGCCCATCAAGCTCGGTTCCAAGGAAGGCTTGGCCCTGCTGAACGGCACCCAGAACATGAGCGCTCACGCAGTGTGGGCCCTCATCAAGGCCGAGCGTCTGAGCAAGTGGGCCGACGTCATCGCCGCCATCTCGCTCGAGGCCTATGACGGCCGCATCGAGCCGTTTACCCATGCCGTTCATGCCGTGCGTCCCCATCAGGGTCAGATTGACACCGCCGCACGCATGCGCGAGCTGCTCGACGGCAGTGAGCTCATCAAGCAACCCAAGGTCAACGTACAGGATCCTTATTCGTTCCGCTGCATCCCGCAGGTTCACGGTTCGGTGAAGGACACCATCCGCTATGTGGGCTCGGTAATCGATACCGAGATCAACTCGGCTACCGACAATCCCACCGTTTGCCCCGACGAGGACCTGATCATCTCGGCCGGCAACTTCCACGGTGAGCCCATCGCCATGCCCATGGACTTCCTGTGCATCGCTATGGCCGAGCTGAGCAATATCTCGGAGCGCCGCACCTACAAATTAGTATCAGGCACCCGTGACCTACCCAGCTTCCTCGTGGCTCATCCCGGAGTGAACAGCGGTTTCATGATTCCGCAGTACACCGCCGCTGCTATCGCGAGCCAGAGCAAGACGCTGTGTATGCCCTCGTCGGCCGACACCATCCCCACCTCACAGGGCCAGGAAGACCACGTGAGCATGGGTGCCAACGCCGGTGTGAAACTCTGCAAAGTCGTTGAAAACACCGAGCGCGTGCTGGCAATCGAGCTCTTCAACGCTGCTCAGGCATTGGAGTTCCGCCGTCCGTTGAAGTCATCGCCCGTACTTGAGCATGTCTTTGCCGACTATCGCAAGGTTGTGCCCTTCATCAACGAGGACCAGCCCATGTATCCGCACATCGCCAAGTCGGTAGAGTTCCTGCAGAACAACAAGATTGACTAATCACATTCTATTAGAATGAAAAGATTAATTAAGAACATCGCTTGTCTTGCAGGCATTGATTTCGACAAGAAACATTGCCTGCGGGGCAGCGAGATGGCAACACTCAACTGCATCGGCGACGCCTGGCTGCTCGTTGACGGCGGCCGCTTTGACTCTTGGGGCGAGATGGCAACCATGCCCACGCCTGAGGAGGATTGGGACGTCATCGACGCTCAGGGTGGCACAGTGCTGCCCTCATGGTGCGACAGTCATACTCACATCGTGTATGCCGGCAGCCGTGAGGGCGAGTTCGTGGACAAAATCCGTGGACTGAGTTATGCCGAGATTGCCCGCCGTGGAGGAGGTATCCTCAATTCGGCCGACCGCCTGCACATCTTGAGCGAGGACGAGCTTTACATGCAGGCCATGCGCCGCGTGAGGGAAATCATCGCCAAGGGTACCGGTGCCGTCGAAATCAAGAGCGGCTACGGCCTGAATACCGAGGACGAGCTGAAGATGCTGCGTGTTATCCGCCGTATCAGCGAGACTTCGCCTATCAAGGTGGTTTCTACCTTCCTAGGCGCCCATGCCGTGGGCAGGGAATATGCCGGTCGTCAGGGCGAGTATGTCGATATGCTCATTCGCGAAATGATTCCCGAGGTGGGCAAGCAAGGTTTGGCAGACTTTATCGATGTCTTTTGTGATGAGGGCTTTTTCACCCCCGACGAGACATCCCGCATCCTTGAGGAAGGCGCCAAGTGGGGCATGAGGCCCAAGATTCATGTGCAAGAGTTGGCACCGTCAGGCGGTGTCGAGGTGGGCGTAAAGCACAACGCCGTCTCGGTAGATCATCTTGAAAGCATGATTGATGAGGACATCGAGATGCTCAAGGGCACCAACACCATCCCCACGGGATTGCCCGGTACCTCGTTCTTCCTGAACATGCCATTTGCTCCTGCACGCAAGATGATTGAAGCAGGGCTTCCAGTGGCAACTGCCAGTGACTACAACCCCGGCTCAACACCCAGCGGTGACATGAAGTTTGTTGTTTCGCTTGCCTGCATCAAGATGCGTCTGTTGCCTGCCGAGGCCATTAACGCAGCTACCATCAACACGGCTGCAGCTATGGACCTGAGCAAGGACTATGGCAGCATTGCCAAGGGAAAGGTCGCCAACTTCTTCATCACCGAGCCAATTCCGTCTATTGACTTCATCCCTTACTCCTACACCACGCCCATCATCGCGAGGACCTTCCTCATGGGCCAGGAAATAAAGTAAATCATTTTAAACACCTTTACTTGTGAGAGGCAATACCATGATGGCACTGCCTCTCACTGCTTTTCGTACAAATCAAACAAGGCTCAGACATCACATTTGGATGCCTGAGCCTTGCGGTCATTAGAAACGTTATAGTTTAATTAGCACTTTGCAGCAACAAATCTATCAACGCAGTCACATCGGCAATAGATACGTTGTTATCACCGTTGACATCGGCGCAGATTGCGCAACCGTCACCAACGCCAAGCAGCAAGTCGATGAGAGCGGTCACGTCAGCAATTGAAACATTGCTATCGTGGTTCACATCACCAGGAGCGAAGCCATGGCCTTCGCCAAAGAGAGTCACGGTCTTTGCTTTGCTCCATGAGCTCCAACTATCATCTGTATAGTGGGCCTTTACTCTGTAGAAGTATGTGCCGCCAGCAGTCAAGTTCCTTACAGTGTAGAACTTGTCGGGGGTAATACCGGTAATCAAGCGATAATCGGCATCTCCTTCCTCGTTGACGGCTTTGAGTTTTGAAGGCTCGCTAGCATCACCT
>CADBDH010000014.1 GCA_902793405.1 uncultured Bacteroidales bacterium | reverse complement strand
ACGCAAATGCCGCTGGCGGCAGGGATGAAATAACTAATAATTTCTTCATGATTCGTTAATATTTTTGATTGTTAATGATGTGTATTAATTGTTATAGTTTATTTGTTGTTTTTCAAAAATTCTCGATGAAATGGACGATTTTTGTTTTATATGGTTCCCTCGAAGACATTGCCCGAGGGTGACTCGATGGTGATGACGTGGGTGCCTGCTGGCAATGACGAGATGCTGAAGGTGTCGTAGGTGCCATCGACCTGAGTACTGATCTCGACCGTATTGGTCACTGGCGAGGAAATCTCCACATCATAATAGTTTACCACTCCGTCACCATCGATGGTAATCTCCTGGGTCTTAATGTTATACTCATAATATGCCGCAGGCATATCGTCGTACATCTGGGCACCAGAGCGCGGGCCGCCATGATGCGTGTGCGAAAGATTAATAGGTACTTGGTGACTGTTATCTGCAGACAATCCAAAAGGAATCATAAACAATAAGGTGAATAAAAAGATATTTGTTTTCATTGCAGTGTGTATTTGATTTAATAGATAATAATTTGTGCTACAAAGTTACTAATTGCAATAGTGTTTCTCCAAAAAAAAGAGGTCATTTTTGGGTATATTAAATAGCTTATAATCAATTGGTTATTATTTTAACAGTCCATACCCCTTAAAGTGTGGTGTTTTTGAGTGTATTTTGGGGAATGTGAGTTGGCGCTAATCCATATCATCCTACAAAACGTGGTTTGTCTGATCGAAAAGGCTGACATAATGGACAGGAATGCTCCTCGTGACATGGAGTTGAGTTATGTCAAGGACAACGTCCTTGTTGTGGCTGTCGGCCACAGGTCATCTGACGCAATCAGGCGACATAGGCTTTTCTAGTGCTGACGCCAATAAATTAATTTAGATCACCATTCAAGTATTTCAAGATAAATTCGTCGAACGTCATGTCAAGTCCTATTTTTCCCATGATATTGCCCCTGTAGTTAGAAACGGTTTTTACATTGGTAAGATTCATGCATATTTTTATGATTTGAGGTGAAACATTGGTACAGAGAAGGCAAAAGATTCTTATGTCCCTGGGGGTTAGAGTGGGATATCGTTGTTCGACAAAAGAGATGATACCATTAAACTCGCCATCTACCGAAGTTCTGAGTTTTTCCCAGAAGGAGTCACCCATGTGTACATTCATTAACTGGTAGTGTTCACCAATACCGCTTAATACGCCTCGCAGCGTGACTATCGAGCGCTTTTTGCTATTCTCTTCACGTTTAGCCTTAAACCTGATGCTGTCGAAGAGTTCCTGAAACGCTTCAAGTCGGCATTTTACCAAAGCAGAAATGTTTGAATTATTGCTGTCCATCTGCTGCTTTAGCCTTTCTCGTAGCGATGTTATAGTAGCTTTCAATTCTTGCTCCATGAATTGTCGTTCCTTTTCCTTTAATTTAAGACGACGATGCAAAAATCCTATTAAAAGAACGAGTAAAATAGCCAATACAGCCAGTGTTACAGATAGGGTATGACTGCGACTTTTAATAGCTTGTTCTTTTTTCACTATTTGTTGCATGTTGAATACTTGTTCTGCCTCAACAAGTTGTTTTTCTTTACTTTCGGCAAGAATATCAGATGTCAAGTCACTTGATTTGACGGCGTTTTCTCCATAACTTATGTGATTGTCTTCGGCCTTAGCAATCTCGGCAACGGCGTTATACCAGTTCATACTGTCCACAGCATCTATTGGCGGAGGGGTATTAGCCAACATATACTTAGCAGAATCAATCAGTCCCATCTTGAGATAAGTCATGGTGGCGTAATAATAAAACTGGTATTCCAGACAATCCTCGCTGCCGTTCTTGAACACGTCCATGGCTAGCCTGTTGGCTCGTGGATAATCCTGATCATGATAATAGATGAGGCCAGCAAGTTTTGACTTGTAGGTATATTGCCTCGGCGGGTCGAAGTGCTGTGCCAACTCAATAGCTTTGTTTAGATAAAGCACTGTCGAATCGGGGTATTTTATTCCGCTGATTGCGCCCAATGTGCCGTAGCAACTGATCAAGAAGGTGGTATCGTTGATGTGTTCAAAATTTTTGATAGCATCCTTTAACCTGACGATGGCAGCATCATTTTGGGAATATTGTTTGTTGTACAGGTCAGCGATACGCATCTTGCTATATCCAAGATTATAATAGTCCTTGGGGCCGGCGTTGGCTTCGGCGGTCTTGTAGTAGAACATGGCGCTGTCGATGTGGCCCAGTTCTTCCATGACGGCGCCCTTGTAAAGGTAGGCGCGGGTCAATTTCTCGCGCTCGCCGCTGTGAGCGCTGAAGTAGTCCATGGCTCGGGTAATGGCGCTATCGTCATGGGCGGTGATCTCCTGATAGCACTTGTAGCGGGCCTGGGTCATGAGCAGGTCGCGATAGGCGCGGTCGCGCTCGCTGCCCAGCGAACTGTCGCCGACGCTATTGACCAGTAGCAGGGCACTGTCTGCGTCGGTCCACATCAGCGAGTCAGCTTGTACAAGTTGCCCGTCATAGCGGTGTGCACCGCCACAGCCCGAGACCATGATCACGAGCACTGCCATGAGGGTGCTATATAAGGGTTGTTTCATGATGCGGGTTAAGGTTTGCTCTTCAAGATTATAAACAGATGTGGGGTGTCGTTTATTGTGTGTAAAACGATGGCGGCCGTTCTATCACGAGCGGCCGCCATCGTGTTGTTTGTGTGTGGATTACTCCTCGTCGCCGCCTTCGGCCTCGGCCATGGTGGTGAAGACGTTCTGCACGTCGTCATCCTCCTCGACGGCCTCGATGAGGGCCTCGACGTCGGCACGCTCGGCCTCGGTCACCTCCTTGTAGTCGGCGGGCTCATAGACGAACTCACTGCTCTTGATCTCGAAACCGTTGTCCTCGAGGTACTTCATGATGTCGCCATTGGCTGCGAAGTCGCC
Source organism: uncultured Bacteroidales bacterium (assembly GCA_902793405.1). Taxonomy (GTDB): domain Bacteria; phylum Bacteroidota; class Bacteroidia; order Bacteroidales; family Muribaculaceae; genus Sodaliphilus. The sequence continues at coordinate 58,139 of CADBDH010000014.1, read as the reverse complement.
CGACACGAGGATTTCCTCCTCGTCCATGGCAAACTCCTCGGCGCCGCAGTCGATGAGCTCGAGCTCAAGCTCGTCGGGGTCGATGCCGTCCTTGGGTGCCACGTGGAAGTAGCACTTGTGGCTGAACATGAAGGCTACGCTGCCCGAGTTGCCCAGGCTGCCACCCTTCTTGTTGAAGTAGTTGCGCAGGTTGGCCACGGTGCGGGTGGTGTTGTCGGTAGCGGTCTCGACCAGGAAGGCGATGCCATGAGGGCCAAATCCCTCGTAGATGACCTCCTTGTAGTCGCCGGCATCCTTCTCGCTGGCGCGCTTGATGGCGCGCTCGATGTTCTCCTTGGGCATGTTGGCTGCCTTGGCGTTGGCGATAAGGGCGCGCAGGCGTGAGTTGCCTTCGGGGTCAGGACCACCGGCCTTAACGGCGATGGTGATTTCCTTACCGATACGTGTAAACGTGCGGGACATGCTGCCCCAGCGTTTCATCTTTCTTGCTTTGCGGTATTCAAAAGCTCTTCCCATTGTTAAAAAATGTATTTTAGTTTCTAGTTTCTAGTCCCTAGTTTTTAGTTGTTAGTTTTTAGTGGACAAGTGCCATCATTTAACGGAGCTTGGCACCCAGTTCGGTTTCCAGGTTCTTGATGATTTTGCTCATGATGGCGTCGATCTGCTTGTCGTTGAGGGTCTTCTCGTTGTCTTGCAGAATCATGCTGATGGCGTAGGACTTCTTGCCGGCCTCCAGCTTGTTGCTCTCATAGACGTCGAACAGGGTCATCGACTTCAGCAGTTTCCTCTCGCTCTTCTCGACCACTTGACGGATGTCGTCATAGGTCACGCTGCGGTCAACCAGCAGGGCGAGGTCGCGGCGCAGCGGCAAGGTCTTGGGCAGGTCATAGTACTTGATGTCCCTGTTCATGGCCAGCTTGCAGGCTGCGGTCCAGTTGATTTGAGCGTAATAGACGGGCTGGTCGATGTCAAATTTCTTGGCCAGAGCCTCGTCCACGACACCCATCACGGCGATTTGCGTCATCTTCAGGTCCTTGGTGCCGGGTTTGTGCGGGTCACGCAACATGAAATCATAAACGCTGTAGGCCAAGGCAGGATTGATCGTCTCGTCCTCAAACTGATGGATTTGGAAGATCTTCAGGTCAAAGCCCATGTTGGCAAGCATGTTCTCGAGGTCGGCCTTCAGGTCATAGACGTTGAGTGCCCTCACCTTGTCGGCCCACGACTCGTCGTGGTTGTTGCCCGTCATCCACATCGCCATCTGGGTGCTCTCGCTGTAGGGCGCGAGGGCTTTCTCCTCCTGGCTGATGCTGCCGTCGTGGCGATACACGTTGCCGAACTCATACAGCCTCAGGTTGGGGTTCTTGTGGTTGATGTTGCGGGCGATGCTTTCCAGACCGCCAAAGAGCAACGTCTGGCGCATAACGTTCAGGTCGCTGCTCAGCGGGTTCATGATTCTCACGCACTTGTCGGCGGGATAGGTCTCCAGACCCTCGTAGTAGGCGCCCACGGTCAACGAGTTGTTCATGATCTCGTGGTAGCCCACGCTGGTGAGTTGGTTGCTCACGGTCTCCTGCATGTCGTCGCGCCAGTCCACTTCGGTCTTGTTCGACAGGCTGGAGTGCACTTCGTTGGTCAGCTCGATGTTGTTGTAGCCATACACGCGCAGGATGTCCTCGACCACGTCACAGGGGCGTTGCACGTCCACACGGTAGGTGGGCACTACGAGCTGCATCTTCTCGTCGTCCTCGGCGGTGATTTCCATTTCCAGGCTCTTGACGATGTCGCGGATGACGTCGTGGGGAATGTCCTTGCCGATGAGGCCCGTCACATAGTCGTAACGCAGCTCAACGGGGAAGCCGGGGAAGTCGTGTGCCTTGACATCGATGATGTCGCCGCAGATTTCACCACCTGCCAACTCCTTGACGAGCATGGCGGCCAGCTTGAGGTTGTAGATGACCTCGTTGGGGTCGATGCCGCGCTCAAAGCGGAACGATGCGTCGGTGTTCAGGCCGAAGCGGCGTGCTGTCTTGCGTATCCACGTGGGGTGGAAGTAGGCCGACTCCAGGAAGACGTCGGTAGTTGCCTCGGTAACGCCCGAGTCCAGACCGCCAAACACGCCACCGATGCACATCGGCTCCTCGCCGTTGCAGATCATCAGGTCGCGGTCGGTGAGCGTGCGCTCCACGCCGTCGAGGGTGACAAACTTGGTGCCGGGCTCTACGGTCTTGACCACGATGCGGTCGTCCTTCACCTTGCTCAGGTCAAAGCAGTGCATGGGTTGGCCGGTGCCCAGGAGTATGTAGTTGGTGATATCGACAATGTTGTTGATGGGACGCTGGCCCACGGCGAGCAGCAGGTCCTTGAGCCACTTGGGGCTCTCCTGCACCTTCACGCCGCGCACGGTGAGACCGGCATAGCGGGGGCATGCCTCGGCGTTCTCGACGGTGACGGGGATGCCGCCGTCGGCGCGGTCGCTGGCAAAGTTGTCAACGCTGGGCTTGTGCAGGTTGCCGTCCATGCCGTGACGACGCATCCAAGCCGCCAGGTCGCGTGCCACACCGTAGTGCGAGCCGCCGTCGATGCGGTTGGGGGTGAGGTCCACCTCGATGAGGTAGTCATCCTCGATGCCGTAGTATTCGGCTGCGGGGGTGCCCACCACAGCGTCCTCGGGCAGGACGATGATGCCGTCGTGGCTGGTGCCCACGCCAATCTCGTCCTCGGCGCAGATCATGCCCAGCGACTCCTCGCCGCGCATCTTGCTGCGCTTGATGGTGAATTCCTTGTCGCCGTCATAGAGCTTGGTGCCGATGGTGGCAACGATGACCTTTTGGCCGGCAGCCACGTTGGGGGCGCCGCACACGATTTGCACGGGGTCGTTGCCGTCGCCCAGATTGACGGTGGTGATGTGCAGGTGGTCGCTGTTGGGGTGGTCGATGCAGGTAACAACCTGTCCAACAACCAGGCCTCGCAGGCCGCCCTTGATGGTTTCAACTTGCTCGACCGCACCCACTTCGAGACCGAGAGAAGTCAATGCCTCGGCCACCTTTTCGGGCGTCAGGTCGGTGTCAATATAGCGTTTGAGCCATTTATAGGAAATATTCATAGACGTTGAATAAGATTTATAATCGCTTAAAAACGTGCAAAGTTACATATAAACGAGCGAAGTGCAAAAGGAAAACTTGTTTTTCTTTGCATTTCCGAGTGACCGTAACTTCGGCGCAGCCAACGTTACACATAAACGAGCGAAGTGCAAAAGGAAAACTTGTTTTTCTTTGCATTTCCGAGTGGCCGTAACTTCGGCGCAGCCAACGTTACACATAAACGAGCGAAGTGCAAAAAGAAAACTTGTTTTTCTTTGCATGGAGCTAGTGCCCTGCGGGCGCTAATGCGAATTTCGCGAATTGTACGAATTTCACGAATACTAAAAATTCGATTCGTGTAAAATTTGGCTCATTCGCGAAATTCGCATTAAAACAGTGGCAGGAATAATGGTTGGGTGACCGACGCATCGCGCGCGGGCCACCCCGGAAAAGCTATGAGAAAAAATAGTTACATTCAAGTTTCTAGGAAACTTGAGGTATAAGTTCAGGCTTTCTAAGCCCTCAGGTCCTTATTTGGTCAATATCTTGCTGTTGAGGTAGTTCATGAAGGTCTCCTTGTAGTTGTCGCCGATGGGCAGGGAGATGTCCCCCTCGATGACGACATGGTTCTTCTTTACCTCGCAGATTTTGTTCAGGTTGATGATGAACGAGCGGTGGATGCGCATGAACGTGTTCGACGGCAGATGCTCCTCGATCTTCTTCATGCTCAGCAGGACAATGACGGGCTTGGGCCGGTCGTCGCAGGAGATGCGCAGGTACTCGCTCATAGCCTCGATGTAGCGGATGCTATCGATGCCGATGCGCACAATCTTGTAGTCGCTCTTGACAAAGATGGTGCCGTCGTTATCGACCTGGGTGGTGACATCGGTGAGTGCGTGCTGGCGTATCTCGTAGATGTCTTTCACCTTTTGGGCGGCTGCCTCAAACTCGTCAAAGCCGTAGGGCTTCAACAGGTAGCCCACGGCATTGGCCTTGTAGCCCTCGACAGCATACTCGCTGTAGGCCGTGGTGAAGACCATGATGGGACCGCGGCTGTGGTCTTGTTCCAGCGATTTGGCAAAGTCCAAGCCGTTCAGGTCGGGCATGTTGATGTCCAGGAATATGGCATCAATCTCATGCTCGTTAATCACTTGCTGGGCCTCGATGGCGCTCTGGCACTGGGCCACGAGTTCCAGATAAGGCATCTTGTTGATGTAGGTCACCAGCTTTTTCAGGGCCAGCGGTTCATCGTCGATTGCAATACATTTAATCATAGCTTTTCTTTTTAGTTTTTAGTTCTTAGCCCTTAGTCTTTGGCCCTTGGTCTTTCGTCTTCTGGAAGTCTGACGGGTAGCGGAAGGGCAGGTCGAGCCTGACGCTATAGGTGTTGTCCTTGTCATCGATCTCGAGCGTGTAGTCGCTGCCATAGATGAGTTCCAGGCGTTTTGTCACATTGTTGAGTCCCACGCCGCCATATTCGTGCTTGACGTTGCTCTTGGTATTGCGGCAATAGAACAGCAGGCGCCCGTCTTTTTTCTCAATGCCGATATCAATGATGGAGGGTTTGTTCAAGGCTACGCCGTGCTTGAAGGCGTTCTCGACAAAGGGGATGAACACCAGCGGCGCCAGTACGATGTCGCAGTTGCTGACTTCGGGCACGTCGAGGTTAACGGTAACCTGGTCGGTATATCGCAGCTTCATCAGGTTGAGGTATTTCTTCAGGAACACCACGGCATTGTCCAGCGTGACATACTGCTTGTCGCTCTCGTAGAGCAGGTAGCGCATCATTCGGGACATGTCCACAATACTGTCCTTGGCCTGGTCGGGGTCGATGTCCACCAGGGCATGGATGTTGTTGAGCGTGTTCATGATGAAGTGCGGGTTGATCTGGTACCGCAGGTACTCCAGCTCCTGTTTCAGGCTCTGCTCTTTGAGCTTGGCCAGATATTTTTTCTCTTCCTCGTTCTGGCAATAGTACTTTACGCCCAGGTTGGCCCCGATCATCATGAAGACGAGAATGAACATGTTGATGTCGTGCCTGTGGATGGGCGGGCGGCCTTCGGGAGGAGGCGGTTTCAAGTCGACTGAAGTCTCGTTCCGGGCATGGTCCTTTCCGTGGTCGGGCTTGTGGATGCATTGGGCCGTCTGGAACAGGGCTATCACGATAACACAACCAGCGATGTATTTGCCCACTGACTTCTGTCTTAACAGGAAGGGGGCCAGGATGTGGTTATGGATGAGGAAAACCACAAGGAAGAACAGCATGTGAGTCCATGTGTCAAGCAGTCCGTTCTTGATCCAGAACGGGTGTTCGGGATCATAATTGATGATGAACTCTAATAGGGGCGCCAAGAAGAATACACCCCACACGATGGTGTAGATGATAGTCTCCTGCTTGCTCTGTTTGTGGAATATGCTCATGCTCCAGTTTTTCTCACTAATATGACAAAGGTAGTAGATTAACCAGTGAATACAAAATTTTTTCAATCATCAATATGATTGTATCAATAAACCGCCCCTATTGGAGTAGCAATGGGGACGGTTCAATGATGTTACAGGTGATGGGAACAAGCGTCAATGCCAGATGTAGGTCACGGTTCCAAAGCCCTCTGTCATGGTGTTCTTGGGGACCGAGAAGCTGGACTTGAGGGCGGCTTGCTCGCAGGCTCGACGCACCTCGGGATGTGATGCCAGCGCGCCGGTGGCGCCAGTGGCTGTGGCCTTAGTAACCTGTCCACGCGGGTTTACAGTGACCCTAACAGTCACAGTACCTGACCACATGCTGTTAGGCACGGGTTTAGCCCAGTGCTCGAGTGTATAACCTACGAGTCCACCGATGCTCGGTTTACCAGCAAGCACACCCTGGTTAGAGTTGCCATTGGGCGAGCCTTGTTGGCCGCCACCATTGCCACTGCTCTTGCCAAAGGCGTTTTTTATCCTGTTGCTGGTGGCATTGCTGGTGGTGGGTTTTTGCTCGGTGGTGTTCTTGGCTTTGGTCTCCTTGGCCTCGGACTTGGTCTCCTTGGCTTTGGGTTTCTCGACCTGTTTGTCGTTCTGCTTGGTGGGGCCGGACTTCTTGGGCTCGGCCTCCTTGGGTTCTTCCTTCACCTTGTGGGGTGATTCGGTCTTCTGCGTCACCAGTGGCGGCGTCTTGTGATTGACCTCGCCGGCATCTTCCATATCGTCGGCTTCGATGTCGGGGTCATCGCCCTCGTCGGGCGATGCACTCGGGTCGGCCGATTCCTGGTCCATGAGGTCATTCTGGACGTTGTCCATGGTGTTGCCCAGCATCACATATTCCCCGCCAAACAAGATGGAATCCTGCGCAAGTTGCGTCAAGTCAGGTAAATTGGGGTCCTGCTCATAGCGCAACGTGAAGTGCAGCAGCAACGCCATCGATCCCCCCGTGATGAGCAGGGTGAGCAGTAAGGCCCAGAGGCTATTTTTGCGGCGATCTTCTTCCATCGTGATGACGCGTTACAAGGTGTTGGGAATGGGTTCGGTGACCATCGCCTGGTCGGCGACGGGTTCTTCAACGGGGCCAAAGCTGGCCTCGCTGGGCTTGGTGGCGAGAACGATTTTCACGCCCTGCTTGGAGCCTTTGTCCAGTATCTCGACAATCTTGCCGTAGTTCACTTCCTCGTCGGCATAGACGGCGACAAACTCGTTGGGATTGCCGGCCTTGAGGGCCTGCATGAAGCCTTCGAGCTGCTCGGGGGCGATGGGCAAGAGGTCGCTCTCGCCGGTCTCGCTCGTCTGCGTGGCATACATGTTGAGGTTCTTGTCAACATAGATGCGTGTCGAGGGCTTGATGGCTGTCTGCTCGCTGCTCTGCGGCAGGTTCACCTCGAGCGCCGAGGGGAAGACAAATGTCGATGTGACCATGAAGAAGATGAGCAACAGGAAGATGACGTCGGTCATCGAGGCCATGCTGAACATCGACAGGGTTTTATGTTGTCTCTTGAGTGACATGATTTCTGTTAATTTCGAGTTTCTAGTTTTTGGTCCTTAGTCCTTAGTTGTTAGTCCTTAGTTGTTAGTTTTTAGTTGGCATCCGCACAACTTCTAACTCCTAACTTCTAACTCCTAACTCCTAAAGCCTAATTACTTGGCGGGCTCGTTGAGCAGGTCCATAAATTCCATTGTCTTGCCTTCGAGCTTGTTCATCACCTTGTTGACGCGCGATGTGAGGAAGTTGTAGGCAAACAGGGCAATGATACCCACGATCAGACCGGCGACGGTGGTCACCAGGGCCTGGTAGATACCGCTGGCCAGAATGGTCACATTGCTGTTGTTGCCGGCACTAGCGAGCTGGAAGAAGGCCTGTACCATACCGGTAACGGTACCCAAGAAACCGATCATGGGAGCACCGGCAGCGGTGGTGGCGAGCCAGTTGAAGCCTTTCTCAAGTTTGGCGACCTCCATGTTGCCCACGTTCTCGATGGCAACGAGCACATCGTTCATGGGACGGCCAATGCGGGTAACGCCCTTCTCAATCATGCGCGAGTAGGGGGTGTTGGTATCGCGGCACAGCGTGAGCGCTTGGTCCACTTCACCGCGGTGGATGAGGTCCTTGATGCGGTCCATGAAGGTGCGGTCCTGACGGTTGGCACGATTGATGGCAAACAGGCGTTCAAAGAAGATATAGATGCTCACGACGGCCAACAGGGCCAGGGGAATCATGAGCCATCCGCCAGCCATGGTGAGGTCCCATACCGAGAGTTCCTTGACAACGGGTTCGGCAGCAGCGGGAGCGGTAGCCGCAGCAACGGCGGCGACACTGTCGGTAACAATCTGAGCGGCGCTGTCGATGGCCTGCTGCAGGGTGTCGGTGGCCTGCTGGATCATTGTGTCGGCAGGCGTTACTTGGGCAAGAATCATGTTGAGAATTGACATAATTACTTTTAATTCGTTATTTGGTTATTTTTTATTTTAACGTGAAAATCGGGTTTTTATTTCAAGCACTCCTTATAAGCCTTGATGGTAGCCTCCAGACCCAGATACAGGGCGTCGGCAATGAGGGCGTGGCCAATCGATACCTCGCTCAGGTGGGGCACATGCTGCTGGAAGAACTTGAGGTTCTTGAGGTTCAGGTCATGGCCGGCATTCAGGCCCAGGCCCACGCTGTGGGCGGTCTGTGCTGCGGCAGTGAAGGGAGCGACGGCGCGCTCGGGGTCGGTCTCAAACTCCTCGGCAAACGGACCGGTGTAGAGTTCCACGCGGTCGGCGCCGGTGCGTGCGGCAGCACGGATGTTGTCCAGGTCGGTGCCCACAAAGATGCTCGTGCGTATTCCCGCCTCCTTCAGGCGGTCGACGATGCCGGTGAGGAATTCCATATTGGGTTCCACCTCCCAGCCGGCCGACGAGGTGAGCACATTGGGAGCGTCGGGGACGAGGGTGGCCTGGGTAGGTCTCACGGCGAGTACCAGTTCCATGAACTGCTCGCTGGGGTAGCCCTCGATGTTGAATTCGGTGCGTACCAGGGGACGCAGGGCATACACGTCGCTGCGGCGAATGTGACGCTCGTCGGGACGGGGATGCACGGTGATGCCATTGGCGCCAAAGCGCTCACAGTCGATGGCAACTTGTTGTACATTAGGTATATTGCCGCCTCGCGCGTTGCGCAGGGTGGCTATCTTGTTGACATTTACACTCAGGTTGATCATGATTAAAATTAAAGTCCGTCTTGTAGTGCTATCTTCTACAAACTGCAAAAGTAGCCATATTTTTTCACATAGCCGTGGTAAGGAATGTGAAATTTGGCTAAATAATTCAAGTTTCTAAAGCGCCAAGCCGCTTTAGAAACTTGAGGTCTAGGGTTTAGGGTCTAGGGTCTAGAGTTTAGAGCTTAGGGCTTAGGGCTTAGGGGGCAGGGCGCATCATGCAACTGCACACTCCTAACTTCTAACCCCTCACTCCTTGAGGCGGCTGTCGATGATGATGGTGACGGGGCCATCGTTGATGAGGGCGACTTGCATCTCGGCGCCGAAGACGCCCTTCTTGGTCGGCTTGCCTAGCAGGTTGGCCAGTTCGTCGCAATAGGCTTCATACAGCGGCACGGCCAGGTCGTGGCCTGCAGCGTGGATATAGCTGGGGCGGTTGCCCTTCTTGGTCGATGCGTTGAGGGTGAACTGGCTCACGGCCAGCACCTCGCCGCCAGCATCGATGATGCTGCGGTTCATCACGCCCTGCTCGTCGTCAAAGATGCGCAGGTTCACCGTTTTTTGCGCCAGCCAGCGCATGTCGTCGAGGGTGTCTCCCTCGCGGACGCCCACCAGCACCATCAGCCCGGGGCCGATGGTGCTGTGCAACTGTCCGTCGATGGTGACCGAGGCTTCGGTCACCCGTTGTATGACGATTCTCATGTTTTAGTTGTTAGTTTCTAGTCTTTAAACTTTAAACTTTAAACTGCGGGCTCCGCCCGCCATCACTTCATCCACTTGAACAGGTCGCTGAAAGAGGCCTTCTTGCCGTAGTGCAGGATGCCACGACGGTAGATGCGAGCGGCCAGCCAGGTAATGAAGAGCGCGGTGCCAAACAGCAGTGCAATGCTCAACAGCAGCTGCCACGTGGGCACGCCGAAGGGCAACCTGATCATCATCACCACCGGCGAGGTGAACGGGATGATGGAGCACCACACGGCCGTGGGACCTGAAGGATTTTCCATGCATGCCATGCCGGCATAGAAGGCGATGAGCATGATGAGGATAACGGGAGTGGTGAACTGCGACGAGTCGCTGGGCTGGTCCACTGCCGATCCCAGACCTGCAAACAGAGAACTGTAGAGCAGATATCCGCCAATGAAGTAGATGATGAAGTTAAGGACGATGGGCAAATAGTTGATGGAGAGCGTTTGGCGCACAATAGATTCCATGGCTCCCATATCCTTGGCCTGAGCCAATGCCTCGGGGCTTATTGCGTCGGGCGATACGTTGCCGATACCAAATGCACTGCCGGCAACTGTGCCGACGATAGCGAGCAGCACAATCCAGATGGCCATCTGTGTCAGTCCCACGAGGCCCACACCGATGATTTTGCCCAGCATGAGCTGGAAGGGGCGGCAACTGCTCACCACGACCTCGACGATGCGGTTGGTCTTCTCCTCGATGACGCTGTTCATGATCATCGCGCCATACATGAGCACAAACATATAGGTGATGATGGAGAGCATCAGTCCCAGGCCCATTGCGGCATCGGTCGAGGACTCCTGCTCACCCTCCTCGCTCCACTTGATCGAGCGCACGTCCACATCGACGTGGGCTTTATCGACCATCTCTTGCAGGTTGGGGATGCCCATGGCGGCAAGGTGGGCGCTCTGGATGGTGTCGGCCAGAACGTTGCGCACACTCGAGACCAGGGCAGGCGTTATGGTTCCCTCGCTGAAGATGTTCACCACACCGGTGCTGTCTACATTGCGCGGGATGATGATGATGGCGTCAAGGCTGCCATTGGCCTTATCGTAGAACTCACGGGCATTGGTCACGGTGTCGCCCTTGATGGCGACAAAGTTGTACATGTCGTCGCTGTGCAGTGCTGCGGCATAACGGCCCGTCTCGTCGATGACGGCAATCTGCTGGGTGTCACTGCCCTTGTCGTTGAGATAAGCCAACCCGATGGGAACGGCCATGATGAGGATAAACAGCAGGGGCATGCCCAGGGTCATGAATATGAATGATTTGCGCCCGACTATCGACATGTATTCACGGGCGATGATGAGGCGAAGCTTATTCATTGTTCTGTAGCGTTTTTGGATTTGACGGTTTCGATGAAAATCTCGTTCATGCTGGGCAGCACCTCGGTGAAGCCCGTCAGGCGGTAGTGCTCGTTGAGCCAGTTGATGGCGTCGCGCACGTTAACGCCCTGGGCAAGCTTGATGCGGGTGTCCTGCTTTTTCACGGGGTCGGGCGGCAGAATCTTGAAGAGGGCGTCGTTGGCCTCAATCTTGTCGGGAGTCTGCACCGCGATGATGTTCTTCTTGTGCTGCTGTTTCACCTCGTCAACGCTGCCGGTGAGCACCACCTTGGCATGGTTGAGCAGAGTAATCTGCTGGCAGACTTCCTCGACCGACGCCATGTTGTGGGTCGAGAACAGGATGGTGCTGCCCTGGTCGCGCAGGGCCAGGATTTCGACCTTCAACTGCTCGGCATTCACAGGGTCAAAGCCCGAGAACGGCTCGTCGAAGATCAACAGCGGCGGACGGTGAATAACGGTGCCGATGAACTGCACCTTCTGCTGCATACCCTTGGAGAGGTTCTCCACCTTCTTGTTTTCCCATTCCTTGAGGTCAAAGCGGTCGAGCCACCAGTGCATCGATGCCACGGCATCGGCCTTGGTCATGCCCTTGAGTCGTCCCAGATAGACGATGTGGTCTCCCACCTTCATTTTCTTGTACAGGCCGCGCTCCTCGGGCAGGTAACCGATGTGTGCGATGTCGTCGTCGGTCATCTGTTTGCCGTTGAGTGTCACGGTACCCTTGTCGGCCGCTAGGATGCGGTTGATGATGCGAATCAAGGTGCTCTTGCCGGCGCCGTTAGGTCCCAGCAGGCCATAGATGACACCCTGCTCCACCTGCATGGAAACGCCGTCGAGGGCGGTATGCTCCTCGTAGCGTTTCACCACGTTGTTGATATCAAGATAAGCCATTGTATTTTAGTTTTTAGTTTCACTCGCTTTGCTCGTGCAAGGTGGGCTGCGCCTCAGCAATTGAAAGCAAGCTTTCATTGCGTTCGGCTTGCACCACCTTTCTAGTCCTTAGTCCCTAGTTTTTAGTTGTTAGTTGCAAAGATAAACAACTCTTGCCCTTTAGACGCACGGGGTGCGTAAAAAACTACATCAAATAACATAAAAAAGCCCAAAGCGGGCAAAAGCAGACGATGATTCAGCTACAGAAAAACAAGGTTTTTTCAAGACTTCTCGCGCCATAACTCGATGTTTTTTAGAGTTATGGCGCGAGAAAGTAGTGAAAGTGTGGTTAAGCGAGACCGCTTAATGTTTAACCGATTGCAGCCAGTCGACGATATCCTGCAGCACCTCGGGTGACATCGTCTCACGGATAGCACCATAATTTGCGCTGCCCATCCACTCGGTGCAAGTCTGGAAGAAATGGTTCAGCCCCTCATAGGCCTTTACAGTAGCGTGAGGAACTAATCGCTTGATGGCTCCCAGGTTGTTATCGCATGCTACCTGGCAGTCCAGCATACCGTTGATGGCGAGCATCGGGCACTTGACACGCTTGAGGTATTCGGTCGGATCATACTGGAAGACGCAGCGCACCATGGGCAGAGTGTACAATTTAATGAATTGTTCGGGCGTCGCTCCTTTCAAGTACAGCTGTAATACGGGATTTCCTTCCTGTTCATGAATGTAGCTAGCCAACTTGTTGCACAAGGCGACCGAATCTTTCTCGGTGGAGATGATAGTGTAGATGTCGTCGTTCAACTTCATCATATCTTCTCCAAATTCAAGCCCTGCCGCTTTGAATCCCAATTGTGTTTGCGTCATGCCCAGTTCCTTGCCTGGCACACCGGGGCCTGCCAGTGAGACGATATAGGCAACCTCATCGAGATGCTTGGCTGCGTTCATGACGGCAATCAAGCCGCCCTCACTGTGGCCAACGAACCCCACTTGGGTAGCATCCACCTCGGGACGCGTCTTGAGATAACGCAAAGCTGCCATGGCATCGGTGGCAAGTGGCTCGGACGGAGCGCCCGGATCACCGCCGATGGTGGCACCCACGCCTCGCTCGTCATAGCGCAGTACAGCATAGCCGTTGCGGCTCAGCGCGTCGGCCAGCAGCAGGAACGGTTTGTGACCCAAGACTTCCTCGTCGCGGTCAAGAGGACCAGAGCCGGCAACCAGCACAACGGCTGGGAAATGGCTACCCTTGTCCGGCAAACTCAATGTGCCCGAGAAGATGATGTCACCGTTAGTGAAAGTCACGTCCTCGTTGCGGTAAGGCTTATGGGTATCGCCCTCGATGGCGGCTTCCTGGGGACGGGTATTCTTCTGTACGTTTCCAGTTCGTGTCATGTTCAAGGTGAGTCCAAATCCCCCCTGAGTGAAAGTGCCGTTCAGCGTCTCGCCCTCCAGAATGCCCTTGTAGGTGGCGCGTGGGCTGGTGGGCATGTCGACGTTCAATTCATTGCCGCTGATGGTGGCTGTTGCCGGCAAGCCGAAGGCGCCCTGGTCGGGTGAATCCCAAGTGATGTTGACACCATCACTGGTCTGCTGGATGTTGAACACAATGGTGAGTGGCTGGCCCACATCAATCGCGCCACTCCATGAGCCGTTAAAGTCCTGGCCATGGGCCACAGTGGTCATGCCTGCCATGAGAATCAAGGCAGCGGACAGAAACGGATAGACAACAGTGCGTTTCATTATTCTCTGGATATGAGTGATTAATGAAATTGTTATTCGGCGGGGGTCATGACTACCTCGACCTTGTTGCCGGCGGCCAGGATCTGGCGGGCAAAGGCGGCAATCGACTCGGGAGTCTGAGCCTTGACGATGTCGATATAACCGGTGTGGCTATCGATACCACGCTCCACATAGCGGTTGAGTACCCACATCCAGTACCAGTTCTCCTTGATCTCGTTGTTGTAGTCCTTGATCAGGAGCTCCTTGAAGTCCTCAAGCGAGCTGGCGTCGATGTTCTTGCCGGCGGCAACGAGCTCATCGTTCATGATCTGCAGTGCCAGGTCGGTGAACTCGGGCTTGACGGGGCAGTAGGCATAGATGCAGCTGAAGGGATTGTCACCGTTAATGGTTGACCAGCCGCTGGCGCTGGTGGAATAGGCGGCACCGGCATCCTCACGGATCTTCTGCAGGTAAACCTTGTCCAGGACACGTGCCAGCAGGTCGGCCTTGATATTGTTCTCCATGCTGTAGGGCGTGGTCTTGTCATACCAGTAGATGGTGGTGTAGGCCTTGGGGTCTTCCATCTTGCGGGTGAAGTGGTTGATGACCTGACCGACGGGGTAGTTGTCGATGTTTACCCAGTTGGTCTTGGCGCCTTTCTTGCCGGGCAGGCTGGCGATGTACTGCTCGATGAGCGGGCGGATGACGGCCTCGTCAAACGAGCCGACAAAGTAGAACGTGTAGCTGCCGGCATTGGCGGTAACCTCCTTGGCCATCTGCAGCGCGCGGTCATAGTCGAGCTGCTTAACCAACTCGGCGGTGAAGGGCCTGCTGCGCCAGTTGTGGCTGCCCAGGGTCAGGCTCAGCGAGTCGCTGAAGGCCGTCTCGGGAACGAGGTCCCTGTTCTTGAGCATCATGTCGAGCTGGCTCATCAGGTTGTTGAACTTCTTCTCGTCCTTGCGGATGTCGGTGAACATCAGGTAGTTGAGCTGGAACAGGGTCTCCAGGTCCTTGACGGTCGATGAGCCGCTGACCTCGTTATACTCGCTGTTCATGCTCATGTTGCAGCTCACCTGCTTGCCGGCGAGGGCTTTCTCGAGCTCGGTGTTGTTGAACTCACCCAGTCCGCTCACTTCGACCACTGCTTCAAAGAGTGAAAAGTTGGCATGGTCTTTCTCGCCATAGATCGAGGTACCGCCGCGCTGCAGCGCCGTCATCTGGATGTCGTCGTCCTTGAGGTCGGTCTTCTTGAGGATGACGCGTGCGCCATTGCTCAGTTCCAGTTCCTTGTAACCGAACTGCTTGTTCTCGGTCTCCTTGACGATTTTACCCTTCTTGGGCAACTTGGCGATAAGGGGCTCCTGCTTCACATTGTCCACATAGGCCTCGACGTTGGCATTGAGTCCGGCATCGACGGCGGCCTTCATGGCATCGGGCGTGGGATAAACGGCGCCTTCCTTATCCTGGTTGAAGCTCACGATAATCATGTTCTTGCCATTGGTGGTAATGATTCCGGGCAGCATCTGGTTGATGGCCTCGACGGGAATCATGGGCACGATCTGGTTCATGATCTCGTACTTCTGCTCGATAGAGGGGATGGGCTCGTTGTCGAGGTAATGGCTGCAGTACTCGCGGCCATAGATATCGTTGTCCACCTTGTTGCGCTCGTTGTACTGGCTCTCCAGACCGCTCAGGTATTCTTCACGGGCACGGATGTACTCGGTCTCGGTGAAGCCGTGTTTCATGGCGCGCATGGCCTCGCTCACGATGTACTGGGTGGCCTGCTCGGTCATGCCCTCCTTGGGGACGTACACGAGGTTGAAGGCATCCTTGTTCTTGGACAGCAGGTAGTTGCCGTCATAGGCATATCCCATCAGGAAGGGGCAGTCGGCATCCTGTGCCTTCTCGCTCAGACGGCTGTTGAGCATGCTGCTCATCATGCCGCGCATGTAGTTATAGAGGAGATAGTCAAGAGTGGTTTTACCCTCTTTCGCTACAGCATCGTGCTTGAAGATGACCTGGGAACTGCTGGTCTGCTGCTCCTTGTCCTTGTCGACGACGATGATAGCCGTTTCATTGTCGGGCACGGGCTCCTCAACCACCTGTGCGGCGTTGGGATCGAGTTTGCAGTCCTTGAAGAGTTCCTTGATCTTGGCCTCGATGTGGTCCACATCCACGTCACCCACGATGACCAGGGCCTGGTTGTCGGGGCGATACCACTTGTGGTAGTAGTCGCGCAACTCCTGGTAGGGGAAGTTATCCACCACGCTCATCAGACCGATGGGCATGCGCTTGCCGTATTTCGAGCCGGGATACAGGGTCTCGAGGTTGTTCTCGAGCATACGCATCTGGGCGCCGCGGCTCAGTCGCCACTCCTCGTGGATGACGCCGCGCTCCTTGTCGATCTCCTCGTCGGTGAGCAGCAGGCCGCCGCTCCAGTCCTTGAGGATGAGCAGACACGAGTCAAGGGCGCTCTGTCGCGTGCTGGGCACGTTGTTGATATTATAGACGGTCTCGGCAATGCTGGTGTAGGCATTCATGTCGCGGCCGAACTCCACACCCAGCGAGCGGGTGTAGTCGATGATAGTCTTGCCCTCGCCGTTGAAGTGCTCACTGCCGTTGAAGGCCATGTGCTCCAGGAAGTGGGCCAGACCGCGCTGGCTCTCCTCCTCCTGGATGGAGCCCACACGCTGTGCGATGTAAAAATTCACGCGCTTTTCAGGATAGTTGTTGTGGCGGATGTAGTAGGTCAGTCCGCAGTCCAGATGACCGATGCGCACGGCATCGTCCACGGGGATGGGCGGCATTTGCTGCGCCATCATCATGTTGGTGCTAAAGACCATCAGCATCAGCAACATCAAGGCAAATACTCTCTTCACATTCATAATCGTTTGATTTTTATGGTTGATAAAAACTGATAAGTGTCGGCATCTTTGATTGTTGCAAATGTATGAAGAATAGCATTGCCTGTCAAGTTTTTTGTGCTCAAAATGCCTGTTTGTCAAAATATCATACAAAAAACCGTCAAATTTTTATACGTTTTATCTGTTTTCGGGCCCCAAAAATCAGGTGGCCGCAAGAATGTCTTACATCCTGCGGCCACCTGTTGAAAAGTGACTTTCGATAAATCCTGTGGATTACTTCTCGGGAGCCATTACAAGTTCAATCTTGTTGCCGGCGCCGTAAAGCTTGCGTGCAAACTCGGCAATGGTCTCGGGCGTCTGGGCCTTGACAATCTGCTCATAACCGGTAATCTGGTCAAAACCGTACATTAGATAATTCGAGAGAATGCCCATCCAGAACCAGTTCTCCTTGATGTTGGTGTTGTAGTCCTTGATCATGTTCTCGACGGCCTCGTTAAATGCGGTGGCATCGATGGTGGTGCCGGCATTGACCATCTCCTGGTTGAGGATATCCAGTGCCATCTGCTCAAACTCGGGGTTCACGGGGCAAACGGCGAGTACCAGTGTCTGGGGCTTGCCGCCCGAGATGCCTACCTGGCCCATAGCCTCGGTGGAGTAGGCTGCACCGGCATCCTCGCGGATCTTCTGCAGATAGACGCGGCTCAGCACTTGACCCAGGATGTCGGCCTTGATTTCGTTCTCCAGGCTGTAGGGCATGCTGCCGTCGTGCCAGATGACAACCTCATATTCCTTGGGCGACTCCATCTTCTTGGTGAAGTGGCAGATGGTCTGTCCCTTGGGCATGTCGAAATCGTTCACCCAGTTGCTCTTCACGCCCTTCTTGGCGGGCAGGCTGGCGATGTACTGCTCGATGAAAGGACGGATAACGGCCTCGTCAAAGTTGCCGACGAAGGTGAAGGTGTAGTTGGCGGCATTGGCAGTACGCTCCTTGGCAATCTGCATGATGCGGTCCAGGTTGACAGCCTTCAGGTCATCGACATTGAAGGGCTTGGTGCGCCAGCTGCGGTTGGTCAAGATGTACTGCAGCGAGTCGCTCAGGGCGCTCTCGGGCATGAGGTCCTTATTCTTGAGCTGCGTCTCCATCAGTGTCATCGTCTGGTTGAACTTCTTCTCGTCCTTGGTCAGAGCAGTGAACTTGAGGTAGATGAGCTGGAACATGGTCTCCAGATCCTTGATGGTGCTGTTACCGCTCAGTTGGTCGGTAAACTGGTCGATGGTCAGGCCTACGTTGACCTGTTTGCCGGCAAGCGCCTTCTTGAGGTCGGAGTTGGAGAAGTTGCCCACACCGGTGAAGGAGTTGAGGTCATCAATCAGCTTCAGATTGGCCCAGTCATTCTCGCCGTAGAGCGACTGACCGCCGCGCTGGAAGGCACTCATGCGGATTTCGTCCTGCTTGAAGTCGGTCTTCTTGAGGATGACGCGTGCACCGTTGCTCAGTTCCAGTTCCTTGTAACCCAGGGTGGTGTTCTCGCTCTCCTTGGTGATCTTGCCCTTCTTGGGCATCTTGGCCATCAGGGGCTCGTTGATTGCATTGTCAACGTAGGGCTCGATATTGGCGCTGGCAGCAGCCTCGTAGGCGGCCTGCAGACCCTCGATGGTGGGATAAACGGCGCCTTCCTTCTCCTGGTTGAAGTTGGTGATGACGAGGTTCTTGCCGTCGGTGCTGATGAGCTCGGGCAGCAGTTCGTTGATAGCCTCAACGGGGACCATGGGAGCGATTTGGCCCATGATCTGGTAAAGCATTTCAATCGAGGGGATGGGCTCGCCGTCCAGGTAGTTGCTGCAGTACTGGCGGCCAAAGCTTTCGTTGCTGATCTTGTCGCGGTTGTTATAGCGCTTCTCCAGCTGGCTCAAGGCCTCGTCACGGGCGCGGTCATACTCGCTGGCGGTAAAGCCATGCTTGGCGGCACGCATCACCTCGACGATAACGGCCTGGGTAGCGGCTTCGGTCTGGCCCTCCTTGGGCATCACGTCAACGGTAAGGGCATCCTTGGAGTTGGCGAGGATATATGGACCGTCATAGCAGTAGGCGTTGGTGAAGGGGCAGTCGGGCTCCTGTGCCAGGTCGCTCAGGCGCTGGTTGAGCATGCTGGTAGCCAGATCGGTAAAGAAGTCTGATATCAGGTATTCCATGTTGGCCTTCTCCTCCTTAGGGGTGGCATCATGCTTGAACATGATGCTCACGTCGCTGTACTGCTGCTCCTTGTCCTTGTCAACGACGATAATGGGCTTGTCGTTGTCGGGCACGGGCTCGAGGGTCACCTGGGCGGCGTTGGGATCAAGGGTGTAACCGGCGTACATTTCCTTGATCTTGGCCTCGATGTGGTCCACATCCACGTCACCCACGATGACCAGGGCCTGGTTGTCGGGACGATACCACTTGTGGTAGTAGTCGCGCAGGTCCTTGTAGGGGAAGTTGTCCACCACGCTCATCAGACCGATGGGCAGGCGCTTGCCGAACTTCGAATCGGGATACAGGGTTTCCAGCTGACGCTCGAGCATGCGCATCTGTGCGCTCTGGCCCAGACGCCACTCCTCGTGGATCACGCCGCGCTCCTTGTCGATCTCCTCGTCGGTGAGCAGCAGACCGGTGCTCCAGTCCTTGAGGATGAGCAGACACGAGTCGATGGCGCTCTGGCGGGTGCTGGGCACGTCGTTGATGTTATAGACGGTCTCGGCAATGCTGGTGTAGGCATTCAGGTCACCACCGAAGTTCACACCCAGCGAGCGGGTGTAGTCGATGATACCCTTGCCCTCGCCGTTGAAGTGCTCACTGCCGTTGAAGGCCATGTGCTCCAGGAAGTGAGCGAGACCGCGCTGGCTCTCCTCCTCCTGGATGGAGCCTACGCGCTGGGCGATGTAGAAGTTCACGCGGTGCTCGGGATAATCGTTGTGGCGGATGTAGTAGGTCAGTCCGCAGTCCAGATGACCGATGCGCACCTGATCGTCCACGGGGATGGGCGGCATTTCCTGTGCCATCATCACGTTGGCGCTGAATACCATGAGCATCAGCAGCAACATCGAAAATAATTTCTTCATAGTCATATAACTCTTTTTATAAATGATTGATATATAATGATGTTTTCTTTGCGGTTGCAAATGTATAGAATCCTGAACGATTGACAAGATTATTTTTGTTCAAAATAGACTGATGCTTCAATTTATATGCTTTTAAGCCAAATGATTAGTCAGCTGACTGCTCTTTTCGAGTTCGGTTCAGGGAAGCAATGCCGACGCCCAAGCAGCCACAAAGCATGTAAATGAACTGTTTGTTCAAACTCAGGCTTCCAAACAGCGTGACATCTCTGCCAAAGGATGTGACCAAATGGCCAATGAGAAGCACGGCAACCAGGATTTTGAGGGAGAGGATATCCTTGGCCGTTTTCTTGTCCCAACGGTGCTTGCGGCCGATGAGAATTCCTAAAATCCAAATATTGAAACCGCCTATGATGGTGCCGAAAAGCCAGTCTTTGGCATCAAGCTCATGGAGGTTCCACAGGTTGGCAAAGCCACCAATCAGGCCGATGAGGCCACCTATTGACATCATGATACCTAGAGCAATCAGCACAATGCTCAAGGTCTTATTTCTTTTTTCGTTTTCCATAATCAGTGATGTTATTTACCGATTGTTTTCATCCTTTAGACGCATCCAGGGCTCCAAAAACTACACGCCGAACATCCTTTTTTAGATTTCAACGTGGGGAGCGGCAGTTTTGCGCCGCTCCGGGAGGTGCTGGCAAGTTAGGGTTAATACGCTTGTCGGGTCAGTCATCCTGTGGCGGCCTCACTTGGTGGCATGCGTCAGGATGATGCTGGTGAAGAGGGAGACGATGGCGACGATGACCATCGTGGCTGTGGCTACAAATGCTTTCGGTTCCATAATCGTTTTTCTTTAAAAACTACGAATTACACGAGTGTCGCTAATGCTTGTCGTATAGTAGATTTATTAGTTTAATTCGTGTAATTCGTAGTTAGATTAATTACTTGTTGAGATAGTTCTGATAGAGTCCCTGGAGCTCGGCGGGGGTGATGCCCACGGCCTTGAGCTGGCCCAGGAAGTAGTCCATTTCGCCCTGCATGAGCTGGTCGCGGCGTGAGGCGACAATCTTCTCCTGTGCATCGGGGCTCACGAAGTAGCCCAGTCCGCGCTTGGTGTAGATGACCCCGTTCTGCTGCAGGTGGTCGTAGGTGCGCGCCACGGTGTTGGCGTTGACCTCGATCTCGGCGGCGAGTTCGCGCACGCTCGGCACTTTGCCTTCGGGAGTCAGGGCTCCTGACAGGATCTGGTCGCCGATGCGGTCTGCAATCTGCAGATAAATCGCTTTATTATCCTTGAAATTCATAATACTTTCCTTTCCTATATATTATTTCCACCACTTGAGTGAAATGACGTCTTTACGCTTAAACAGGTACCATGACAGACCCCAGTAGAGGATGAGCTGGAAGACTGCGAAGATGGTCATTGCGATCATGATTTGCTCCAGATGATTGATAATCCACCAACCAACGTTCTCCATGTTGAGATTGATGGCAACGATCATGAAGGTGATGCCGAGAATGGTTTCAAGGCCGTAAACGGCAGCAAACGTCTTGAGCAGTGAGAGGCGGGGCCACACAATGCTGCCCAGCAGGAACAGGCCAGGACCAGCCAGCAGTCCGATCAACAGGTTGATGGTCATCCACTTGGCAGGATTTCCCTGAATTTCAGCAGCGCTTCCAAAGCCGAAGCCATCGACAGCGTCGGGAATGAGATTCAGGAAGTTAATGGGACCGGGGACGAAGAAGTATTCATCCTGGAAGAACCACAACACAGCAATGCGGGTGAGGTCGGCCAGTTGTGCGCAGATGAAGAAGGCCACGATGTAACCGATCACATAGACCAGGGCATTGACCAGGAATTTCTCGAGCATGGACGAGGGCGAGGTGAACATGTCGATGCGTCCCGTCTTGCGGGTCAGTTTCCTGAAAGCCAGCGAAGCGACAATCATGGTAGCGAAGCCGAGGAACATATATACGAACTTCTGAGGCAGATAATACGCTAATGCATCATTGACATCTTGGGTAGTTGATGTGCCGATGTTGCCCAGGATCATCACCATCGTGAGCAGGCCATAGGTGCCCAGCAGGGTGAACAGTATCGCGCGCTTGTTCTCTACCAGTTCTTTGCGCAGCGTGGCCGTGAAACGGCTCCAGTCGAAAGTTTGATTGACGGTATTCATAGTGGTGTTCATTTTTGGGTGGTGAATAATTGCTTGATAGCCTCGGGGTTCTGGAGGGTGGCGTTGAAGAGCATCTCCAGGTCAACCTTGGTCTCCTCGCCGTCGCGGGCGGGAACAGCCACGAGCGAACCCATGGCACTCTGCTGCACGAAGATGGGCTGGTCGCCCTCGAGCATGGGACGGAAGGCCAGGCGGCTCATCACGTCGGCAAAACCGGTGTTGAGCAGTACACGGCTCTGGTCGATGATGGTCACGTGGTCGAGGATGTCGCTGATGTCACGCACCTGGTGGGTGGAGATGAGCATCATCTTGTCGTCGCTCATGCTGGTGGTGACGAGTTTGCGGAACTGACTCTTGCTGGGGATGTCCAGGCCGTTGGTGGGCTCGTCCATGATCAGCGCGCGGGTGTTGGTGGCAAAGGCGAAGGCCATGAACACTTTCTTCTTCTGACCCATCGACAGGCTGTTGAGTTTCACATCCATCATCCCGCCCATCTCAAAGATGTCCAGGTAGCGCTGCATGTCCTCCATGCTGAAGCGGGGGTAGAACGTGGCGTTGACGTCCACATACTTCTGCAAGGTGAGGTTGGGCAACTCAAACTCCTCGGGGACGAGGAAGATGTCGCTCATCGTCTTGGGAAGACGGTTGCGCACGTTCTCTCCGTCGAACAGTACCTCGCCGGCTTGCGGAGTGAGCAGACCCGTCATCAGGTAGATGAGCGTGGACTTGCCCGCACCGTTCTTGCCCAGCAGGCCATACACGTTACCGGCATTCAGTTCAAGCGAGAAATCCTGGAACAGATTTCCGGTGCGCTTGTTGTAGCCAAAACTTAATTGATTGATTGTAAACATAATAGATAGATATTTAATGTGGTTACTAATTACTTATCTAGTGTACTACTTAACTAGTACACTGCAAAGGTATAACAAGAATATCCTACCTTCCAAATATTTTAACACTTTTTAAGAATTTTCTCTAGCAACACTAGTTTTTCTAGATACTCTAGTTAGCGTGAGTTCGATGAAACTCTATTCTGTATTTCAGAGAGTTAGACAACAGATAACCAGTAGAGACGCAAAATCTTGCGTCTCCAATCGTTATACATTACCAGCTGCTGGCCAAGAGACGCAAAATTTTGCGTCTCTACATAGCGAACAAATTGAGCATCAGTGGTTTGTTTTCATCGGGCTCACTTTTAGATCTCTAGTTATTCTATGGAGTAGGGAGAAAAGGAAAGCGCCACCTGGATAACGTTCCAGATGGCGCCAACAATCGTGTTTAGTGTGTTATGATTCAATCATTTCCCAGGAGCATATCGATGAGCTGGGTCACGTCGGCGATATTAACATCGCCATCACCGTCAACATCGGCTGCTGTCAGGTTGACATTGCTGGCATTGCTGCTCAGCAGGTAGTCAATGAGCACGGTCACGTCGGCAATGTTCACGCTGCCGTCCATGTTCACGTCGCCAGGCTGCATTTCGCTGCCTCCAGCCTCGTTGCTGAAGTACATGTCCTGCACCTCGGTCAGGGCGATGGTTGTCGTGCCCTCGGCATTGGTGACGGTCACGTTGGTGTTATCGTAGGTGATCTTGAGGCCTTCTACCGAGCAGGTCACGGTCGAGCCGTTGGTCTTGGTGAACTTCAGGTAGCTATAGGTCTCGGCGCTGGCGCAGATGGCCACCAGTGCGATCAGCATCGTTATAATCGTCTTTTTCATATTTCTAAGTCTTTTAAATAATGATGTCATTGTTTATAACTACTTGAGATTACATCTGAGTGAGCGAGACAGTGCTGCCACCGGTTGCATTGGTGCTGCCCTTGCCGCTCCACAGTGAGTTGCCGCTGAAGGTGACACCCGACTTGAGCGAGGTGGTGCCAGGTGTCGTGACAACGAATGAGGTGCTCTGACCGCCAGGACCGCCAGGACCAGCAGCAATCCAACCGCCACCGCCACCATTGATGGTCGGTGCAGTTACGGCAAACGCTACATTGCTGCCGTTATAGAGTGCGTAGCGGGTGCCTGCGGTATAGGTGGAAACTTTATAGCACGTCTGAGCCATGCTAGCGCCGCTCTCCAGGGCACCCATGCTGCGGCCGTAGGCCATCAGGGTGACACCGCGCTGGATATAGAGCTTCTTTTGACCCTCGGTATTGGCGTCAGCACCCTCTTCACTACCTGCGCAGAAGATGAAACCGCCACTCAGGTACATATTGCCGTTGGAGTCAATGGCATCGTTGTTAGTGGCTACAGCATAGACGTATCCGCCCTTGATGTACAGGTCGCCACCAGCATTCATGGCGTCATCATAGGTCGTAGCCTCGATATATCCATCGTTGACGGTAATTTGTGACTTGGACTCAATGCCCTCGGCGCCCTCACCGCCAGTACATGAAATGGTGAATGTGCCGCCGTTGATGGTGATATTGCCCTCGGCGCGGATGCCCTTGGGTGATGAGCTGGTGTCGCCACTGCTTTCACCGCCGCCCCATGGGTTCCAAGGATTATAGCCGCCTCCACTGCTGGAGCCGTACCTGCTGCCCGTGGTGGTCACCTTGATGTTACCGTCGTTGACAGTGAGCGTGCCATTGAAGTTCATGCCCTTGCCGCCTTGACCGGTAGCCTTGAGGTCGAATGTGCCGCCGTCAATCACGCAGTTGGCTTTTCCCTTGATGCAGGCGGAGCCGCTCACGGTATTGTCATTGTAGCTCTCGCCGCCGCCGCTCACGGTGCCGCTGATGGTACCGCCCGTGATGTGCAGGTCGCCGGTGGGCTTGATGGCCTTGCTGGCAGGACCGGTGACGGTGAAGTTGATGGTGCCGCCGGTGATGTCCATGTTGCCGTCGCTCTTGATGCCGTGGTCATAGGTGTTGAGTGTCAACGTGCCGTCACTGATGAGGACGGTGCCCTCGCTGTGGATGCCTTCGGCCTCGTCCTTGGTCGTGGTGCACTTGAAGTTGGCACCGTTCAGGATGAAGGCGTAGTCGGCCTTGGCACACTTGACGTTGGAGGTATCTACAGTGCTATAGGCCCAAGGCTGTCCCGAGCAGTTGATGTCGATGGTGCCGGCGGTGGCGGTCATCGTGCTGTCGCACTTCATGCCGCGCGCACCGTTGCCGGTCATGGTGATGTTGACGATGGCCTCGGTGCCGTTGATGGTAAGGTTGCGGTCGGTGCCGATGGCTGTCGGCTCCTTGATCTTGCTATCTTCAGCGTCCCAAACGGGAATGCCGGTGTGCTTCAGCGTCAGCGTGCCGCCCTCGATATCCACGTTGCCCTCGGCCTTGATGCACTTGGTGCCTGCAGCGCTACCGTTGATGGTGAGCGTGCCGCCCTTGATGAGCACGTGGCCGTCCTCCTCAGGAAGAGAAGTGTCCTCGGCATCGACTTGGATGCCGTCATCACCGCAGCTTTGGATATTGATGGTACCGCCGTTCATCTGGAAGTACTGACTCACGTTGATGGCGTCGGCCACGGCACTCGTGATGGTGATGGTGCCCACGGTCTTCTTCACCTCCATGTACTCGTTGCAGGCCAGCGCGTGCTTCTTGTTGCCCGTGATGGTCAGCGAGCCGCCCTTGGCAAACTCGGCATGGCCCTTCACCAGGAAGGCTGCCTTCTTGGTGTTGTTGGCACCGTCGGCCAGGGTATTGGTCGTGCCGTCAGCCAGCTGCACGGCGATACGCTTGCTGTTCTGGATGTTGATGGCGGCGCTGTCGGGGTTGGTCAGGTTCACGCCGTTGAGCACGAGTGTCATCTTGTAGTAGCCCGCATGGTAGAAGCAGCCGGTGCTGCTGGTGCCCTGCAGGGTGTAGGTGTACTCGGTAGCCACGTCGGCATCCTGCATCACGGCAACGCGCGGTCCCGTCACCTGGGCGGTGATGTGGTTGGCGATATTGCCGGCGACATAGACGTCGGCGATGTAGCTGTTGTACTTGACGAGGACATTATCGTCGGCGAACGTCTCGTTCGCAACGGTCACGCTGTCCACGTCGGCTAGGGTAAAGCCCTTTTCAAGAACTGTGAGCAGATTGGCCGACGAATACGGCATCGTGCCCACCGCGTCGGTGTTGTAGGCCCAATGCACATGACCCGTGTGAATCCACATCGTCTGTTGTGCATAGCCTAAAACACCCGCCATAGCAATCAGTGTTGCCAGAATGAATCGTTTTCTCATAAATACTGTAGTTTTAGGTGTATTTTAGATGAATTATAACATGATTGTAAGTTGCAAAACTATGTGATTTGACGCTTTAGCGCAATTTTTTTCAATCAATCCCGCGTTTTCTTCGGCCAAAATGAGAAAAAGTGCAAGAAAAACGGCCGTTGAGGCACGAAATGGCCTGTGCCGAGCAGGCTGGCAGGCGGGATTGTGATTACCAAATTTGCTGAATTGTCGCGACACACTATCGCTTCGATGCCTTTTTGTTGGATCCTTTGGTCTTTTTTGTTTACTTTTGCCGATAATATGTTCTTGTTTTTAAAGAATAGATAATGAATACTAACCTTTAATAATAATGTAACAATGAGAAAAACCGTACAACTTTTGGCCATGTTGATCATGGCTGTGTGCTACAGCAGATCAGCGTTTGCTGCAGTTGACCCTTATGAGGCAATGCAGATCACTCCTGCCGAGGGAGAGGTAACGAGTTTGCAGCACTTCACCATTACCTTTGCCGACCTGCCCGTCGTGGTTCGCCCTAATTGCATCCCCACGCTGGAGAAGGGTGGTGGCGGCACCGTCGAGGGCACCATGCGTGCCGATGCCGACGGCAAGACCGTGATTATTGACTTCGAGGAGTGCTTTACCACCCCTGGTCACTATTTCCTGAACATTCCCGAGTCATCACTCGTTGTGAACGGCCAGACGCTGCTGCCGTTGACACTCAGGTTCGTCATCCCCGTCACCCCCGAGTCGTTCTATGAGCAAATCACCATCGACCCCGCCGAGGGCGTTGTGGAAAGCCTGCAGAACTTCACAGTCTCGTTGCCGCTCATGGTGGGCGAGATCGAGTACGGCATGGAGGCCAAGTTGACCAACACCACGACGGGCGAGACCTGGAGCGCCGACATGTATGATGTGCGTTACAACGTGCTGATGTACTTCCCCGATGAGGTGACCACCCCCGGCGAGTATGTGCTGACCATTCCCACCGGTGCCATTATCATCTACACCCTGGGCGAAGACGTTCATGAACTCAACTTCCATTACACCATTGCCGGTGGCACGGCTCCCATTCCGGGCGACGTTGACGGCGATGGCAGTGTGAACATTGCCGACGTAACCGCCCTGATTGACATCCTGCTCAACGCCATTGACGCCCCTGCGACTGCCGACGTTGACGGCGATGGCGGCGTGAACATTGCCGACGTAACTTCGCTCATCGACAGGCTCCTGAACGGCAATTGATCACTGCTTGACAGGCACTAGGCCGGGCAGCAAAATGCTGTCCCTGAACAAGATGGGTCCAAAAGTGTTTCAGTTCAACTTTTGGACCCTTCTTGTTGCCCTAAGCGTTTATCAATGGCGTATATTTTTACGGATTGAAGACGGATTAAAGGAATTTTGTAGTTTTTTTACTTTATTTTGGGGTGTTTTATAAAAGAATCGAGTAATTTTGCCAAAAATTGATTAAAAGTAAATCATAATATTGTTAACGATACTTTGTGAGCGTATATACCAGGAAATTTTATTGCTGAGACGTTTTCAAGTTAAAAACCATTAAACAATGAGACAAACTTTACAACTGTTATTCATGTTGGCGGCTGTCCTCTACGGCACTTCGGCCTATGCGGTTGTTGACCCTTACGAGGTGATGCAAATCACTCCTGCCGAGGGCGTTGTGACCAGCCTGCAACATTTCACCATTACCTTTGCCGACCTGCCTGTGGTAGTGAACGAGAGTGCTGTCCCCACCTTGCAGAAGGGCGGTGGCGCAACCGTTGAGGGACACATGCGTCTGGATGCCGACGGCACCACCGTACTGGTGGATTTTGACGAAAGCTATACCGCATCAGGTCAGTATTTCCTCAATCTGCCCGAGGGCTCCCTCACCGTCAACGGACAGCGGCTGTTGCCCCTGACACTCAGGTTCAGCATCGACGGCAGTGTGGACTCCTTCTATGAGCAAATCACCATCGACCCCGCCGAGGGCGAGGTGGAGAGTCTGCAGTATTTCACCATCTCGTTGCCACAGTATATCACCGAGATTGAATATGGCAGCCGTGCCACATTGACCAATAAGACGACCGGGAAGAACTATATAGCCGAAATCTATGATGTTGGCTTCAAGGTTCTGGTGAACTTCTCCAGGGAAGTTACCGAGGCCGGCGAGTACACGCTCACCATCCCCGATGGCGCGATTGTCGTCAATGCGCTGGGCGGAGGCACACGCGAGTTGAATTTCAATTATACCATTGTGGGCGTTGAGCCTACGTTCTATGATGAAATTACCATCAATCCTGCCGAGGGCAGGGTGCAGAGCCTGCAGAATTTCACCATCACCTTCCCGCAATATGTTACCGAGATTGCGCCAGGCAGCATGGCCACGCTGACCAATACGGTGACAGGTGTGACCCGTCAGGCCGAAATGGTCGATGTGGGTTATGACGTAATCGTGAACTTTGCCGATGAAATCACCGAGAACGGCAGGTACCGACTGACCATCCCCGCCGGTGCGATTGTCGTCGAGGCGTTGGGCGAGGAGGTGCATGAACTCAATTTCGATTACACGATTGCCGGTGGCGATATGCCCGACTACACCATCAATCCCCCCGAGGGCGAGGTTCACTTGTTGCAGTACTTTACTATTGCCTATGGCGAGCAGGTGATTGTTGACGAGGATATCCATCCCGTGCTGGCCAATACCGAGACCGGTGACTCCTTCCAGTGCAATGCGCTCGTGATTGGAGCCAATGCCGTGGTATATTTGAACTCCCCGACAAGCGTTCCGGGAAATTATCTGCTGGTCATTCCTCCCAACTGCATCACGATTGAATCTACGGGACAAAGCAATCCCGAGATGTTCTTCCACTACACCCTTGTCGAGAAGGACACTTATGTGCCCCCCGTTATCGAGAAACAGCCCGAAGGCGAACTGCGCCTGTACCATCGCACTGGCGGCGTTGTCAGGGAGGTAGAGAAGGAATCGTTTGAAGAGGGCGAGAATCCCTATGAACTCATCACCGAGCAGCAGGAAGGCGTCATCAATATCGTGTTTGGCGAGGACAATAAGGTCTATATGCAGCGCCCCGTTTCCTGGTCCTATTATGACGGCTGGGTCGAGGGCACCCTGAGCGATGACGGCAAGACGATTACCGTGCCGATGGGTCAGTATGTGGCCTACACCAAGTCTCTGGAAATGGCCGTTCAGGTAGGCGTTTTCGCCTATGACGAGGCCGACGATACCTATGTCTATGACGCGTCAGTCGGTGAGTTGACCTATACCATCAACGACGACGGTACCATCACACAGAACGGTACCGACCAGTACCTCATCCTGGGCACGATGAACCGCGCCTTCGGCGAGAACTTCCAGTATCTCGATTTCGAGTGGCTGCAGTCGGGCGATTATGCTACGGTTTACCGTCCCGTTACCGAGCAGCCCATTGCTCCCCCCGAGGATTTGGAGACCGAAGAGTACTATCTGTCCACCGCCAACTTCGACGGCATCGAGTGGGAACCCTATTTAGCCGTTGTCGCTATTGGTGTTGACGGTGATGACGTGTGGTTGCAGGGTCTTTCGGGCGATCTGCCCAAGGGCTGGATCAAGGGTACCGACAATCACGACGGCACTATCACCTTCCCCGAGGGCCAGTTGCTGGGCTCCAACGAGGCGCTCCTCTATTTCAAGAACGCCAAGTATGATCCTGTCACGGGCAACTTGACCCAACGTGATCTGGTGCTGACCAGCGTGGGCGAAGACACCTACAACACCTATGACTACGTGTTCATCACGGCCGACAGAAACAGCTTCTATTATATCAACTTCTATCAGGGTCTGACCATCTCCAAGCACCTTGATGTTGCCATCGAGGCACCTGCCGACCTGGAGACCGAGGAATACTACTTCAACTACAAGACCATCTATGAGACCAACGGCACCATGGTCGATGTACAGGCTATCGTTGACCTGGGCGTCTATGGCGACGAGGTTTACATCAAGGGCTTGTGGGAATACCTGCCCGACGCCTGGACCCGTGGCAAGTTTGTTGACGGCAAGCTTGTCTTGGACCTTCCCCAGTTCGTGGGCAACTACAAGGAAGAGTATTTGGGCACCTATCCCATCTATGTTGTTGGCTTTGACGAGCACACCGGACTTGTCGAACCGCAGGTGACCATGGACTATAACACGACCACCCACGTGTTCTCCAACCCCTCAAAGCCGTTTGGTATCGGCATCAACAAGACGGGTTACCTGAACCTTCAGGACTTCTATGAGGCTTCTCTGGTTCCCGTGTATGCTCCTGGCAGCGTCACTTCGATTACTGCCGATGGCACCGGTGCTGTCGAGTACTATGACCTGCAGGGTCGCGTCATCACCGATCCCGCCACGGCCACCGGCATCATCATTGTCAAGAATGCCGACGGCAGTGTGAAGAAGGTGTTGAGAAAATAACACGATAACAGTGCATCTGTATTTTAAAAACGCCCTGGCAAGTCCGCCAGGGCGTTTTTTTACCGAATGGCCCCGAGGATAATTCAATTATTGGGGTTGATGCTAAAAAATGGCTAGATGAGTGTAAATTCAAAAAAATGTGTTATATTTGCCATCGAAAGTTAAGCATTGCACTATTTAAAACTTATTAGACGATGAAATATTACATTGCAGAAAACGGGCAACCCGCCGGACCGTTCGAGCCTAGCGAACTGCTTGCCCACGGATTGACAGTGAATTCATTGGTGTGGGGCGAGGGAATGCCCAACTGGACCTCGGCCAGCCAGATTCCTGAACTGATGGCCATCTTGTCGGGACAGCCGCCCATCAACGTGGGAACCCCCATGGGCACCGACATCCAGTTGCCGCCAGTGCCCCCTATGGGCGATGTGCAGCCCACGTCCCCGTTGCCTCAGGTACCGCCCTTCGGCGGCCAGCAAACGCAGCCTCAGACGACGACTCCGTATGGCACGCCCAACCAGCCCTATGCTCCTCCCCAATATGGTCCCAGCACCAACCAGCCCCAGCAGGCAATGCCCAAGACATGGCTCACGGAGTCGATTTTGGCCACGGCGGCATCCTTGTTGTGCTGTTTCAATATTGTGGGCATTGTCACCGGCGTACTGGCCATCTTCAAGGCCAATGGCGTCAAGTCCAAGTTCATGAAAGGCGACACGGCAGGGGCCAACCGGGATTCGGCATCGGCCAAGAAGTGGATGTTGATCACGATTGCCGTGGGCGTGGTATGGACGCTGATTCAGGCCTTCCGCATGATCAGCGACCCCACGATTCTCCAGCAGATTCAGGAGGGTACCGTCGGGTCGCTATATGGCATGTAGGTCACAAGACCTGGAATTAGTTCACAATATCTGATTGATATCAGTGGCCAAAGGTGCGCGCGAAATGCGCCATCTTGATGGCTGCCTCGGCCGCCTCGGTCCCCTTGTTGCACAAGGCTCCACCGGCGCGGTCGAGTGCTTGTTGCAGGTCATCGGTAGTGAGCACGCAGAAGATGATGGGTACCTGTTGTGTGGCATTCAGGTAGGCGCAACCCTGTGTGGCACTGTCGCACACATAGTCGAAGTGCGGCGTGCCGCCGCGAATCACGCAACCAATCATGATGACGGCATCATAGCGTCCGCTGCGGGCCATCTGGGCAGCCCCGAAGGTCAGTTCCACGGTGCCCGGCACATGGGCGACAGTGATGTTCTCGCTGGGATATCCTTCTTGGGCGAACAGGTCGAGCGCGCCCTGGAGCAGGGCACCCGTAATCTGGTCATTCCATTCGGCACAAACGATACCCACTGTGAGACCGTCGACGTGGGGGAGAGTATGGAGGGCGCTGGCGCCCTCTTGTCTTTTTAATTCCGTTGACATGAGATGTGATAAAAGGGGAGAGGTCGAATACAGTTTTATTTAAGTTCTTGCGGGAAACGGGCGTTGGTGGTGATGAAGTCCACACCCATGGCCTTGACGCGCTCAAAATCCTCGACCTTGTCCACGGTCCACACGTTGACCTTGAGACCTGCGGCGTGCATGGCGTCAACGGCCTCCTTGGTGACGATGGTGTGAACGACGTCCAGGTCCATCTTGTACTGCTTGCACCATTCCACCCAATCCATGATGGGTCCGTCCTCGTCGCCGGCCAGCACCTGAACGGTGATGTCGGGATAGTGGCGGTGGATGAACTCTACCACACCGGGCATGAACGAGATGATGACGGCCTTGTCGCTCATCCCTTTCTGGTCAATGAGGTTGATCAGGGCGGGGATGCCGTCAAACACGGGCTCGTTCTCGGCCTTGGTATTGCTGTGGATGTTGGTGCACACCTTGACCTCGATGACGGGCACCACGTTGTATTCCTTGCAGATGTCGAGGAACTCGCCCAGGGTACACGGCGTGCCGGCATAGGTGACGCCGTGGCGCTTGCTGGTGAGACGGGTCGAGAGCACGGCCTCGGTGGTCATATCGGCAATCTGGGTCTCAGGACCTCCCAGACGCTTGTAGCTGGCGTCGTGGCTCACGACAAAGGTGCCGTCGGCGGTGACGCGGATATCACATTCCAGTCCCCATGCTCCGGCGTTAGCGCCGTTGATGAATGCGGCTCGGGTATTTTCCACACCCCATTGCGAGCCGCGGTGGCCCACGATGAGCTGGGCATTCATGCCGAGTGTACCCACGATGATGAGCGCGGCAGTGAAGATACTCTTGAGCAGTGTCATAATGTTCACGTTTTTATTTTTGTTGTTGAGTAGTTCCTGTATCTCGTTGGCCTCGGCAGTGGCATCGAGTCGCTGGGCCAGTGGCAGCAGGGAACGCAACAGTTGCTCGGCAGCAGCGCGGCGGTTGATCAGGCGCATCAGGGCCTTGGCCAGGCCGATGGACAGCACCAGTTCGCGATGACCCATCTTCTCGCCTAGTTTCTTCTGGTAGCGCAGGGCCTTGGTGTAGTACTTGACGGCATTGCGGCTGTTGCCCATCTCGAGCATGATGTCGCCCTCCTTGCCCAGGGTATCGACCAGGTTGGACATGGCTGTGCGCGTCTCGTTGGCGTCGCCGCTGTCCAGTTCGCTCATGAAGAGTTCGCTGGCACTCTGGTAGTGGGCCAGGACGTTCATCTGTTTGGTCTTGGACTTGATGACTTCGGTCGAGGCTTCGACGGCCATGAGCAGCAGGGCGTTAAAGCGTGACTCGTTGCGCTTGGCAAGGCGCTCGAGCAGCTGCTGGGCCTTGGTCAGTTCCTTGGCGGCGCGACTGTTGTCGCCCATGTCGTGATGGGCAAGGGCCAGATTATAGAGCAGTGATGCCACGATGGCGTTGAAGTCCTCGGTTTTCTTGCCCTGGTGGTTGGAGAGCACGAGAAGGGCATTCTCGGCAGCACCCAGCGACAACGAGGGGTTGCCCCCGTCGATGAGCAATGCCATGCGGGCCAGCCACAGCCATGCGGCATACAGTTCGGGCAGCTCAATCATGCGCTCGTCGTCATAGATGAATTCCTCAATCACCTGCTCGGCCTCCAGGTCGCGCTTGTTGGCGATGAGGTACTCGGCATAGCATATCTGCATCTCGGTGACAATGGCCGGATCCAGCCCCTTGCTGGACGGCATGGATTGACTCACGGCCATCTGAGCGCGGGCAATGGTCATGTCATTCTTGAAATGCGGCAGGGCGACGGTAACGGGCAGGGGGTTCATCTAGCGGGTTATCGGTTTCGGGTGGTGGCTAAACTCAATATTTTAACTCTGCGGCATAGCGGGCTGCAAGAGCCTCGTCAATGCAGTTATCGGGGTTGGCACAGGCCGATGCGATGGCCTGGGCGCCGGTGACGATATCAATCCATGCGGCGCGGGGCAGCTGTTGGATATTGTTTAGGGTCACCTCGTTCTTCAAGAGTCCGTAGATGACGCCTGCGGTGAATCCTGCCTGCCAGCCCAGCATGTGGCGGGTGGCCATGCCGATGGCGGGGTGGGACAGTGCCTTGCCGCCCTTGTCAAAACGCGTCACCGACAGGTCGGGATGGATGTGCAGATAGTTGTTGCAGTAGAACTCGACGTGGTTGGTATAGTCCTGCTGGGCGGTCTCGCCGGGGAACACGTCGCGCAGGTCACGCTCGTGGGCAATGACCAGGTCGCTCACCTCCAGATTCTCGAGAATGGCGGGCATGACATGGGCAATGTGGAAATTGATGCCGTGTTGGAAACCGGGCAGATACAGGATGACGGCCCTGCGATCGACGGCATAGTTGACCAGTTCGAACAAGGCTTTGCGCTGCGGCTCGGTAATGGCATACA
Source organism: uncultured Bacteroidales bacterium (assembly GCA_902793405.1). Lineage (GTDB taxonomy): Bacteria > Bacteroidota > Bacteroidia > Bacteroidales > Muribaculaceae > Sodaliphilus. The sequence continues at coordinate 24,109 of CADBDH010000014.1, read as the reverse complement.
GCGACCCGAAGAGCAGGATGTCGTCCTCGTCGATGCGGGGCCACACCACGTCGAAACGTTCCTCGGGGTAGACGCCGTAGTTGACCGGGGTTCCCTTGCCGCCATCGTTGAAGATGATGGACATGGCCGTGGCGCCCGATGTGTAGCGGTCGATGGACGTGACGTCGACGCGGTGGCGCGTGAGGTAGTCGATGATGATGTCGCCCACGCGGTCGGCACAGCACTCGCTCACCATGGTGACGGGCAGTCCCATGGTGCCCAGGATGGCCGCGGCATTGGCGATGCGTCCGCCCACAAACGAACGGGTGGGCTGGTTGCCGCTATAGACGGTGTCGAGCACCGATTCGCCGATGGCTATGATTTTTCTCATTCGGGTTGATGAAGGATGTTTGGATGGTTCAATATTTGGTGCCCTTGGCAACGCTGCCCAAGTAGCCGCCGTGGTGGCGCAGGGCGTAGTCCTCGCGGGTGAAGCCGGTGGCACGCATGGTGTTGACCACCAGCACGTCGCCAATGACGGTCATTACCGTAGTCGAGGTGGTGGGGGTGAGCCCGAGGGGGCAGACCTCCTGGGTGTTGCCGGTCCACAGGCAGATGTCGGCCAGGTGGGCCAGCTCGCTGTCCTTGTTACCAGTGATGACCACAATCTTGAGCTGGGGATACAGGTTGTGGGCCAGCGACACAAGGGCACAGATTTCGTTGGTGCGGCCCGAGTTGGACAGCAGCAACAGCACGTCGTGGGGTTGTACCACGCCCAGGTCGCCGTGTTGAGCCTCGCTGGGGTGCAGGAAGATGGCGGGAATTCCCGTCGAGGAGAAGGTGGTGGCGATGTTATCGGCGATTTGGCCGCACTTGCCCATGCCCGAGGTGACCAGCTTGCCTCCCTCGTGCTTCACTTGCTCGACAATGAGGTTCACAGCCTCTTCATAAGCATCGGTAATGGGTATGTTAAGGACGGCCTTGCTCTCGGCCTCCAGAATTTCTTGCATTGATTGTTTTACGTCCATAATGTGGTGTCTATAGTTTTGAACATGCAAAGGTAGTATAAAGTTTTCACTTTTCGGGGTTTCGCTTTCCTGTTTTTTGAGTCGCATCGCAAACAATGTAGAAAGAATTGCAACAGCGGCTGCAAGAAGGATGAGAAATGGAGATTTTGCATCATTTTTTTTGCAGAAAAATGGCGATATTATTTTGTCGAAACAAAGTTTTTGATATACCTTTGCCATAATCAATTTTGGGCATTTTTTTAACTTAATTACTACTATATTAACCATTTAATTTTTGACGAATTTATGAAGAGAATTACGTTACTTGTCGCTGTGTTGGCCATGTTTGCCACTGCATTTGCCGATGTCATTACCGAGCAACCCGCCGGTATCCTCAAGAACTACAACCGTGAGGGATGCTGCGTGGTCAATGACTATGAGGCCGGTTTCTATGTTGCCTATCAGGAGGGCAAGGTAAGCATCGTGTTTGCCGAGGATGGCAAAGTGTACATGAAGAATCCCTTGATGGCCATGGCCTATGACACCTGGGTTGAGGGAACCTTGAGCGAGGATGGCACGACCATCACCATCCCCATGGGCCAGGTGCTCTATCACAGCCCCTACTATGATATCGACGTGATCCTGTCGTGGGGTAGCACCAGCGAGGCTACTATCAATTGGGACACCTATGAGTTGGAGGTGAATTACACGCCCGACGAGAGTGTCGAGGCTGCCGTGTTTACCATCGACGGCGAGACCATCCGTCTGGAAGGCTCGGCGGGTGCCGATGAACTCACTGCCGAGGACCTCGGTGAGTTTGCAGCAACGGGTCTGAGCGCTATTTGGGCCGATAACCATGCATGGGTACAGACGATCGAGTGGAACACCGTTCTCACCCAGATTCCCGCTCCCAAGCCTGCCGTTCCCGCCAATCCCGAGATCATCAGCTGGCGCGATAATGGCAATCAGGCCGGCTATAACCGTCTTGAGTTCAGAATCAATCCCGTTGATGTTGATGGCAACCCGCTGGATGTAGAGCAGGGTTCGCTCACCTACAGTGTATTCACCGACTATGACCAGATCTTCACCTTCGATGCCGAGAATTACTATTGGGACTTCAACGGCGAAGAGGTGACCGAGGTGCCCTATGGCCAGTACAGCTACAACTTCTCGCCCGAGAGCATTTACTTCTACCGCACCAACGCCGAAGGCTATGATCCCTTCTTCACCTGGCGCATCGGCATGCAGGTGTACTACACGGTTGACGGTGTGAAGAATGCTTCCGACATCGTTTATCTTGAGGTGTTTGACAAGCCCACCAGCGTGAATGAGCTGAATGCGGGCAAGAGTGTTGCCGGCATGCGCTACTTCAACATGGCTGGCCAGGAAGTAGCTCAGCCCAGTGGCATGACCATCCAGGTGACTACCTATACCGACGGCACCACCAGCGCTGTCAAGGTGATGAAGTAAAGTAGTCAATCTGATTCCAAACAACTAGTCAGGCGGCCTCATCTCATGGGGCCGCCTGATTGTGGTTTAGACGTTGCATGCAAGCCACAACAGGCGTTTTCAGTTTTTGGCCTGCTCTTACCGATATGTGGATAAAATGATGTACATTTGCGGGTTACAAATCACTATGAACCTGTAATTAGGGTGAAATTGAAAGATGAATTGGCAAGAGATAAAAGAGAAATACCAGCAATTCAAGCAGTGGCAACGACAGCCGATGAAATATGCCGACTGTGACGACGTACACTACTGCAATAACTGCGGACTGATGTTCTCGGGCAACTTCTGTCCCCGCTGTTCACAAAAGGCCGACATGGGCCGCATCAACTGGAGAAGCGTGCGCAACGGCATCATGGACATTTGGGGTTTGGGAACACGTTCGCTGATATACAGTATCTGGCAGCTGCTGATGCGCCCCGGTTATTTCATCAGTGACTATATCAGCGGCAAGCGCCAGGTGAGTTTCCCACCGGTAAAAATGCTGTTTATTGTCACCGTGATTTATTCACTTATCATCTATTGGCTTTTCCCCAAAGTTTTTGGTATTCAGCTGCATGACATCGATGAGGGAAGCCGTCAGCTGCTGAGTAATTATTACAATTGGTATGAGAGCCATTTCAGTTGGGCGATGTTGGGGATGTCGGTCCTTGCCATTATCCCGACGTGGGTCATGTTCCGGTATGCGCCGCGCAATACCCGTCACAGTCTGCCCGAGGGCTTTTTCATTCAAGTCCTCTTCTCGGTGCTGATGGTGGTGCTGAATTTCTTCTTGATATATTTGGTGCTGGTAAATCTCATTGCCTATAATGTCGTCATAGCCCTATTCACAATGTTCTATTACATTGTCGGTTATATGCAGCTTTTCGGTTATGGATTTTGGGGTACCCTTTGGCGTGAGGCGTTCGTCTTACTGCCCATCGTCTTAATCGAGTTTGGGTTGATTTTCGCATTCTTCGGTATTGATGCTCTTGCCCCTCTCAACAAGCAAATCTCAGCTGATGAGATGCTGCAAATGAAAATCATGTCGATAGGTGGCTTGCTGTTATTGGCTGTTATGATTATGGCCGTAGGTTGGGTAATCAATCTCATAGCCACACGCAAGGCGAGGAAGAGTCTTTAGTCCTTAGTTTTTAGTCGTTTTTGTTCCTATTCCTTTTAATCGTGGCCCTCAAAGGCGACGATGGCGTCGCGCCACACCTGGGGTATCGGGCTGGGCTGGTTGGTCTCGGGAGCCATGTTGACCATTACGGTGGCACAGGTGGCTTTCACCTCGCGGGTGTCGCTGTTGACCACATGCTGCAACAGCGTCAGGCTCTTGTTGCCCAAGCGCAGGCACTGGGTGAGCACCTCGACGGGCTCGTTGAACAGCGTGGGCTTGAGGAAACTGCAGTTCACGTTGGCGATGATGACCGTGGGACGGCGCCAATCGATGTCGGCCTGTACTTTCAATCCTTTGAAATAATGCGTCTTGCCCAGGTCAAAGAACTGGAAATAGACCGAGTTGTTGACGTGGCCAAGCGCGTCCACGTCGTTGAAACGCAGTTGCATGGGTGTTGAACACTTGAAGGGATATGGAGATTCGATAGCGTGATTCATTGTTATTATTTGAAGATGATTTCGTGTATGATTTCGCGGCCCAGGGCCTCGTTGATGCGTTGGATGATGCTGGCGCGGATGAGCATCAGCTCATTGGCCAGCGATGCCGATGACAGGCGAACGGTCATCACACCGTTCCGAACGCTGCGCGAGATGGTGTAGCGGTTGATGCCATCGCCCACGATTTGAGGCCACAGGGCACTGGCACGGTGCTCGTCGAGGGCGACGTCCAGATGCTCCTTCTGTAGCAGGTCGTTGATGATTTGACCGACGTTTTTGGCCTCGGTGCGTTTCATGACTGTTCACCTCCTTTCACCGTTGTGACATTGCCGTTTTCGACCTGCATCAGGCAGTGGCCGCCGCCATGACGGGCGACGATTTCGTCGAGGTGGGCGCGGTTGGTGTCGGTAATAAAGATTTGGCCGAAGCGGTCGCTCGACACGACATCGACGATGCGCTCAACACGGCTGGCATCAAGACGGTCAAAGATGTCGTCGAGCAACAGGATGGGCACGGTGGCGTTGTTGGCCTTGAGGAAGTCGAACTGGGCAAACCTCAGGGCGATGGTGTAGGTCTTGCACTGGCCCTGGCTGCCCGTGTGGCGCATGGGATAACCGTTCAAGAGCAGCTCCAGATCGTCGCGGTGGATGCCCCGAGTGGTGTAACCCAGTATCAGGTCTCTTTCTCTTGTTGCGGCCAGGTGCTCCTGCATCGTGCCGTCGTTGAGGTGGCTCTTGTAGTGCAGGCTCACGGTCTCCTCCTCGCCGGCCACAGCATGATAGTAGTGCATGAAGATGGGCAGGAATTGCTCTACCCACTGGCTGCGCCGCTGGTGGATGGTTGTGGCCTGGCGCATCATTTCCTGCTCGACGGTCTCATAGAGGAGCGGGTCGCGCATCTCCTTTTTGATCATGGCATTGCGCTGCTCTACGGCCTTGTTGTAACGGATGAGGGCGTCGAGGTACTCGTTGTCATTCTGTGAGATGATGAGGTCCATGAAACGTCGGCGCTCCTCACCGCTGCCACGCACCAGATCCCAGTCCATGGGCGACACCATCACCACCGGTAACAGGCCGATGTGCTGACTCAGCCGCTGGTACTCCTTGCCGTCGCGGCGCACGACCTTGCGCTTGCCGCGCTGCAGGGCGACGCTGATTTCCAGGGGTGTTTCCTGGCGGGTGTAACTGCCCTGCAGCATCATGTAGGGTTCGCCGTGGCGAATGACCGCGCTGTTATCGCTCGTCGAGGCAAAACTGCGGCACATGCTCATGTAGTAGATGGCGTCGAGCACGTTGGTCTTGCCCTGCCCGTTGTTGCCAATCAGGCAATTCAACTTGGGCGAGAACTCCAGCCGTGCTTCGGCGATGTTCTTATAGTTGACTATGGTGGCCGTATTGAGTATCATAGTGCAAAGGTACTGAGTTTTCTCCGATTTTTATCGATACAAAATCAATAAAATATTACCTTTGTGAGCATGATGGAACTGGTAAAACTGGATTTTGTGGATTTCGTCGGGGGCGTTGAAGCCTTCTCGACGACGCGTGGCCAGGTGGATGGCCGCAACGCCTACTCTGGCGTGAACCTGTGCGACTATGTGGGTGACGATGCTTTGCGTGTGCTGGATGCGCGGCTCACGCTGGCGATGCAACTGGGTGTGGACCTGGATGACCTGGTCATGCCCCGGCAGACGCATTCGTGCCGTGTGGCCGTCATCGACGAGCGCTTCCGAGCGATGGACATCGACAAGCAGGAAGCCGCCCTCGAGGGGGTTGACGCATTGGTGACCAAACTGCAAGGCGTTGTCATCGGCGTGAATACCGCCGATTGTGTGCCCATCGTCCTGATGGACGGGCAAGCGGGTGTCATCGCCGTCGCCCATGCCGGTTGGCGCGGAACGGTGGGACGCATCGCCAAGGCTGTGGTCGAGGAAATGTGCCGTCAAGGTGCAAGTGCCGACCGCATTCAGGCCACGATGGGCCCCAGCATCTGCCAGGAGTGTTTCGAGGTGGGTGACGAAGTGGTTGACGCCTTCAGGGAAGCCCGTTTCAACCTCAATGACATCGTAGTGCGCAACGCCTCAACAGGCAAAGCCCACATCGACCTGCGTGCCGCCAACCGTGCTGTCCTGGCCGCAGCCGGCGTGCCCATGGCCAACATCATCGAGTCGCAGCATTGCTCCCGCTGCGAGCACACCCGTTTCTTCTCGGCCCGCCGCCTAGGCATCAACAGCGGCCGCACCTTCACCGGAATATATTTAGTCAAGCACTGATTTCGGCTTAACCGCTTCACCGTTGATGTCTTTGACCCCGATCAAATCCATGATCAGGTAGGGCAGGTCATCGCTGTTCCATGCCTTAGGATGTTCTTGCCGGTACTTGATGCGCTGCATCACCTCATGATGCTTTTCCTGGTACAACGGCGACGCATAAATCATGAACGGAATCTCTACACCCAGCGCGTAACGTACCTTGTCGTTCATCTTACCATGGGCATAGTAGTCGGGATCCTTGGGATCGCGGTACATTACTTGTCCGTGGTCGGGAATATAAATGACAATGGCCTCTTTATCCTTATACAGATTGATAATCTGACCCACGATGTAATCGTTATATAGGATGCTATTGTCGTAGGATGCCAATATTGTTCTATGGCTTTGAGGCTCTGTAAGGTAGTCACCTTCGGTAAACTTGGCAAACTCCTCGGGGTATCGCATGCTGAAATCATAGTGGGAACCCATCATGTGGTAGATAATGAAATGATTCCCTTGGGAATTCAGTTGGTTGACGAACTGATAAGAGGAATCGACCAGCACCTTGTCAGGAGTCACATTGTACCGGTCACTTCCCTCTTGTTGTAAGAACCAATACTTGTTGCATGCCTCGGCAAAAGCGCGTGCCGTACTATTGTGTTTGTTGCCGCGTGCCTGGTTGCTGAACCAATAGCAGTCAAATCCACAATCCTGCATCAACTCAATAAGAGTGGTGTATTCAAACCATTTCTTTTCATTGGACGAAGTGTCATCCCCTTGGTCATAAGCGCTGAGCATGAACCTCAATGATTGGGCTGTTGTGGGAGCTGGAGCATCAATTTTGTCAAATGTGAACAGCAACGAACTGTCACGGTAGGCGCCCAGATTGGGATTGGTGGGCTTATTGTAGCCGTATAGCGAGCTATGGACTCTAGCGAAAGATTCACCGATGATAAGCACGACATTGGCAGGTTTTTGGGCTTCGTCAACTATAGTGATAGAGGGATGAGTGTAATGGGATTGCAAATCATCAGAACTCTCAATATTGCTCAACTCCTCGAAAAGTTTGAGCGGTCCGTCTTCCCATGCTCTCCAATTGCGGATGCTGAGAACAACACAGACGAGCAGTACCCCCAAAGCTATCCATGAACTTTTCTTTCCAAGATTGAGCCGATGGCGCTTAGATATCCACCACAATATGATGAAGAAAAGATAAATGCCAAGCACTGCCAGTATGATCCATGTTGGAAGCAGAGCTGATGCAAACTCTTTAGTTTCATGGACATCAGTACCCAAGATTAGCATAGCAATATCGGCATCAAACAAGAAATCCAGCACGAAATTGCAGTAAAAGTTTACTGCAAAGAGTATTGCTGCCAATGCTATCAATACACCTTGCACTATTTTGCGCGCGATATCGGGTTTGATAAGGCTGACCAATAAGGTCACCAGATAGGAGAGTACAAAGCAATGAATGGCTAGATATAAGATATAGATATTGAACCCCTGGACATACATGGGATGCCAAAAGAAGTAGGGGCTAGTGGCTAGAAAAAAGAAAGCAATCAGGAAGAGAAAATGTTCCCTGAAAGGCTTTAGCAATATTTCTCCAAGTTTATGAAGAACGTTTTTTGACATGAATGATTAACGATGAGTGAGAGCTCTGTCGAGATAGATATATAATGGTTTTAATAATGGACCTCTTGTGAAACAGATTGTGCACCTAACGTATCGTTGCAGGCGCACAATCTGTTTGATTCTTTTTTGTCAATGGGTTTACAGGGTGGCGTCGCTTTCCTGGAAGGTGGTGGCTTGGCGTACGTCGCCGGTTTGGTAACCCTTCTTGAACCACTTCATGCGCTGGGCGCTGGTGCCGTGGGTGAAGCTCTCGGGCTGTGCATAGCCCTGTGAACGCTTCTGCAGGTAGTCGTCACCAATCTTCTGAGCGCAGTCGATAGCCTCCTGCAGGTCCCTGTCGGAGATTGAGCCGAACATTCTGCTCTCGTAGTGGGCCCATACGCCGGCATAGAAGTCGGCCATCAGCTCAAGGCGTACACTGTACTTGTTGGCATTGGTCTGGTTGGTAGCCTGCATGCGCTGGTGGGCTTTGTCCAGGGTACCCATCAGGTACTCGATGTGGTGACCCACCTCGTGGGCGATGACATAGGCCTTAGCAAGGCTGGAGTTGTCACCCTTCACACCCAATTGACGGTCCATCGTCTGGAAGAAAGAAAGGTCGAGATAAACTTTCTGGTCGCCCGAGCAGTAGAACGGTCCTACAGCAGCGTTGCCCTGTCCGCAAGCGGTTTGGGTAGTACCGGTGTACAGTACCAGCGTGGGAGCGGGGTATTCGCCAATGCCATACTCCTTGAAAATCTGTGACCAGACATCCTCGGTGCTGGCAATGACCTGCTTGGAGAATGTGGCCAGTTCCTGTTCCTCCTCACTGAACTCGCCTTGCTCGACGGTCTCGTTCTGGAGCCCGATGCTACCGGCATTTTGTAACACGTCACCGATGTTGCCACCCATCAGCAGGGTAATCAATCCGGCAATAATCAGTCCGCCGATGCCGCCCAGTCCAATCTTGGTACCGGTGCCCATCCGACGGCGATCTTCAACATTTTCGCTTTCGCGTCTTCCTTCTAGTCTCATGATAATGCTATTTTTAAGTTGTTAATATTTTCCACTAAAAGTGCAAATTTAATGTTTTTTTTAATAATGCATCAAATTCTCGCACTTTTTCTTCATTTTTTATCGATGAATTGCAATCGATTTCGGTGATGAATTGCAAAAAGCATAGAAGAGAGGCAGTGATATTAGTGTTTAATTTGTACCTTTGTGCTCATCACTTAATTAGAACAGACCGATTATGAGGAAGAAAAAGAATCTTGCGATTATCAACGATGACCCGTGGCTGGAGCCTTACAGCGATGCCATCAACGGGCGTCATCAGGATGCCGTGAACAAGATAGCCGAGCTCACGGGTGGCACGGGGAACCTTGTCGAGTTTGCCAATGCCTATAACTACTATGGCCTGCACCGCACGGGTGACGGCAAGTGGGTGTTCCGCGAGTGGGCGCCCAATGCGACCGAGATTTACCTTATCGGGCAGTTCAACGACTGGCGCGAGTGTGCTCCCTACAAGTTGAAACGCCTCGAGGACGGTAATTGGGAAATCGTGTTGCCCGCGCGCGCCATGCGTCATGGCGACCTGTACAAGTTGCGTGTCCACTGGCAGGGTGGGGAAGGCGAACGCATCCCGGCCTATGCCACGCGTGTGGTGCAGGACGAGAAGACCTATATCTTCTCGGCCCAGGTGTGGGCTCCCGAGCAGCTCTACGAGTTCCAGGTCAAGGACTTCGTGCCCAATACCGAACCGCTGCTCATCTATGAATGCCATATCGGTATGGCCCAGAACCGCGAGGGCGTGGGTACCTACGAGGAATTCCGCGTAAACGTCCTGCCTCGCATCGTCGCCGACGGCTACAATGCCATCCAGATCATGGCCATTCAAGAGCATCCCTACTACGGCTCGTTCGGCTACCATGTGTCGAGTTTCTATGCCGCCTCGTCACGATTCGGTACGCCCGAGGAGTTGAAACACCTCATCGATGACGCCCATGCCGCCGGTGTGGCCGTCATCATGGACATCGTCCACTCCCATGCAGTGAAGAACGAGGTCGAGGGCTTGGGCTGCTTCGACGGTACGGGTGACCTCTACTTCTATGGCGACGACAAGCGCGAGCATCCCGCATGGGACTCGTTGTGCTTTGACTACGGCAAAAACGCCGTGCTCAACTTCCTGCTCTCCAACTGCAAGTTCTGGTTGCAGGAATACAAGTTTGACGGATTCCGTTTCGATGGCGTGACCTCGATGCTCTACTACAGCCACGGTCTGGGACAGGCCTTCGGCAGTTATGACGACTACTACAATGGCGGCGAGGACACCAACGCCATCACCTATCTCACGCTGGCCAACGTGCTGATCCACACCATCAACCCGCATGCCATCACCATTGCCGAGGAGATGAGCGGTATGCCTGGCTTGGCCCGCACGTTTAAGGACGGCGGCATCGGTTTTGACTACCGCATGGCGATGGGCATCCCCGACTACTGGATCAAGACCATCAAGGAGCGCAAGGACGAGGACTGGAAGCCCACTTCAATTTTCTGGGAACTGACCAACCGCCGCGCCGACGAAAAGACCGTTTCCTATGCCGAGAGCCACGACCAGGCACTCGTGGGCGACAAGACCATCATCTTCCGCCTCATCGACAAGGAGATGTACTGGCACATGATGACGGGCGACCACGACGGCACTGTGGACCGCGGCATGGCGTTGCACAAGATGATTCGCCTCGTTACCGCCTCGCTCATCAACGGCGCCTATCTCAACTTCATGGGCAACGAGTGGGGTCATCCCGAGTGGATCGATTTCCCGCGCGAGGGCAATGGCTGGAGCTACAAGTATGCCCGTCGCCAGTGGGATCTGGTCGACCGTGAGGACTTGAAGTACCAGTTCCTCAACAACTGGGACAAAGACATGATTCACCTCATTGGCGGTGTTAAGAAGTTCCAACAGCTGCCCGTGCGCAAGCTGTGGGACAAGGACGATGACCAGGTACTCGCCTATATGCGCGGCGACCTCGTGTTTGTGTTCAACTTCAGTCCCACCCAGTCTCATGTCGATTATCCCATGCTGGCCCCCGAGGGCGAGTATCAGGGCGTGTTTGACAGCGACGATCCCCGCTATGGCGGCTATGGCAACATCGACAGCAAGGTGAACCACCTGACCGAGTACGACGGCCTGTATGCCGATGCCCACCTGGGATGGCTCAAGCTCTACTTGCCGGCCCGCAGTGCCCAGGTGCTGCGACTCAAGGCACCCAAGCGCAAAGCTCCCGCCAAGAAGAAAACTCAATCGGCCAAAAAGAAATGAATTTACGGTGGCTCAGGAAGACTAAGTTCCTGAGCCACATTTTTTGTCACGGCACAAAATGGCGGTAAAACTTGGTATTGCCCCAAATCATTATTATCTTTGCCATATCTAAAAGTCACTATTGCCTGAGCGTATTGTCTGTACAACCTGCATCCGGCAGGATGGGCAATACAGTTCCCGCTTCAGGAGTTTAATGATTAACGGCCATTGAGGACTGCACTGGCACACCTAAGCGATATGAAAAAACGTTCAAACTTCCTTCGTCATTTGTTATCGGTTGCCTTGTTGTGCCTCGGAGCAAGCGTTTGTGCTCAAAGTTTTACGCACGAGGCGATATGTGGGGAAAATGAAGTGCCTGCCAAACTCATGGCAGCACGTGTGCCCATGGCAACCCGCTCCGGTGATGTGAATATCGACGGTTTGGTCAACATCAGCGACGTGACCGTCATGATTGACATGCTGCTGAACGGTTCAACCTCCTATTCATCCAATGCCGATGTAAACTTGGATGGCTCGGTCAACATCAGTGACGTGACCGAAATGATAGACATGCTGCTGAAGGGTACGAATGGCTATACCTACGGAAAAGGGCTCTATGACCTCAATGAGATTTATCAGTCGATGCGCACCGAGGGATGGACGACAACAGGTAATTGGCACCAGTCCTTCGGCATCTGCGCCTTCAATCTGATGGCCGAGCTTATGGGCGACGACATGATCATTGGTAGCATGGGCAGTGGATGGTTTTGGTTTGATGCCGCTTATAATGTGAAGCAGCGTTATAATTCCACGCTTTGGCGCAGTACTGACTTGTGGAATGCCTATTACACCTGGATTGCCAATGCCAACTACATCCTGGAGGCGGCCCAATCGATGACCGGCCCAACCAGTGAGCAGAATTATATCAAGGGCCAGGCCTATGCCATCCGAGCCTACAGCTACTTCATGCTTGCACAGTCATTCGCCCGCACCTACAAGGGCCATGAGAGCGACGCTTGCGTGCCCTTGTTTACTGGCCTCCTCTTTAACGGCTCAACAGGAGCGCCGCGTTCTAAGGTGTCGGAGGTCTATGCCCAGATTGATGCCGATATCAACCAAGCCGTCACATTGTTGAACGGTACTGTTCAGATGGTGCCCGACCACATCGGCTATGCCGTAGCCTTAGGCTTGCGTGCCCGCATCGCTCTTGTCGAGGAGGACTGGGCCAAGGCCTATAACTCGGCTGTTGCCGCTATTGCCGCCAGCGGAAAGGACATTATGAATGTGTCCGATTTCATCGGCATGAACGATGCCTATGCCGGCAATGTCATGTGGGGTGCCGATATCCCTGCCGATCAATTACGCAATTGGGCCTCGTTGTTTGCCCACATGAGCACTGATAAAACCTATGGAGCAACAGCACCCAAGCAGATTACCAAATGGTTGTATGCCAAGGTTGCTGATAATGACACTCGCCGTGCATGGTGGAAAGAAAACACCACCGGCAACGGTGCCAGCGACGCGATGGTCCAGAACAAATTTGACATCATTGAAGGCACCGAGTGGGGTGGCGATTACATCTACATGCGCGTCGAGGAGATGTATCTCACGGCAGCCGAGGCTGCTTGCCGTCAGGGACAGACCTCCGTGGCACGCCAATACCTCACCAACCTGATGGCGAAGCGTGTTCCGGGTTATTCCTGCACAAAGACCGGTAACGATTTGGGCACTTTGACCACTGTTGAAACTGGCTCATTGCTGGAGGAAATCCTGTTGCAGCGCCGCATCGAACTGTGGGGCGAGGATGGCCGCATCTACACCATCCGCCGTCTGCGTCAAGGCTTTGAACGCAAATCCGAAGATGGTTGGCCCAGTCAGCTGCTCCTCGGCAGCCGTTCGTTGGAAGACCCCGAGAGTTACCCATGGGTGTTGACAATACCATTGACTGAGTTCAAGGGCAATGCCAATATGAATATCAATTATGACCAGAACCCCTTGAGCGATTACGTTGATGCAATCTTTGTGGCCGAGGGCCCGCAGAATGTGTCATTCGAGAACGCTGAATATTATCTAGAAACGGCCTCGAGCAGTACCCGGTTGGACATTACATTAAAACGTTCAAGCACCCAGGGCACTTATTCGGCCTTAGTGATATTGAACGGTGAAAACATGGATATAGGTACAGGGCTTGTCACCTTCATTAATGGCTACAGCACAGCAACGGCTCAGGTCACGGTATCGGGAATGGAACTGGGTCATACTTATACTGGAACATTGACACTCTCACCAGCTGATATCTCAAACGGCACGGCTCCTGGTCGAATAACGTCTACCAACGTAACGGTCGTTTGTGAGAATATCAACCCCGATGGGCAGAACATTTCATTCCAGACAGCATCCCAGGAGATGAGCGTTTCGGATAGTGAAATATCCGGCACCTCCTACTCTGTGCCCATCACGTTGAAGCGTGCGGTGACTTCCCATTCCTACAGGGCTACTCTATCGATCGGTGACGCTCAGGGCAATGTGGCCCTCGAGAATTCGGATGTCCTCTTTGAGGCAGGGCAAAGCACTGCTACAACCCATGTGATATTCGACCAAATGCAAGTGGGTAATACTTATACCTGCACTGTGAACCTGTCAGACGCCGATGTGGCTACCGCCAATCCGGGTTTGGGTGGGCAAATCACCTCGACCACGGTCACACTCAACTTTACTGAAGGTGAGTGGGTATCGGCAGGAACGTGCACCTTCGTGGATTACACTTGGAATGACCCTGAACCCTATTCTGCCCAAAACGTTCCCGTCAAGAAGAATAAAGGCTCGAACACCTACCGCATCGTTTCACCCTTGTATGCGGTGTATCAGGGGATAATATCTAATCCAAGCACGGCCGACTGGACGTTTACGCTGAATGCCGACGGCACGATTACACCTGTCGAGGGTCTGTGGGATCTTGACTACTGGGGATATCGAGGCTATTACCTCAGTGCGACCTATCCGAGCTATTGCTACGTCACCCGTGACGGCAACACCTATGATGTGTATTTCATTCTTAATCAAGATGGACAATTGTATCAAGGTGGCCACATCGCATTCACGTGGAACAGATAACCGACGACACACCTTGAATTTACTATAACAATAGTGGGCAGTCCTGCATAGGGCTGCCCACTATTATTGACGTGACGCATCTCGCTCTCAAACACAAGACGGCCTGTAAGCCAAAAGCATTGTCCTCAAAATCAAAAAAACGGCCAAATCAGGCGGATTATTTTGGATTTATCATAATAAACACTACCTTTGTAAATGGTATATTGAATCTCCAAGCCATTAATTATTAATTATTATAAAATCTATAAGACAATGAAAACTCGAATGACTCTTTTTCCCATCAGGCGATTGATGGCCCTGGCAATGACATTGCTGGGTGTCGTTGCGTCGTCTTGGGCTGGCAACTTCAGTATGCCCGAAGTGGCCAATGTGAATGATGTCTTTGGCGCTCCCGCAGCCATTAAGGCCGGGGCGCAGGCTCCGCGATTTGCCCTCAATCCTGTTATTGTGGGTGATGTTGACCTTGACGGCACGATGAACATCAGTGACTTGACCGAACTGATTGATGCTTTACTCTCAAATAATGTTTATGGTCTCAACGGTGATGTTGACGGTGACGGAAATACCAACATCAGTGACGTGACCGAACTGATTGACCGGTTGCTCTCCGGCACCAGTGAAACACGCATGGGAACAGTGGAACTGGCCAATGCCATGAACAACCTCTACAGGCAACTGCGCACGCCAGGCTGGTCAACAACAGGCAATAGCCATCAGGCTTTTGGAATTCAAGCCCATACGTTGGCAGCCGAACTCATGGGCGATGATATGATTATGGCTGCCCAAGGTTCGGGATGGTTTTGGTATGATGCGTTGTACAATGTCAAGGACTATTACACCAGTTCATCATGGCGCAGCTATGACTTATGGACGGCCTACTACACCTGTATTGCCGAGGCCAACAGCATTATCTCCCAGAAAAACGATATCACAGGTCCGACTAACCTGGTAAACTATTACGTGGGCCAGGCATACGCCCTGCGTGCCTATAGCTATTTTATGCTCTCACAGTGGTTTGCCCGCACCTATAAGGGCCATGAGAGTGATCCCTGTGTTCCCCTGTTCACAGGCACTGAATTCAATGGCTCTACAGGACAGCCCCGCGCAACGGTCACTCAGGTCTATAACCAAATTAATAGTGATATCACTCAAGCTGTCAGCCTGTTACAGGGTAAAGACCAGTTGCGGCCTGAACACATCGGTTATGCCGTGGCTCTAGGCCTTCAAGCCCGCATCGCTCTGGTCAAGGAGGACTGGGTTACTGCCTATAACTCGGCAGTCAGTGCAATCAATGCCAGTGGCAAGAGCATCCTCGATGTGCCCTCGTTCATGGGCCTGAATAATGCCCAGGCCGGTAATGTGATGTGGGGTGCCGAAATTCCTGAAAACCAGGTCACCTATTATGCTTCGTACTTCACCCACATGGATGTAAATGGTGCCTATGCCCAGCGTGCCCCCAAGCAGATTTCCAAATGGTTGTTCAATAAGATGAGCGATAATGATGCCCGTCGCGCCTGGTGGGATTCTGATAACTACTATGGCACAGGTGGATATGTGCAGAATAAGTTTAGTTTCTCCAATATTGACCTATGGCTTGGTGATTATATCTACATGCGTGTCGAGGAGATGTACCTCACCGCTGCCGAGGCGGCTTGTCGTCGAGGCCAGACCACCTTGGCCAAGAATTACCTCAATCAGTTGATGACTAAGCGCGTTCCTGGTTACACCTGCAACAAGACAGGTACGTCGTTGGGTGCACTCACGACCACCGAGACGGGCTCGTTGCTTGAGGAAATCCTGTTGCAGCGCCGCATCGAGCTGTGGGGCGAGGATGGCCGCATCTACACCATCCGTCGCTTGCACCAGGGCTTTGAACGTAACGCCGAGGAAGGCTGGCCCGCTTCGCTCTTGCTCACTGACCGTTCGTTGCAAGATCCCGAGAGTTATCCCTGGGTGATGACGATACCATTCAGTGAATTTATGGAAAACAATAACATGAGCATCAACTATGACCAGAATCCGCTAGGCGATTATCCCGACGGCAGCGACATTGCTACTGGTGAACAGAATGTGTCATTTGCTCAAACTGAATATCATCTCACCACGGCCGCAAGTTCGTTTGAATACAAACTGACGTTGACTCGCTCAACAACCAGCGGAAGGTATATTGTGCCGATTCGGGTGATCAATGCCAACGGATTGAATGTAAGTACAACCGCTACTTTCAATGATGGAAAGAATACTGCCGAGGTCACCATTACAGGTAGAAACTTAGAGCTTGGAAACACCTATTCTTGTACACTGGGTCTTTCACCTTATGACATTAATAACGGTTCCATGAGCGGGCGAATCCTCACGACCAATGTCGAGGTCAAGTGCGAGAATGGTAATCCTGCGGGCCAGCATATCTCTTTCGAGTCGGCATCCTACGAAGGCGTCTCCAACTATTATGACTGTTCGGTTTGGGTTACCCTGACGCGTCGGGTTTCCCAAGGCGAGTACCGGGCTACAGTATCATTAGTTGATGCACCCGACAATGTTAATGTTGGGGACGGATATGCCATTTTCAAGGATGGTGAACTGACGACACAGGTAGAGGTGTATAGTCATCATATTCAACCTTTTGACGATTTTTCAGTGGTGCTCAAACTCTCGAGTGCCGACATCGCAACGGCAATTCCAGGGCAGCCTCAAATTACCTCAACCACTATTACCTTCAAGGGGGCAATGGCTGGTGAATGGGAAGATGCCGGGACATGCACTTTTACCGACTACACTTGGGACGACGGTTATACTGCGAACAATGTTCCGATTATGAAAAAGAGAGGTACTGATAATACCTATTGTATTATTTCTCCTCTGTCCTACGTTTATCCGGCTGGCTACTCCAATGGCCAGGGCGATGACTCTAACTGGGTATTTGAACTGAATAACGATGGCAGTATCAGTGTTCCTGACGGTGAATCGCTTAATTACTGGGGATATTATGCCTTCTATACCAGCGCTTATCCTAACTACTGCTATGTCGAGCAAAGTGGCAATACCTATGATGTTCACTTTTTATTGAAAGTTGGAAGCGATCTCTATGGCGGTGGACGTTTCGTCTTCACGTGGGACAGATAGCGTGAGTGACGTGGTGCTGAATATATAATCAATGTGGGCTCCCAATCAGTAAGGGAGCCCACATTGATTATTCACAAGAGGCTGTTGTGGGAGGTGGCGGCGTTGCGTCCTTGGGGGTGACGGGGCGCCACAGGTAGAGTTTGTCGCTGGGACGTATTTTCTCGGGCACGGCGATGGAGAAGTGTTCGCCCTTGACGGTCTTTTCCACAGGCTTGAGGTCCACGCGTATTTCCTCGATGGTCAACGGGATGGCACCCGTCGTGGGGCCGATGATCCACGCCTCGTCGCCCACGTGCAGCTCGCTGGCCTCCATCAGGAACTCGGCGACACCCAGTTTGCTGTAATAGCGGATGCCCTTGGCGGCATAGACTTTTACCCTGGTGGCGCTGGAGCCGTACTTGGCCGACCATTCGCCCAGGCGTTGTCCCATGTAGTAACCGTCCCAAAAGCCGCGGTTGAAGACCTTGCCCAGTCGCTCGTTCCACTCGTCGATGCGCTCGTCGGTGTAGGTACCGTCGCAGATGGCCCGCAACGCCTCGTCATAGCAGCCCGCAACGGTGCGCACATATTCGGGCCCGCGCGCACGGCCTTCAATCTTGAAGACGGTCACGCCGGCATCCACCATCTTGTTGAGGAAGTGGATGGTCTTCAGATCCTTGGGCGACATGATGTATTTGTTCTCGATGTTGAGCTCATCGCCGTTGACCAGGTCGGTGACGCGATAGCCGCGTCGACAGATCTGGCGGCAGGCTCCGCGGTTGGCGCTGGTGTTCTCCTGGTGCAGACTCATGTAGCACTTGCCACTCACTGCCATGCACAGCGCACCGTGGCAGAACATCTCCAGCCTGACACGCTCGCCGTGAGGGCCGCGAACGTCATTTTCCTCGATGAAATGGGTGATTTTGGTCACCTGCTCCAGGTTCAGCTCGCGGGCCAGTACCATGACATCGGCCCACTGGCTGTAGTAGCGCACGGCCTCGCTGTTGCTCACGTTGACCTGGGTGGAAATGTGCACTTCCACGCCGATGCTGCGGGCAAATAGGATGGTGGCCATGTCGCTGGCGATGATGGCACTCACCTGGGCATCGCGGGCGGCAGTGACAATCTGGCGCATGTAGTCCATGTCCTCGTCATAGACGATGGTGTTCACCGTCAGGTAACTCTTCATGCCGTGCTCGTGGCACCACTGGGCGATGGTGCGCAGATCCTCGAGCGTGAAGTTGACGCTGGAGCGCGAACGCATATTCAGGCCCTCGATGCCAAAGTAGATGGCATCGGCACCACCCTGGTGGGCGGCATATAGCGATTCCCAAGAGCCCACAGGGGCCATAATCTCAAAATCCTTCCGATTCATTTTTCTTTAGTTTTTAGTTCTTAGTTTTTAGTTGTTAGTAATAATACCATAATCTCTTGTTTTTTTAGGCGATAGTAATCGTACTAAAAACTAACAACTTAAAACTTAAAACTATATTATCTTTCTTTCTTGCCGGTGAGGATGCCCTTGATGTCGTATAGTTTGTTCAGGGCCTCGACGGGCGTGAGGTTGTTGATGTCGATGGTGAGGATCTCGTCGCGTATCTGGCTCAGCACGGGGTCGTCGAGCTGGAAGATGGACAACTGGTAGCCCGATCGGCTGCTGGCCACGTCGCCCAGGTCCTTGGTGATGGCATTGTCGCTGCGGTTGTTGGCCTCGAGCTGCTTGAGCACCTCGCCAGCGCGCTTGACGATGCTGGGCGGCATGCCCGCGAGCTTGGCCACGTGGATACCGAAGCTGTGTTCGCTGCCTCCCTTGACCAGTTGGCGCACAAACACCACCTTGCCGTTGATTTCCTTGACACTCACGTTGTAGTTCACGATGCGCTTGAAGGACTTCTCCATCTCGTTCAGCTCGTGGTAGTGGGTGGCAAACAACGTCTTGGGCCTGGCGGCATGCTCATGGATGTGCTCGACGATGCTCCAGGCAATGGAGATGCCGTCATAGGTGCTTGTGCCGCGGCCCAGCTCGTCGAACAGGATGAGGCTGCGCTGGCTCATGTTGTTGAGGATGGCGGCGGCCTCGGTCATCTCGACCATGAAGGTGGACTCGCCCAGCGAGATGTTGTCGCTGGCTCCCACGCGGGTGAAAATCTTGTCCACCACGCCGATGCGGGCCTGCTCGGCAGGCACAAAGCTGCCCATCTGGGCCATCAGGGTTATGAGCGCCGTTTGGCGCAGCAGTGCCGACTTACCGGCCATGTTGGGACCGGTGATGATCATGATCTGCTGCTCGTCGTTGCTCAGGCGTATGCTGTTGGGCACGTAGGTCTCGCCCGGCGGCAGCTGGCACTCGATGACAGGATGGCGTCCCATGACGATGTCGATGTCCAGGCTGTCGTCCAGTACGGGGCGGTTGTAGCGGTTTTCCATCGCCACGCGGGTCAGGGCGTTGAGGCAGTCGAGCTGGGCGATGATGGCGCTGTCGTTCTGGATGGCGGGGATATACTCGGTCACCGCGGTCACCAGTTCGTTGAACAGGCGGGTCTCGATGATGAGGATTCTTTCCTCGGCACCCAGGATTTTCTCTTCATATTCCTTGAGCTCCTGGGTGACATAGCGCTCGGCGTTGACCAGTGTCTGCTTGCGTATCCACTCCTCGGGCACTTTGTCCTTGTGGGTGTTGCGCACCTCGATATAGTAGCCAAACACGTTGTTGTAGGCAATCTTCAGGCTGGGGATGCCGGTGTGCTCGCTCAGAGTGCGTTGCATGGCCACCAGGTAGTCCTTGCCGCTGCTCGAGATGTCGCGCAGCTCGTCGAGTTGGGCATCCACGCCACGGCAGATGACGTTGCCGCGGTTGGTCTGGTTGGGGGCATCGGGGTTGATTTCCCGCTCGATGCGGTCGCGAATCAGGGCACACGGGTTCAGTTGCTCCCCCAAGCTGTTCAGTACACCGCAGGCGCTCTGCTGGCAGTACTGCTTGATGGGCTCGATGGCCTGCAGCGCGCTCTTGAGCTGGACCAGCTCACGCGGGGTGATGCGGCCCACAGCGGCCTTCGACGTCAGTCGCTCCAGGTCGCCGATGAGTTCCAGCCGCTCCTTGACCAGTTCGCGCCCCTCGGGGTCACGCATGAAGTGTTCCACCACATCCAGGCGGCGGTTGATGGCCTTGGGGTCCTGCAGGGGGAACAGCACCCAGCGTCGAATCATGCGTCCGCCCATCGGCGAGATGGTGCGGTCGATGACGTCGAGCAACGACTTGCCGTCTTCGCTCATGGGTGCCACGAGTTCCAGGTTGCGGATGGTGAATTTGTCGAGGCGCACATAGCGTTCGGCCTCGATGCGCGACAGGTGGGTGATGTGCCCCAGTTGGGTGTGCTGGGTGATGTCCAGGTAGTGCAGGATGGCGCCGCTGGCAACGATGGCGTTGTCCATAGCCGTGATGCCGAAGCCCTTGAGGCTGCGGGTCTCGAAGTGCTTCAACAGGCGGTCGTTGGCTGCCTCTAGGGTAAATACCCAGTCCTCGAGTTCAAACGTCAGGTAGCGTGACGAGAAGGTGGCCGCAAACCGCTGACGGTTGCTGCGCTCGATAAGCACCTCCTTGGGTGAGAAGTTGACCAGCAGTTTGTCGACATACTCCTCGTTGCCCTCGGCAGTGAGGAATTCGCCGGTGCTGATGTCGAGAAATGCCACGCCCAGCGTCTTCTTGCCGAAGTGGACCGCTGCCAGCCAGTTGTTTTCCTTGCGGTCGAGCATCGTGCCGCCCACGACTACGCCCGGGGTCACCAGCTCGGTGATGCCGCGCTTGACGAGTTTCTTGGTCAGCTTGGGGTCTTCCAGCTGGTCGCAGATGGCGACGCGCTTGCCGGCGCGCACGAGTTTGGGCAGATAGGTGTCCAGGGCATGGTGGGGAAAGCCCGCCATCTCGGTCGATGCGGCAGCGCCGTTGCTGCGCCGTGTGAGCGTGATGCCCAGTATCTCGCTGGCCGTCACCGCATCCTGCAGGTAGGTTTCATAGAAATCTCCCACGCGGAACAGCAGTATCGCGTCGGGATGCTTGGATTTCATCTCGACGAACTGTTTCATCATCGGCGTTTTCAACGGGTCTTGTGCCATCAGTATAGTTTGAATTGTTTTAAACATGCAAAGATAGCACTTTTCCAGCAACCTGCCGCAGCCAGCCGTCATTTTTCCCAAAACCTGGCCCGCCATCTGATCAATAAAATGCCCCTTCCGCCTTCCCGCCTGTCCCGTGGGCCGAGGCTCCGCCTCGGTAAAATAAGCCTCATCTCCCCGTCGATTGCCCCCCTCTTTTTGCGCGTGTGAGAAAAATGATGTAACTTTGCCCTTTCAAGCAAGTGAGTAAGCAGATTCATGGCAAACGACAAACGCAAATGGTATGTGGTCTGGCAAGGCACCGAGCCCGGTGTCTGCGACTCTTGGGCCGAATGCGAATTGCGTGTCAAGGGCTTTCCCGGTGCGCGATACAAGGCGTTCAACTCGCAGCAGGAGGCCGTCGAGGCATTCCGCAACGACCCTGGCGAGATGGACATCTTGCGGGCGATTGCCCGTGGGCCGCACGAGGTGGTCAACTATGAGGCCATCCCCGATATTGTGCGCGACAGCATTGCCGTGGACGGTGCATGCTCGGGTAATCCCGGTGTGATGGAGTATCGCGGCGTGGATGTGCCCACGGGGGTGGAACTTTTCCATCAGGGGCCTTTTGCTGACGCGACCAACAACATCGGCGAGTTCCTGGCTATCGTTCATGCCCTGGCTTTGTTCACCAACCAGGGCAATGACCACACTGCTGTGTATAGCGACAGCAAGACGGCGTTGGCCTGGATTCGGGCGAAGCAGTGCCGCACCAAGTTGGCCCGCACCGACGCCAATGCCCGCTTGTTTGAAATCGTTGGCCGGGCCGAGCGCTGGCTGCAGACGCACACTTGGAGCAACGCATTGCTCAAGTGGAACACCGCCGAGTGGGGCGAGATACCAGCCGACTTTGGCCGTAAATAAAGAGAGATATGGCAGAAAAACGAATCATGAAATATCGTGACGAGCTGGATAAGAGCTATGGCATTGCCGGCATGGCATTGGGCCTGTCGGTGTTTGATGCCGATGACCTGTTCACTGCCGTCACGCTCGATGGCGATGGACCCGATAGCATCCTGTTCACGCCAGAGTTTTACTTTGCCGGCAACCCGCGGCTGTCGCCACGTGGAGCTTGGCAGTACATCCTGGGCCACTACCGCATCACTGTGGGGCTGGCCGTCGCCAATGCCTTGTGCCGCCGCATGGTGCTGGACAACGAGCGCGTTGACGATAAACTGAGGGACGATCTGCTCAATGCCGCCTACGAGGACGGTAAGGACTTCTGCCAGCTGGAGCGCGACGAGGTGGAACCCATCTTTGACGAGGCCTTCGACAGCATGAAGCGCCTGTTCTCCGATTCACAGGTGCGCAAGGCGATGGATGCCTTTGCCGACGCCTTGCAGCGTCGCCGCACCCTGTCCCACATCGACGTGGCCGACATCCTGCAGCAGTTAAACCTGATTTGATATCCGTTATTTATATTTATATATATAATGTGTAAACACCAACTAAGAACTAAGAACTAAAAACTAAAAACTTAACAACAACATATGCAAACTGTAATTTTCCATTCGACGGTATACGGACCCATCCACAGCCGCAGGCTGGGAATGTCCCTCGGTATTAACCTCATGCCCAACGACGGCAAGATCTGTTCGTTCGACTGCCTCTATTGCGAGGCCGGCTTTAATGCCCAGGGCCCTGGCAAGGATGGCATCCCCTCGCGTGATGCGGTCAAGAAGCAGCTCAAGCGCAAATTCGAGGAAATGAAGGCCGCCGGCCAGACGCTCGACGTCATCACCTTCTCGGGCAACGGTGAGCCCACCTTGCACCCCGAGTTCAAGAAGGTGGTGGAGGATGTGATGCGGTTGCGCACCGAGTATTTCCCCAATGCCAAGGTCACCGTCCTCAGCAACTCGACCATGGCAGGAAAGCCCGCGGTCGCCGAGGCCCTGCTCAAGGTGGACTTCAATATCCTGAAGCTCGACAGTGCGATGCCTCACACCTTCAGGGTGCTCAACCGCCCCGTTTCGCCCAATTGTCTGCCCGATGGCGTCATTGCCGACCTCAAGAAGTTCCGTGGACAGTGTGTGGTGCAGACCATCATGATTCGCGGCGAATATGACGGCGTGCGTTTCGACAACACCACCGACGAAGAACTTGACGCCCTCCTGAGTGCCTATCTCGAGATCGGTCCCCGCGAGGTGATGCTCTACAGTATCGACCGCAAGACGCCTGCCGAGAATCTTGAAAAGGTCTCCAAAGAGGAACTGGAAAAGATCGCGCAGCGTTTCCGTGATGCTGGAATCAAGGTCCAGGTCAACGCATAATCGGAGCAGTATCTTTTTAACAATATATGGGCTCATTTTCGCTGGTGATACCTTCGAGGCGACAATGAGCCCGTTTAGTACCGGATTTTCTCGAAAAATGGCCAAAAACGCTATCGAATTGTTAACGTAGGTTATTTTTAGAAGTTTTTGACGGAAATATTTGGTCAGTTTCGGGAACGGCTATACTTTTGCATCGCTTTTGCGGCTCACAATA
>CADBDH010000013.1 GCA_902793405.1 uncultured Bacteroidales bacterium | reverse complement strand
CGAGACCATCGACTATCTGACCGAGAAGGGTGAGAAGGTCGGCCTCGTTGCCGTGCATCTGTATCGCCCCTTCAGCGCCAAGCACTTCCTCGCAGCCGTGCCCAGCACTGCCAAGCGCATTGCCGTGCTCGACCGCACCAAGGAGCCCGGCGCCAACGGCGAGCCCCTGTATCTTGACGTGAAGGACTGCTTCTATGGCACCGAGAATGCCCCCATCATCGTGGGTGGCCGCTACGGCCTCGGTTCCAAGGACACCACGCCCGCCCAGATTCTCGCCGTTTATGAGAACCTGGCCCTGCCGATGCCCAAGAACCAGTTCACCATCGGTATCGAGGACGACGTTACCTTCGCCTCGCTGCCCATGAAGGAAGAGGTTGCCATGGGTGGTGCCGGTATGTTCCAGGCCAAGTTCTACGGTCTGGGTGCCGACGGTACCGTGGGTGCCAACAAGAACAGTGTGAAGATCATCGGTGACAACACCGACAAGCACTGCCAGGCCTACTTCTCCTACGACAGCAAGAAGTCGGGTGGTTTCACCTGCTCGCACCTGCGCTTTGGCGACGAGCCCATCCGCTCGACCTACCTGGTGACCACGCCCAACTTCGTGGCTTGCCACGTTCAGGCCTACCTGCACATGTATGACGTGACCCGCGGTCTGCAGAAGGGTGGTACATTCCTGCTCAACACCGTTTGGGACGCCGACAAGCTGGCCGAGAACCTGCCCAACAACGTGAAGAAGTACTTCGCCGACAACAACATCAAGGTTTACTACATCAATGCCACCAAGATCGCTCAGGAGATTGGTCTGGGCAACCGCACCAACACCATCCTGCAGAGCGCATTCTTCCGCATCACCGAGGTTATCCCCGTTGACCTGGCTATCGAGCAGATGAAGAAGTTCATCGTCAAGTCCTATGGCCGCAAGGGTGAGGACGTCGTGAACAAGAACTATCAGGCTGTTGACCGTGGTAACGAGTACACCGAGCTGACCGTTGATCCCGCTTGGAGCAACCTCACCGTCGAGGGTCCCGCTGCCGACAATGCTCCCGCATTTGTCCACAACGTGGTTCGTCCCATCAACGCACAGAACGGCGACCTGCTGCCCGTGAGCGCATTCAAGGGCCGTGAGGACGGTACTTGGGATGCCGGTACCGCTGCCTATGAGAAGCGCGGTGTGGGCGCCTTCGTTCCCGTCTGGAAGGCCGAGAACTGTATCCAGTGCAACAAGTGCGCGCTCGTCTGCCCGCACGCTGCCATCCGTCCCTTCGTCATGGACGAGGCCGAGGCTGCCGCTTCTCCCTTCAAGGAGGAAGACAAGCTCAAAGCCATCGGCAAGGGCTTCGAGGGTATGACCTTCGTACAGGTTGTTGACGTGATGGACTGCTTGGCTTGCGGCAACTGCGCCGACGTCTGCCCCGGCAAGAAGGGCGAGAAAGCTCTCGTCATGGTTCCCATGGAGGGCCACGAAGAGGACCAGAAGCTCTGGGACTACGCCATCAACAACGTCAAGAGCAAACAACACCTCGTGGACACCAAGTCCAACGTCAAGAATTCGCAGTTCGCTCAGCCGCTGTTTGAGTTCTCGGGTGCATGCTCGGGTTGCGGTGAGACCCCCTATGTGAAGCTCATCAGCCAGTTGTTCGGCGACCGTCAGATCGTTGCCAACGCTACCGGTTGCTCGTCAATCTACAGTGCTTCGGTTCCCTCAACTCCCTACACCGTCAACGAGAAGGGTCACGGTCCCGCTTGGGCCAACTCACTGTTTGAGGACTTCTGCGAGTTCGGTCTGGGTATGACCATCGCCGAGGAGAAGATGCGCTGCCGCGTTTACGGCTTCGTTAAGGAGGCTATCGACGACGCTACCGTTGCTGCCGACGTCAAGGCCCTCTATCAGGAGTGGCTCGACAACTTCAACGACGGCGAGAAGACCCGTGAGTTGAGCGACAAGATCCTCGAGGCCATCGAGCACAGCGACAATCCCGCCGACGTCAAGGTTCGCGAGCTGGGTCAGTACCTGGTTAAGCGTTCGCAGTGGATCATCGGTGGTGACGGCGCCAGCTACGATATCGGCTTTGGCGGTCTGGACCACGTGATTGCCAGCGGCAAGAACGTCAACATCCTTGTTCTCGACACCGAGGTTTACTCCAACACCGGTGGTCAGGCCTCTAAGGCTACCCCCATCGGCGCTATCGCCAAGTTTGCCGCTGCCGGCAAGCGCGTCCGCAAGAAAGACCTGGGTCTGATTGCCAGCACCTACGGTTATGTTTACGCAGCCCAGATCGCTATGGGTGCCGACAATGCCCAGTGCCTCAAGGCTATCCGCGAGGCCGAGGCCTATGACGGTCCCTCGATCATCATCGCCTACGCTCCCTGTATCAACCACGGTATCAAGGCCGGTATGGGTAAGGCACAGGCCGAGGAGCAGGCAGCTGTAGCATGCGGCTACTGGCACCTGTGGCGTTACAACCCGCAGCTCGAGGCCGAGGGCAAGAATCCCTTCTCGCTCGATAGCAAGGAGCCCAATTGGGACGACTTCGAGAACTTCCTCAAGGGCGAGGTGCGCTACGCATCGGTACTCAAGCAATATCCCGATGAGGCTGCCGAGTTGTTCGCTGCCGCCAAGGAGAACGCCCAGTGGCGTTACAACAACTACCGCCGTCTGGCTCGCCAGCAGTGGGGTGTTGATCCCGAGGCTTAATCGCCGCTAACAACCACTAAACACAATCAGGGCTGGAACACGATGTTCCAGCCCTGATTTATAATTAACAATGCCCCAATGATACTAAAAATCATTTCTTCTCAATAAAAACCACAAAAAACTGTACTTTTGCATTGCGAAAAGTTCGCAACGAAAAGTTCGCAACGAAAAGTTCGCAACGAAATTTTCGCAATAACATGTATTTGACGGAGCAATGACGAAAAAGGAAGCCAAACGCAGTAAGCATGACTGGCCGCAGGTATGGAAGAGTATCGGCACGATAACGATGGTTTCCATGTTGTCGGTAGCCCTTTTCGGGCTGCTGTACTGGGCTTTGAAACTAAACACCTTTCAATTCGAGTTGAGTGTGGCCCTTGGTATCATCTGGATAATTGCAACCGAGTTATTGTTGAGTCGGTTCATCAATATTGTTCAAGACGATTTCCCACAACGTGCCGCGCATTTTGCTTTGTTTGTCGCTCTAACCAGTGGCATGCTCGGGGCGGGAGATTATGCGCAACGGAGCATTTCGCCGTATCATGAATGTGACAGTATCGTGAAGGAAAACCTGGGCGATGCTGAATTCATCCACAGTAGTCTGTTGACCGAAGTGGATACGAGCATGTTGGGCTATTATGTTTTTCCAACTGTACAACAGCATTATCAGAGGGCAACGGCGGACATCACCTTTGAGGCCTATGTGGCCGCTCCAGTCAAGCAGAGTAAAGGCGTTTACATGGTTTATCGAGTGAGTGGCAAGGAACATGATTACTCCTTTGCCAGCGATGAAAAACTGCAGACTTATTATCATGAATTCTGTGTCGATTTGCGCGACACACTGCAGCATCATCGCTACGATACCAACTGCCCGACGTTTCAACGCATCAGTTCCAACAACGACCACTACGATTATATCCTGAAGGCTGTCGAGAATGCCTACATCATGTGCAACGATTCTGCCTACTCTATCGACAACCATCCGGCCATCATCATGCCAATTTATGGCAAGCCTCTCATTGATGATGCCCGTGTCAAGAAGGGGTACGTCATCTGCTTCACTGCTAGCTTGGGAGTCATTGCGCTTGTGCTGTTGTTTGCGCGAACCAGAAAGGTGAAAAGAAAGAGCAAGACCGATGCTGGCTTTGATATGACGCAACAAACTATCAAGTACGTTCGCAATCCCAAGAATTGGCCTTGCGTCTTCATCTTCGTGCTACCGATTATCTATTATCTCGTTGCCCTTTTCATGGGCTATAAGGAATCGTCGTCAGTGTTGGACTATGGAGCCATTTCAGGGTATAACCTGTTCGTAAAGAATGAGTGGTGGCGGCTTGTCACGTCAATACTCATGCATGCCAATATCCCCCATCTGCTTATAAATCTTATGGTTCTGTTCTTTGTTTTAGCTTTTTGGGGAGCATTGTTTCCGTTGTATCAAGGTTGGCGTGGCGCGCTGGTGTTCTTCGGAGCGGGAATCGTGAGTTCCTTCTGTTGCGCCCTTTATAGCGATGGCATCACGGTTGGGGCCTCAGGAGCCATCATGGGAATGCTCGGATACCCCATCGGTTGCTTGATGTTTAATTCCAAAAAACGGAACAGGACGAATAATTCCACCCTGCTGCTTTTGGCCATATTTATAGGCCCAACTTTACTCCTGAGTTTCACCCGCGGCATCAGTCTGGCGGGTCATGTGTCGGGCCTGCTGTGCGGTTTCATCGCCGGAATCATCGACAATAGGCGCCACATCAAGGAGTGACGGTCGTTACCAACATTTTGCAAGAACAACAGGCTTTAGGTCAATGGATAACTTTACTCCATATTATTCAGCAAGTGAATGTCCACAAGACTTGTAGAGACGCAAAATCTTGCGTCTCGGACCATAGGCATTCAAGAGCCTTCCTTGAGACGCAAGATTTTGCGTCTCTACATTTTTTAGGGAACAACAGGATTACCAGGTGCCGTAGTTGCCACGGTCGGCGTCGATGCGCAGCAGGATGAACAGCAGGAAGGTGAAGCCCCACAGCGAGGAGCCGCCGTAGCTGAAGAACGGTAACGGGATGCCGATGACGGGGCACAGGCCGATGACCATGCCGATGTTGATGGTCAGGTGGAAGATGAGGTAGGACGCGACACAATAGGCATAAACACGGGCAAAGGTCGAGTGGTTGCGCTCGGCCAGGGTGATAATGCGCAGGATGAGGGCCAGGAACAGAATCAATATCGCTACGCTGCCCACAAATCCTTGCTCCTCACCGATGGTGCAATAGATAAAGTCGGTGTGCTGCTCGGGCACATATTTGAGTTTAGTCTGAGTGCCGTTCAGGAATCCCTTGCCCGTGAGACCGCCGCTGCCGATGGCAATTTTGCTCTGGTTGACGTTGTAGCCCGCTCCGCGCAGGTCCTCCTCGATGCCCAGGGTCACCTTGATGCGCGTCTGCTGATGCGGCTCCAGCACATTGTTGAAGGCAAAGCTCACGGTGAACAGGAAGACGAGCGATGCGGCTGCAAAGCAAGTGGTAATGAGCACCTTCTTGAGGTTGATGTCGTGCAGCATGCCGTAGAGCAGATAGAGCAGCGACAGGATGATGACCGGCAGAAAGAAGGCGTAGCCATTGACATGGACACCAGCCAACTCCAAGCCGCCAGCGATGGCTCCTGCCACCACATATCCGATGAGCACATTGCGCCCCAGAATCCATGAGCGGCAATACAGGAGCAGCATAGCCACGATGAGCGCCATCACCATGATAAAGGCGATGACCATGCCCAGGGGAATCCCCATGAACGTGACGGCAGCAAACTTGAGCACCACGACAAAATAGACCACCGCCATCAAGGCGGCAAACAGAACAAAGCCCGACATGCCCTCACGATAAAGGACGAAGATGAGCGATGTGTAAACCAGTGCCGTTCCGGTTTCGCGCTCCAGAATGATGCACAGGATGGGCAACACGATGATGCCGATG
The DNA here is from genome assembly GCA_902793405.1 of uncultured Bacteroidales bacterium. Taxonomy (GTDB): domain Bacteria; phylum Bacteroidota; class Bacteroidia; order Bacteroidales; family Muribaculaceae; genus Sodaliphilus. The sequence goes on along the minus strand of CADBDH010000013.1, from coordinate 94,251 downwards.
GCAATGGCATAGTTGCGCCAGCCGTTGAGCGAGAAGCCATAGGTGCTGAACAGCTTGGCCAAGGCCAAGGCGGTGGCCGTCTTGGCGAACTCGGCGGGCTGCAGACTAACAGGGCCGAATACCAGCCATGAGTGTGAGCCCTTGATATCGGGCGCGACAAAGACGGTGACAATCAGCAGCAGTATCATGAAGCCGTATAGCGGATAGGCATAAGCCTCATAGATGCGTCTGTCGATGAGCAGCAGCGAGAAACCGATGAGGAACGAGAGACCGGCCCACAGGAACTGCTTGCCCGAGTATTCGCTCAGGTCAAACATGCTGGCCTTGTCATAGTCGTAGGTGGCGGCATAGATGCTCACCGCACCAGCAACGACCATGATGAGGTAGAGGATGATGGTAAACCAGTCCACCGACCTCAATAGGTTGGTATTCTCATCTTCATTTCTTACTTCCATCGCTCGAGACGGTTTTATTTGATGGTGTAGTCTTATTCTTGTCGGCCTGGGTGCCGGTAGCTGTGGTCTTCTTGACCTTGGGATAGGTGATGGTGTGGCGGCTGGCCATGGCGCGGCCACGGGCCTGCAGGCCAGGTGAGTTGCCCTGCAGGTAGCGCTGTATCATCAGGGCGCCGATGGGCACGCCGTAGGTGGCGCCGAAGCCGGCATTCTCGACATAGACGCACACGGCGATTTTGGGGTCGTTCATCGGCGCAAAGCCCATGAACACCGAGTGGTCGCGGCCATGAGGGTTCTGGGCAGTTCCCGTCTTGCCGCACACGTCCAGACCGGGAATATTGGCTCCCGTACAGGTGCCGCCCAGCACGGCCATGCGCATGCCCTCGACGATGTCGCTGTAGTAGCGCTTGTCAATGTCGGTATCGTGGCGCTCCAGGTTCTTCTTGAGCACGCCCACGCCCTCGATGTTCTTCACCACATGGGGCGTGATGTAATAGCCGCGGTTGGCGATGGTGGCGCTCAGGTTGGCAATCTGCAGCGGAGTAGCCAGGATTTCGCCCTGCCCGATGGCGTCGCTGATGATGGTCTGCCCCACCCAACGGCCTTCGCCGTAGATCTTGTCATAGAATGCCGTGTTGGGGATAAAGCCGCGGCTCTCGCCAGGCATGTCGATGCCCAGCTTGTAGCCGTAGCCCATCGACACCATGTGGTTCTTCCACACCTCAAATGCCTTGCCTGTCGAGCCATATTTCGAGCGCTTGTCCATCATGTACTTGAAGCCCCAGCAGAAGTAGGCGTTGCACGACGTCTGCAGGGCGGGCTTCAAGGGGATGGGTGAGCCGTGACCGTGGCAACCCACGCGCAATCCGGCATTGACATAGCCGCGATGGCAGGGGAAGACGGTGCTGGTGGTGATGATGCCCTCGTCCAGGAAAATCAGGCCCTGGGTGGGTTTGAAAGTCGAACCGGGAGGATAGGCCGCCATAATCGAGCGGTCATACAGCGGCTTGAGCCTGTTGTTGACCAGGTCACGGTAATTCTTGCCGCGCTCCTTGCCCATGAGTAGCGAGGGGTCATAGGTGGGACTGGACACCAGCGCCAGGATTTCGCCCGTCTTGGGCTCGATGCACACGATGGCGCCCACCTTGCCCTGCATGAGCATTTCGCCATAGGCCTGCAGGCCGATGTCGATGCTGAGCTTCAGATTGTTGCCTGCCACAGGCGACACGTCGTTGGCGCCGTTGTTATAGTGGGCCTTGATTGTACCCGTAGCATCGCGAATCAGGATTTCCTTGCCCTTGGTGCCGCGCAGCCATTGTTCGTAGCTCTTCTCGATGCCCAGGTCGCCCGTGTAATCGCCAGGGCGGTAATAGTCGTCGTTCTCGATGTCCTTGGCATTGACCTCGCGGATGTCACCCAACACATTGGCAGCGACCGCGTAGTTATACTGCCTGAGGATGCGCTGCACAACAAAGAAACCCGGGAAACGGTACATTTTCTCCTGCAAGCGGCCATAGTCCTCGGGGGTGAGGTGGTTCATGAACACCTGTTGGGTAAAAGCCGAGTAACTGCGGCCTTTTTTCATCTCCTCCCACCGGTGGTCAAATTCCTCACGGCTGATTTGCAGGGTGTTGCAGAAGTCGATGGTATCAAACGGCACAACCTCCTTGGGTACCATCACCAGGTCATACTCGGGCACGTTATACACCACTAGCGAGTCGTTACGGTCATAGATGAGGCCGCGAGACGGATAAATGACCCGTTCGACAAAGGCATTGCTGTCGGCATGGGCCTTGTAGGTGCTGTCCAGCACCTGCAACTGCACCAGACGGACGATGTATATCAATACAATCGCCACGATAAAGCCGCCAATGACCAGCTTGCGCTTCTCCAGGTTATAATCTTTTCTCACGGCGCGTGCTCACTAGAGTGTCCAACCCAAAGATGACAATGATCGACAACACACTGCTGGCGGCAATGCGGGCCAGGGTGAGCAGGATGTTGTGAAGGGTAAAGGCCTGGATGAGGAAGATGAGCGTACAATAGACGGTTACCAGCGTCGCCATGTACTTGAAATAGTCGCCCACACCCATCGAGTCGACCGAGGGGATAGGGATATTCATATCGTTCTCACGCGAAACAAACACGTTGAACACGGGGCGCCTCAATGCCGCCATGATGGTGCAGGCCAGGGCGTTCATGCCCGGGGTGTTGTTGAAGATGTCAATCATCAATCCCGAGAAAAAGGCGATGGTCAGCACCCAGCCCCCGTGCAGGTTCACGGGCAGACGCAGAATCAGGTAGATGAACACCACCGGCATCGCCACGTTGAACAGCACAATCCTGTTGCACACCAGTTGCAACACCAGCAGCACCAGGAACAGGGTTATGAATTGGATGACGGTCTTGGTCATGGCTGCTCTCCTCCTTCGGCGTTATCGGGTTCTTCGGGCTGAGCCGGCTGCACCTGCTGGACAGGCTGGGCGGGCTGAGCCGGCTGTTTTGCGGATTTCTTGGGTTTCTCCTCGGCGGGTATCACGTCGATGATCTCGGGCTTGATTTCAGGACGCGTCTGGATGCCGGTCACGGTGTCGATACCCTGCTCGGCACGCCTCAGGGCGTCGATCTGCTCCTTCATGCTGTTGGTGATGACACGCACGCTGCTCAACTGGCTGAAGTTGGTCGTCAGCCTGATGCGCAACGACACAAAACTGTCGCTCATGCCGCGAGCCAGTCCCTCGACAACGCCCACGATAATCCCCTCGGGGAATACGGCCGAGTAGCCGCTGGTGACAATGGTGTCGCCCTTGAACCAGGTGACATGCTTGGGCAATTCCTCGAGCACGGCATAATTAGGACTCTTGCCGTCCCACACCAGACTGCCGAAGAAGCCGTTCTCGCGCAGTTTGCACGAGAGCCTCATGTGGGTATTAAGCAGGGAGATGACACGGGAAGCATGAGGACCCACCACATTCACGATGCCCACAACGCCGTTCTGGTCAATCACACCCATCTCGGGGCTCACGCCATCCAGATGGCCGCGGTCGATGGTGATGTAGTTGTTGGACTGGGAAATGCTGTTGCTGATGACCTGGGCCATCACAAAGCTGTATTGAGCCAGGGCGGGCTGGTGCAGGGAGTCGGGCGACAGCAGGGCCATATCTTTCATCTGGCCCCGCAGCTCAATCAGTTCCATCTCCAGGGCGGCGTTGCGTTCCTGCAGGCTCTCGTTGATGTCCCGCAGGTGGAAATAGGACGTCACGCCGTTGAACGCCTTGTAGACCGCGGCACTCAACGAGTTGGCCGAGGTCAGATAGACGCTCTGCTGGTAAGGGTTATCCCTAAACAGCAGCACGAGGCTCAATATCACATAGATTGCGAAAATGAACCACGTACTGTGTTTGACGAAAAAGTTGAGCAGATTATTCATCGTGCTTTTATTAGTTGTAAGTCGTAAGTTTTAAGTTGTGAGTAGATTTACTCTCGCCTGAAAAGACTTTGGGCAGTACTATTATTACTTAAAACTGAAAACTTAAAACTAAAAACTAGAGTTAACGCATGAGGAACTTGAAGTGCTTGATGTTCTTCAATGCGATGCCGGTACCCTTGGCCACAGCGTGCAAGGGATCCTCGGCCACATGGAACTCGATACCGATCTTGTCGGTCAAGCGCTTGTCAAGGCCACGCAACAGGGCGCCGCCACCGGTCAGGAAGATACCGTTGTGGACGATGTCCTGATACAGCTCGGGAGGGGTCTGCTCCAGGGCGCTCAGCACGGCAGCCTCAATCTTGGAGATGGACTTCTCGATGCAGTGGCACACCTCCTGATAGGTCACGGGCACCTCAAGGGGCAGCGAGTTGACCTGGTTGGGGCCATGGATGATGAAGTCCTCGGGGGCATCGGGGCCCAGATCGGTCAGGGCCGAACCCACGTTGATCTTGATAGCCTCGGCAGTGCGCTCACCCACGCGCACGTTGTGGGCGCGGCGCATGTGCTCCTGGATGTCCTCGGTCAGGTCGTCACCGGCGGTGCGGATGCTCTTGTTGCTCACGATACCGCCCAGCGAGATAACGGCGATCTCGGTCGTACCGCCACCGATGTCAACGATCATGTTGCCCTCGGGAGCCAGCACGTCAAGGCCGATGCCCAAGGCTGCTGCCATGGGCTCATAAATCATGTAGACGTCGCGTCCGCCAGCGTGCTCACTCGAGTCACGCACGGCACGGATCTCGACCTCGGTCGAACCCGAGGGGACACACACGACCATGCGCAGCGAGGGCGAGAACCAGTGGTTCTTGGCGCTCACTTTCTTGATCATGCCGCGAATCATGTGCTCGGCGGCATTGAAGTCGGCAATCACACCGTCGCTCAGGGGGCGCACGGTGCGGATTCCCTCGTGGACCTTGCCGTGCATCTCGCGGGCACGCTCACCCACGGCGATGGGCTTGTTGGTCTTGGAGTCGAGTGCTACGACCGACGGCTCGTCGATGACGATGCGGTCGTTATGGATGATAATGGTGTTGGCTGTTCCTAAATCGACAGCGATTTCTTGAGTGAATGAAAACCATCCCATGATTGTTATCTATATGTTAGAGTGTTAGTTATGAAAATCTATTAAAAATCTCGCGATAATCGGACTGCAAAATTAGTCAATTATCGTCAATTTACCGCTATTTTTTAGTGTAGTTTTTTTGAGAAACTAAATCATTTCATCCAATGCCTCCACAGCATGACGAACACAGTCCTCACAGGAGCACAACGCACCGCGGCCGGTGCCCACACCCTTCAGGTCCTTGCAGCGCGTGGCTCCGCAACGCTGCTCAAATTCGGCCCTCAACTGGCTCGCCTGCGGGTTCATCCGGCGGTTGTCAAATTTTAGCAACCCCTGCGCTATTTGCGCGCCGCACAGGGCGCCACAGGTCTCCTCCATGCACCCCATTCCGCTGCCGAAACAGGCCCCCATGGCCAGCAGCGTCTGCTCGGGCAATCCCAACTCGGGAGCATAGGCCAGCAGCACCGCCTGGCAGCAGTTATGGTCACGCTTATACATCACGGCACGCTCACGTCGCGGCATCCCTGCCATCATTTCATTCTGTTCCATCATTCATTCTATTATATAATGTATCTAATTTACTGCAAAGGTAGTGCAAGCCGAACACAATGCCAAATTTATTTGAGTATTGTTGAGGCGCAGCCTACCTTGCGCCGAGCGAACGCGCCGAGCGAATGCCAAATTTATTTGAGTATTGTTGAGGCGCAGCCTACCTTGCGCCGAGCGAACGCGCCGAGCGAACGGTAGTGCAAGCCGAACACAATGCCAAATTTTATTTGAGCATTGTTAAGGCGCCGCCTACCTTGCGCCAAGCAAAAAGAGTGGACCTGTTTGGCAATAAGCAGCGCGCATTCTCGTTATTATATATAAAAAAGAAATATCGAGTGCGCACTATGAATAAGAGAATCATCATACTCATGGCGGCTGCGCTGGCTTTGTTGTCGGCTAGCGGCCAGGTCAGTTTCACCGGAACAGACTACGATCCCATCGTGATAAAGCCCGAGAGGACCACCGGACTGGACAGTATATTTGTCATCTTTGACACCGATGGCGTGGGAATGACCTTCACATCAGCATCGGGAGAACGCGCAGTGTGGTACACCTACGACTCTCACACCTGGGGCTATCCCCCTGAGATTTCAGGCATCAGGCACGAAGGACCGGTTTCCACCCTGAATCAGGTGCAGCCCAACATAGGCTACATCATCGAGGAGGGCACCTACCGCCATTACTATTGGGTAGTCAACTATGCCGACTATTATCTGTCGCTGAACGACATGTTCTTCATCGACGATACACCTTGCAGCCTGCTCGGTTTCAGGGTCGACGGCATCGCGCACAAGATTCCCTACAGCTCCACCACGGGACGAATCGAGGTGCTCGACCGCGAGATCGAGCTGTCTTACAACACGCTCGAGTGGAATGACACCACACACTGGCAGGAGAAACCCGTTGTCGAGAAATTCGAGAGCCTGGACGATGGCATCGAGATCGAGCCACCGTTGTGCAACACTGTCTTCAAGCTTTCGGGCGACCGTTTCCTCAAGCAATGGGATAGACACAATCTCTATAAGACCATCGAGAGCAGCAATGACTATGTCACTAAGGCCGTGAAGTGTAAAACCACTGCCTTTTTCCTGGAAGAAGACGGCAGCATTATGCTAGATGAAGAAGGCAAAGAGATGAAACTTGAAGGCGAGCTAACAGATGGCTCGGCCCCTGTTCGCATCATGTTCACGGGCTATCCCACTGATGCGGCGGTCTACTACAAGTGGGAGATAGCAAACGATGTCGACTTTGAAGACGTCATCCTGCAATATAACCAGAACGAGGTGGACTATACCTTTCACGATGCCGGCACTTACTACGTACGCTACATGGTGGCAAATGCCGCAGGCTCTTGCGAGAGCTATGGCGACACTTACACGATCAATGTGAGCGAGAGCCAGCTGGGTAAAGGGGCTAGGGGTGATATCCCCAACGTGTTCTCACCCGACATCAACGAGGTGTGGAAAGTCCCCCATAAGTCTATTGTCGAATTCCATTGCTGGATTTACAACCGATGGGGTGCCCTGCTATATGAATTCACCGATCCTAACGGCGGATGGGACGGCCGCTATAAAGGCCGCCTCGTCGATACCGGCGTTTACTACTATGTAGTAACTGCTACGGGAAGCGACGGCGTGAAATACAAGAAACGCGGCGACATCAACATCCTGCGCTACAAGGGCAGCGATGGCACCTCGGCCGACACCCCCGGCTCGGGAATTTGATTAAAACCAAGAATAATGGCAGCGCCAACACAGAACTGACAACCTAATGAAGAAAACCATATTGATGATCGCTCTGCTCATGGCGACATCCATCACGACCCAGGCACAGCTCAAGAGAGAATATAGCAAGACCAACACAGCGTCGCCCGTGTTCAGCACGACGGCAAGCCCCGACATTCCCACCAGTGTGACTTTTGCTGGGGAGAAGGTGAGTTTTGACCGCCTGGACATGGCCGAGCGCCTTGACAGGGAACTGACAGGCATCATCTACGGCCAGACAACCACTGAGTTATGCTTCAAGCGCGCCAACCGCTATTTCCCGGCGCTGGCCCGCATCCTGAAGGAACAAGGCGTGCCCCAGGACTTCCTTTACCTGGCGGTCACCGAGAGCTCGATGGACTACAACGCCTATTCCAGCGCCAAAGCTGCCGGCATGTGGCAACTGCTGGCCGGCACGGCACGCGACTACGGGCTGGAAGTGAGCGACGAGGTCGACGAGCGCTACGACCCCGAGAAATCGACGGTCGCCGCCTGCAAGTACCTTAAAGCCGCCTACAAGAAATATGGGCACTGGCCCACCGTTGCAGCCAGCTACAATGCCGGCATGCAACGCCTCACCAACGAACTCACGAAGCAAAAGGTGGACAATTCGTTCGACCTGTACCTGGTGCAGGAAACCTCGCGCTACGTGTTCCGCATCATTGCCTACAAGCTGGTCATGGAATCTCCCAAGAGATATGGCTACCGCTTCTCGCGCAAGCACCTGTACCAGCCTGTGGACTATACCACGGTTGACGTCACCGGGCCTGTAGCCAGCTGGATAGACTGGGCCAAGGGTAAAGGCATTACCTATGCCCAACTGCGCGAAGCCAACCCGTGGATACGCTCCACCAAGCTCACCAACGCAGCCGGCAAGACCTACAAGGTGCGCGTGCCCAAACATAGCGAGCTGTACCGCAGCAAGCGCGCCTACACCGTCTATAACAAGGATTGGGTGGTGGATTGATATAAATATTTAAAACTTAAACTATAGAATCATGTGTGGAATTGTTGGATACATCGGAACGGAACAAGCCTACCCAATACTGATTGGAGGCTTGCATCGCTTGGAATACCGCGGTTATGACAGCGCGGGCATTGCGATGATTGCTAACGATGGCAAATTAAATATTTATAAGGCTAAGGGCAAGGTTTCAGAACTGGAAAACCAAAGTGAAGACAAGGACCGCTCGGGGACAATCGGAATTGCTCACACACGATGGGCAACGCATGGTGGCCCGACGACGGCAAACGCCCATCCACATGTTTCAGAGAGCGGCAATCTTACTCTTGTTCACAACGGCATCATCGAGAATTATGCCGTGCTGCGAAATCAGTTGATGGAGCGTGGCATGCATTTCCAAAGTGAGACAGATACCGAGGTGCTGGTTCAGTTCATCGAATACGTGCAGCAAAGTCTGGGTGTGAGTCTTGAGGTTGCTGTACAAACCGTGTTGAAACGTGTCATCGGCGCCTATGCCATTGTCGTGCTTGACCGTTCCAACCCCGATTGCCTGGTGGCAGCCCGCAAGAGCAGTCCGCTGGTAGTAGGCATCGGTGATGACCGTCAGGAGTACTTCATCGCCAGTGACGCTTCGCCTATTGTGGAGTACACCACTCGCATGGTGTACCTGAACGATGAGGAGGTGGTCGTGTGCCGACGCGGCGAGGACCTGCGCGTCCACACCCTCACCGGCGAAGATGTTCCTGTCGAGGTCAAGAACGTGAAACTGGACTTGGCGATGCTTGATAAGGGCGGATTCCCTCATTTTATGCTTAAGGAAATCTTTGACCAGCCTAATGTGTTGAAAGATTGCATGCGTGGCCGGCTCTTGCCTGAACACCACAGGGTAGTGCTCAGCGCTGTTACTGAGCACCACGAGCGTCTTATCCAGGCAAGACGTTTCATCATTGTCAGTTGCGGCACATCATGGCATGCCGGGCTCATCGGCAAGCAGCTCATCGAGCACTTCTGCAAAATTCCTGTAGATGTTGAGTATGCCAGTGAGTTCCGCTACCGCGACCCCGTCATTTATCCCGATGATGTTGTGATCGCGATATCGCAAAGTGGAGAAACTGCCGACACATTGGCGGCGGTATCGCTGGCGAAAGAGGCTGGAGCCTTTGTGTTCGGAGTGGTGAATGCCGTGGGCAGCAGTATCGCACGCAACACCGACACGGGAACCTATACTCATGTGGGGCCCGAAATCGGTGTCGCTTCAACTAAAGCATTTACCGGGCAAGTGTGTGTGCTGACCATGCTGGCGCTGGCTATCGGTGACGCGAAAGGTTCCATAAGCCACGAAGAATATCAGAAGGTCATTGATGAATTGCAGGTAATTCCCGATAAAATAGAACGCATTTTGGCCCAAAACAGTCAAATCGAGACACTTTCCAAGATATTCACCTATGCTCACAATTTTCTTTATTTGGGACGTAAGTGGAACTTTCCTGTAGCCCTCGAGGGTGCTCTCAAACTAAAAGAAATCAGTTATATCCATGCCGAGGGTTATCCTGCGGCCGAGATGAAACATGGCCCCATTGCTCTGATCGACAAAGAAATGCCTGTTGTCTTTATTGCGACACATCACCAATTGCTCGAGAAAATCATTTCCAATATGCAGGAGGTGAAGAGCCGCAACGGACGCATCATAGCCATCATCACCGAGGGGGACGAGGTAGTCAAGAAAATCGTCTCGGAATACATCGAGGTGCCCGACACGATAGCGTGTCTAGCGCCATTGTTGAGCGTTATTCCGCTGCAACTGCTGGCCTATCACATTGCCGTGCAGAAAGGTCTTGATGTGGACCAGCCGCGCAATTTGGCCAAGAGTGTTACTGTTGAGTAGCCAAATAAAGAGGACATAATATATATCAAAAATACACGAGTTAAATGAAACTGAACGGGCAGGAAATAGAATGTGTCGAGGTGCTCGGGGCAAGGGTCCACAACCTCAAGAACATCGACGTTGAAATACCTCACGACAGGCTCACCGTCATTACGGGGCTCAGCGGCAGCGGCAAGTCGTCGCTGGCCTTCGACACCGTCTTTGCCGAGGGGCAACGGCGTTATCTGGAAACGTTCTCTTCCTATGCCCGCAACATGCTCGGCATGCTCGAGCGCCCCAACGTGGACAAGATTTCGGGCCTGTGCCCCGTCATCTCGATAGGGCAGAAGACCGTGAACCGTAACCCGCGCAGCACCGTGGGCACCACCACCGAGGTCTATGACTACCTTAGATTGCTCTATGCCCGTGCGGCCGACGCCTATTCCTACCTGTCGGGCGAGCGCATGGTGAAATACACCACCGACAAGATCCTGAGCCTGATTATGGAACGCTACCAGGGACACCGCATCTACATCCTGGCGCCACTGGTCAAGAACCGCAAGGGACATTACAAGGACCTGTTCGAGAACCTGCGCAAGAAGGGCTACATCAACGTGCGCGTCGATGGCGTGTTGCGCGAGATCACCTACGGCATGAAGCTCGACCGCTATGTCAACCACAGCGTGGAACTCGTCGTAGACCGCCTCAAGGTCAACGACAAGGACAGCAAACGCCTGGCCGACACGGCCGACCTGGCCTTCAAGCAGGGCAACGGACAGCTGATGATTCTCGACGCCGAGAACGACGAGGTGGGCTATTACAGCCGTTCGCTCATGGACCCCGCCACGGGCCTGTCCTATCTGGAGCCGGCACCCCACAACTTCTCGTTCAACTCCCCGCTGGGCGCCTGCCCGCATTGCAAGGGACTGGGATATGTTAACCTCATCGACCGCGAGAAGATCATCCCCGACATGACAACGACCATCAGGGCAGGAGGCATCCTGCCGCTGGGAAAATATAAGAATGTGCAGATTTTCTGGCAAATAGCCGCTATCTGCGAGAAATACGGCTGCACGCTCGACACACCGCTCAACGAACTGCCCGAGGAGGCCCTCAACGACATCCTCAACGGCACCAACGAGCGCCTGAACCTGCGCACCGAGACGCTGAGCACCAGCAACTTCTTCCTCTCTTTCGACGGCCTGATCAAGTACATCGAGATGCAGCAGGACGACACGGCGAGCAGCGCGGCCCAGAAGTGGGCAGGACAGTTCTTCTCTCGCTCGGTCTGCCCCGAGTGCGGCGGTGCACGCCTCAACCGCGAGGCGCTGCACTTCAGGCTCAACGGCAAGAACATCGCCCAACTGGCAGCGATGGACATCAGCGAGCTCAAGGAATGGATCGACGACCTGCACAACCACGTCACGCCCGTGCAATGGGAAATCGCGCGCGAAATCGTCAAGGAAATCAGTTCCAGGCTCAATTTCCTGCTCGAAGTGGGCCTCGACTACATGTCATTGAACCGCAACTCGGCCTCATTGTCGGGCGGCGAGAGCCAGCGCATCAGGCTGGCCACACAGATAGGCTCACGCCTGGTCAACGTCCTGTATATCCTCGACGAGCCGTCCATAGGTCTCCACCAGCGCGATAACCAGCGCCTTATCGACTCGCTCAAGACCTTGCGCGACGATGGCAATACCATTCTCGTGGTCGAGCACGACAAGGAGATGATGCTGCAGGCCGACTATGTCATCGACATCGGCCCCCTGGCCGGTCGCAAGGGCGGAAACATCGTCTTTGAGGGCACACCGGCCCAATTGCTCAAGCAGCACACCCTGACAGCCGACTACCTGAACGGCACACGGGCCATCGAAGTGCCCGCCCAGCGACGTGACGGCAACGGCAAGACGCTCAGCCTCACCGGCTGTCGCGGCAACAACCTCAAGGGCGTTGACATCTCGTTGCCCCTGGGCACCTTCATCTGCGTGACGGGTGTGAGCGGCAGCGGCAAGTCAACACTCATCAACGCCACGCTGCAGCCCATCCTGAGCCAGCGCCTGTACCGTTCACACACACCTCCGATGCCCTACGACACCGTTCAGGGCCTGGAACACGTCGACAAGGTAGTCACCGTCGACCAGACACCGCTGGGACGCACACCGCGCTCCAATGCGGCCACCTATACGGGCGTCTTTACCGACATCCGCAACCTGTTCGTCAACCTGCCTGAGTCCAAAATCAGGGCCTACAAGCCCGGACGCTTCTCGTTCAACACCAGCGGTGGCAGGTGTGAGAAGTGCAACGGCAACGGCTACAAGACCGTCGAGATGAATTTCCTGCCCGATGTGCTCGTCCCGTGCGAGGAATGTGGCGGCAAACGCTACAACCGCGAGACGCTTGAAGTGAAATTCAAGGGCAAATCCATCGCCGATGTGCTTGACATGACCATCAACCAGGCCGTGGAGTTTTTCGACGCTGTGCCGGCCATTCTGCGCAAAATCAAGGTGCTCCAGGACGTGGGTCTGGGTTACATCAAGCTGGGACAGCCCTCCAGCACCCTGTCGGGTGGCGAATGCCAGCGCGTGAAACTGGCATGTGAGCTGGCCAAGAAGGATACCGGCAAGACGGTTTACATCCTGGATGAACCCACCACCGGATTGCACTTCGAGGACATCAAGGTGCTCCTGGGCGTCCTGAACCGACTCGTCGATAAGGGTAACACGGTTATCGTCATCGAGCACAACCTGGACGTGATCAAGTGCGCCGACTACATCATCGACATGGGACCCGAAGGGGGTAGGAACGGAGGTCAGGTGGTCGCCAGCGGCACCCCAGAGCAGGTAGCACAATCTCCCGAATCGATCACCGCGCGATTCCTGAAAGACGAACTCAAGCAATAAAAAAGGCTGGCGACACTTCCTCGCCTGACCAGCGATTGAATATCGCTATCTATAATCGTACCTGCTCAAGGAACATAAAAACGAGAATTCATTTTCCAAACAACAGGACTCATTTCCCGCCCGCTGGCGGGCAAAATTTCCATGTCCTAACACCAGATTTATAGCCGCGAAAAACACCCCTGCGAACACTGATTTTCAAAAATCACACGATTTTGGGGTCAGAAAATTCGAGGTTTTGGCACGCACCTGAGCCTCGAGAACGACTTCAAATGAGGTGAAAATCTCCTAAAATCCGAACCTAAAATTCAGCCCGAAACCAGGCTTTAAATGCCTGCTGTTTGGGGATAAAAAACGTTTTTAAGGCCCGATTAAGGGCCTTTATTTTTTGGTCAAAAAGTCGCATTTTGCCCAAAAACACGCCTAATCAGACAAATTGCAGCTTCTGGCTCGAAAAACACGTATTTTGACATTATTTGAAGCGCTAAAACTCAACTGAAATTTAAGCAACAATCACCATCAAAACACCTTTAAATAAACGATACTTGTCAATATTTGACAAATATTAAACCCGACTCTCTTTAAGATAAATCGCAAAAATAGACCTGTGATTAAGGGTGCTGGAAAATATCGCAAGGAAATCGAGTTGAGCACTCAGAAAAGTAAAAATGGTAATTTACCAACACCGAATTCGGCTTTGAAAACCGGGCTCTGTTTGCGTATTTAAATGTAGCGATGGGAATCAAAACCGGCTGTTTTTGCCCGATCAGGGGTGTTTACAGACGCGACTAGACTATAAAAAATGCGAATTTACGGCCGTAAAGTTTACAAAATGAGCAAAATTTTGAATTAACACTCTTTAAAGAATGCTACAATTAACTGATTTTTAGTATTTTACGCACAAAAATTAAAGCATTGCTCAATATATAGGCAACCTCAAAAGTAAACCCGACATACTGCAGTATAATCAATTATGTAATATATTGATTTGTAGCGTTTTATAATACTATATCTATAGTTTTTGTTTAAATCATTTTGTTTACTTTTGAGATTGGGCAAAAATTGTCAAATTTTGGCAAATATAAATGCAAATTTGAAAATTTTCGTTTTTAAATTTGGTCGTTTCATTTTTTCGTTCTAAATTTGCAATCCCAAAATTAAAAAACGCAAACAGCGATTTTTTGAGATTTCGGGCGATTTTGGGACGTTTCCAGAGTCGAACTTACCTACCAGATAATTTTGGTTTGGTAAATATTCAAATCTCGCGCACTTGAGCGCGAACTAAAAATTGTTCTTAAATGGATATTGTGACGAGATTAAAAATGTTTCTTGAACAGACTGGGATTTCCAATTCTCAGTTTGCGGACACATGTGAGATACCTCGTCCTACCCTCTCCCAACTGCTCAACGGACGCAACAAGAAAGTGAGTGACGAGGTGATCGGGAAAATCCATCGCGCGTACCCTAGCCTGAATGTGATGTGGCTCATGTTCGGTGACGGGGAAATGATCATGTCGGGACATGATGCTCCCGATGCCGGCGACAATGCCGCTGGCTCGATGAAGCAGAACGGGAACCAGAACGACGACATGGGTCAACGGGCCATCTCGTTCGACGAAGATGAGCCCATGGCCTACCGTCCCGCTGCCAAGTCGGCCCAGCGCATCACCACACCGTCGATGAGCGAGACGATACAGAGCATCATGCGCAGCAACTCTGCCGGGCGTATGAACCAGCGCGGCTCATCATCGTCCGATGCCCGCAGTGTAGTCAACATTGTCGTTTTTTACAACGATGGACGTTTTGAACAATTTGGACCTTTAAAATAAATGAGGAAATAAATGACTTAATAATAATGTTAATTCACTCGTAAGGCTTGGCCGGCTGCAAACACACAATAAAAACAACGACTTTTGCCGCACATTAATTAATTATAAAACAAACCATACCAAATATTTCAAACCATTGCTATCGATTCAGCCGGCAAGCCTTGAGAGTGAGATAAGAGACAACAACCATTACAAGCACAACACAAAACAAACATCACTAAGCGTCAATCGGTCCCTGGGGAATCCCCCAAGGACCGATTGTTTTGCTATAGGGCTCTACCCTATCTCTTGCAGCACCAGGTCACTTCTTGACCACGTTGCCCAGGATGTCGCGCAGGATCTGGCGCCCGGCAGCGCTGGTGGCGTTCTTGGCGGCTCGGCCGGCAGCATCCTTGATGCTCGTGCCTTTACCCTTCTTGCCGGTGATGGTGTCCGAGACTGTCTTGCCCAGGATAGTGGCCAGCGTACCTGTCACGGCAGTGACAACGGCCTTCCATACCTTATCCCAGATGGTTTTCTCCTTTTTCTTGGATTTCTCCTCTTTCTCGGCCTCCTTGGCAGCGGCGGCTTCCTCGGCAGCCTTGGCTTCGGCTTCGGCCTCGCGCGAGAATACCTCAAACACGCTTTCCCTATCCCCTGCCTGTTTGTACTTGGCATTGATGTCGCTGGCGGCGTTCATGATGTCCAGGCGTTGGCCCTCGGTGATAGCGCCGATCTGGCTCAGCGGGAAGAGCACCATGGCACGCTCTACGGCACTTGGCGCGCCCTTCTCGTCAAGGAACGATACCAGGGCCTCGCCGGTCTCGAGTTCCAGGATGGCCTCTTCGGTCTTGAAGTTGGGATTTGCACGGAAAGTTTCGGCAGCCACTTTAACGGCCTTCTGATCACGCGGCGTGTAGGCGCGCAGGGCGTGCTGCACCCTGTTGCCCAGCTGACCCAGGATAATGTCGGGAATATCGGTGGGCAGCTGCGAAATAAAGAAGATGCCCACGCCTTTACTGCGGATGAGGCGGATGACCTGCTCGATCTTGTCGCCTAATGCCTTGGTCGTGTCCTCAAACAACATGTGGGCCTCGTCAAAGAAGAAGACCAATTTGGGTTTGTCCAGGTCGCCCACTTCGGGCAGCGTGCTGTAAAGTTCGCTCAGCAGCCACAACAGGAATGTCGAGTACAATTTGGGCTGCAGCATGAGTTTGTCGGCAGCGAGAACGCTCAACACGCCCTTGCCGTCGCGGGTGGCAAACAGGTCATTGATGTCAAACGAGGGAATGCCGAAAAACTTGTCGGCTCCCTGGTTCTCGAGTTGCAGGATAGCACGCTGTATCGCGCCGATGCTGGCGGGGGCCACGTTGCCATACTGGGTAGTGTATTCCTTGGCATGCTTGGAGAGCCAGTCCAGCGCCGAACGCAAATCCTTGATGTCGTCGAGCAGGACGCCTTTCTCGTCCAGGATGCGGTACAGGATATTGAGCACACCCGTCTGGGTATCGTTCAAACTCAGGATGCGTGCCACCAGATCAGGCCCCATCTCGCCCAGGCTGGCTCGCATGGGAATGCCCTGTTCGCCATAGACGTCATAAAACCTGACGGGACAGCCCTCAAAGGTGAGGTCCTCCTGGTTCATGCCGAACTCAGGCAGCCTCTTCTCGATAAATCCCGAGAGTTTGCCGGGTTGGCTCACACCTGACAAGTCCCCCTTCATGTCGGCCATGAAGCAGGGCACGCCGGCCTTGCAGAAACTCTCGGCAATCACTTGCAGCGTCACCGTTTTACCCGTTCCCGTGGCACCGGCGATGAGGCCGTGACGGTTGGCCATGTTGCCCAGGATGCTGATGGGTCCGTTGGGACCGTGGGCGATATAGAATCCGTTCTCTTGAGTGTACATGATGTTGTATGATATTGGTTATTGTTGTGTTACGATGTTACTCGGTCACAAAGTTAGGCTTTTTCCTGAACAAAACCAAATAAAAAAGCCCATACATTATTTAATAAGGCGCTTTCTATAGGCACTACAGCCTATCCCGACCGTTTACCATAGTTGTGAGGGGGACTGCGCATTTTTTTCGCAAAATTTCTTGCCTATCTACTGAAATGAATATAAATTTGCAGCATCAACATAAATATTACATAATGACTATAATTTCTTCATATTGGTGGTGGCGTAACTCAAGATCTAAAAAGTCGTGAGTCGCCTGGCCATTGTGGTTTCCTAAGAGGTTACAATAAAAAACAAAAGGTCTGTCGTACTTACGACAGACCTTTTTAATAATAATTATAAATTATCATCAACGATGAAACAGAAACGATTTATTCTTCAAGAGAACGAGTTGCCCACAGCATGGTACAACATCCAGGCCGACATGCCCAACAAGCCGCTGCCTCCCATCCACCCTGCCACCAGGCAGCCCCTGGGCGTGGATGACCTGGCCCACATCTTCCCGCGAGAATGTTGTGTACAGGAACTGGATACCGAGCACGATTTCATCCCCATCCCTGGCGAAGTGCTTGAGAAATACAGTTTCTACCGCTCTACCCCGCTCGTTCGCGCCTATGCCCTGGAAGAGGCGTTGCAAACTCCCGCCCACATCTATTTCAAAAACGAGTCGGTGAATCCGTTAGGGTCACACAAAATCAACTCGGCTCTGGCGCAGTGCTACTATGCCAAGCAGGAAGGCACCACCAACGTGACCACCGAGACCGGTGCGGGCCAGTGGGGCGCCGCCCTGGCCTACGCAGCAAGGGTGTTTGGTCTTGAAGCCGCTGTATATCAGGTAAAAATCTCCATGCAACAAAAGCCTTACCGCTCATCAATCATGCGCACCTTCGGGGCCGCCGTGACGGGTTCGCCATCGATGTCAACCCGGGCCGGCAAGGACATTATCACACGCGACCCGCATCACCCGGGCTCGCTGGGCACCGCCATCTCCGAGGCCGTCGAGCTGGCCACCACCACGCCTAACTGCAAGTACACTTTAGGGTCGGTGCTGAACCATGTGGGCCTGCATCAGACCATCATCGGCCTGGAGGCTGAAAAACAGATGGCTATGGCTGGCGAGTACCCCGATGTGGTCATCGCCTGTTTTGGCGGCGGTTCCAACTTTGGCGGCCTTGCCTTCCCCTTCATGCGCCACAACCTCAAGGACGGCAAGCACACCGAGTTCATTGCCGCCGAGCCCGACAGCTGCCCGAAACTCACTCGCGGCCAGTTCCGTTACGACTTTGGCGACGAGGCCGGCTACACGCCCCTGCTGCCCATGTTCACGCTGGGCCACACGTTCAAGCCCGCTAACATCCACGCGGGCGGCTTGCGCTATCACGGCGCCGGCATGATCATTTCCCAATTGCTCAAGGACGGGCTGATGCGCGGCGTTGATATTCCGCAACTCGAATCCTTTGATGCCGGAATGCTCTTTGCCCGCACCGAGGGCATCATCCCGGCTCCCGAGTCGAGCCATGCCATTGCCGCCACCATTCGTGAGGCCGAGAAATGCAAGCAGACTGGCGAACAGAAGGTCATCCTGTTCAACCTGTCGGGCCATGGCCTGATCGACATGAGCGCCTATGACCAATACCTGAACGGCGACCTGGTGAACCACCGCGTGAGCGACGACGACATCCTGCAGACTCTCGGGCGGGTACCCGAATAGAATTGCCTTGTAATGAGTTAAACAATAAGCTGGTGGGGGCGGAAATTCATTTTTCCGCCCCTAATGATGCTCTTGTGGGCTGGAAATTGTACCTTTGTCGTTGAAACCGCACAATAGTTTTAACGACAGTGAGCAACAAGAAAGTTTTTGTGTCGGGGTGCTACGATCTGTTGCACTCGGGCCATGTGGAATTCTTCAGGCAGGCGTCGCAATTCGGCGACCTGTATGTGGGCATCGGCAGCGACAAGACCATCCAGGCCTTGAAGGGGCACAAGACCATGTACAGCGAGCAGGAGCGCCTGTTCATGGTGCGCGCCATCCGCTATGTCAAGGAGGCCTACATCAACCAGGGCGAGGGCTACCTCGATTTCCTGCCCACGCTCGACCTTGTCCACCCCGACTGCCTGGTGGTGAACGAGGACGGTGACCGCGACGACAAGCGCCAGCTGTGCCGTGAGCGCGGCATGGAATACATTGTGCTCAAGCGTGTTCCCGGCGAGGGGCTGCAGGCCCGCAGCAGCACGGGGCTCAAGCAGTCGGCAAGCCAGTTGCCCACGCGGCTGGACCTGGCGGGAACGTGGATTGACCAGCCCTATGTGTCGTGCCACGCGCCCGGCTGGGCATTGACCATCTCGCTGGAACCCACCTTCAAGATTCGCGAGCGCTGCGGCCTGTCGACCAGCACGCGCAACACCATCAAGCGTGTGTGGCCCTACCAGTTGCCCACGATGGACCCCGAGATGCTGGCCAGGCTGGTCTTCTGCCTCGAGAACGACCCCGAGCGCAGCGACGGCATCGTGAGCGGCGCCCAGGATGCCATCGGCATCTGCGTGCCCGGCCTGGCAAGACATTATTATAATGGCAGCTACTGGCCCGAGAAAATCGAATATACCCAGGACCCCACCCTGCTCGGCTGGCTTGAGGATCACCTGTGCATGATACCCATGTTCCCGCGTCGGCCGGGTTGCAGCGTCGTCGAGGGCAAGGACATCACGCCTGCCAAGGTGCGTGCCCTGGCCGCTGCCGCCGACCGCTGCTGGGACGCTATCCAGCAGCTTGACCTTGAGGGGTTTGCCGCCGCCTATCGGGCCTCGTTCGATGCCCAGGTGGCGATGTTCCCCGCCATGATACAGCCTGGCGTGCAGGACTATATCGACCGTTACAGCGCCATGCCGGGCGTGATGGCCTGGAAAATGCCGGGTGCTGGCGGTGGCGGTTATCTGGCGCTCGTGTGCCGCGACCGTGACTGTTTCCCCGAGGGAGCCATCCCGCTGACCATCCGCCGCAGCGGATTTTAACCGCGTGAGAATTGAATATTTCTAAACCATTCCATTCATCCATCATGAAACGTTATTGTCAGACGCTAGAATTGCGCGACGATCGAGAGATGATCGAGCGATATGTCGAGGCCCACGCCCATGTGTGGCCCGAGATACAAGAGGGTATCCGCAGTGTGGGTATCCTGGACATGCAGATCTACATCCACGGCAACCGCCTGTTCATGATCTGCGACACAACCGATGACTTTGATTGGGAGGCGGACAACGCCCGCCTGGCCACCCTGCCCCGCCAGGCCGAGTGGGAGGCCTATGTGGCCCGGTTCCAGGGCTGCGACCCCGATGCGCCCTCGACGGCCAAGTGGCAACTGATGAGACAAATATTCAAGCTTCAAGAGCTTGAAGCTTGAAGTTTAGAGTTTAGAGTTTAAAGTTTAAAGTTTACAGTTTACAGTTTAGTGAGGAGTTAGAAGTGAGAAGTGAGTGATGAGAGAGAGTGAGAATCAAAAGAAATCCCGATTGTTGATTACGCGCGAGGGGGTGAGCTATGTGCTGCCGTTCGTGGTGGTGACGTGCTGCTTTGCCCTGTGGGGCTTTGCCAACGATATCACCAACCCGATGGTCAAGGCGTTTTCCAAGATATTCCGCATGAACGTGACCCAGGGTGCGCTGGTGCAGGTGGCCTTCTATGGCGGCTACTTCTGCATGGCCCTGCCGGCGGCGCTGTTCATCCGTCGCCACTCGTTCAAGAGCGGCATCATCATGGGACTGGCCCTGTATGCCCTGGGTGTGCTGCTGTTCATCCCTGCCCGGGCCATCGGCAGTTTTGCGCCGTTCCTCATCGCCTATTTCATCCTCACCTGCGGCCTGTCGTTCCTCGAGACCACGGCCAACCCCTATATCCTGCGCATGGGTGACCGCGAGACGGCCACGCGCCGCCTCAACCTGGCCCAGTCGTTCAACCCCATCGGCTCGCTGGCGGGCATGTTTGTGGCGATGAACTATATCCAGGCACGCCTCTCCCCGCTCGACACGGCCCAGCGGGCCACGCTCGACGATGCCAGCTTCGAGGCGTTGAAGCAGAGCGACTTGAGCATCCTGGTCCAGCCCTATGCCCTGCTGGGTGTGGTGCTGGTGGGGCTGCTGGTGCTGATGCTGTTCCTGCCCATACCGTCGGTGCGCCAGCAGGGTGCCGACCGTCACGGGGCCTTGTTGCCGGCCTTCAGGCGCCTGATGGCCAACAGGACCTACCGCAACGGCGTCGTGGCCCAGTTCTTCTATGTGGGCGCACAGATCACTTGCTGGACCTTCATCATCCAGTATGGCACGCGCGTCTTCATGGCCCAGGGGATGAGCGAACAGGCGGCCGAGGTGCTGTCGCAGCGCTACAACATCGTGGCGATGGTCATCTTTTGCCTCATGCGCTTTGTCAACATGTATCTGATGAAGTACTTCAAGCCGGGCCGTCTGCTGGCGGTGTTTGCCGCGCTGGCGTTGCTGCTGGTGTGCGGCGTCATCGTGCTGGGAGGCCAGGCGGGCATGTATTGCCTGGTGGGTGTGTCGGCCTGCATGAGCCTGATGTTCCCCACCATCTACGGCCTCGCGCTGGGCGACGTCAACGAGGACACCGAGCTCGGCTCGGCAGGCCTGATCATGGCCATCCTGGGCGGCAGCCTGTTACCCGCCGTTCAGGCGATGATCATCGACAGCGACGTCACCTTCATGCCGTCGGTCAACCTGTCCTTCATCGTTCCCGCAATTTGCTTCGTCATGGTCATGCTCTACGGCATGGCCCACACCCGCCGCTAACCGTTCTCAACCAACCGGGACAACAACCGGGTCACAACAACCGCAACAACCCTTATCATTGAGGCTGTGTCATCATTCGCCTCAGGATTTTCAATCGGCCTATCGGCCGAAAAATTAAACAAAATTATTAATAATCAAAATAGATATTTATTTTTGATTAATTTCTCCGTGCGAAGCGCGGACATAAATGCAAGTGTTTAAAAAAACTTGGCGTCTTAGGGGGGTCCCGTTCGTTTCGTCCGTTTTTTCCGCGTGTGCACGTGGGATGATGCTCGCTGGGGCTCGCAGTTTAGGGCTTAGGGCTTAGAGAAGCATCCGCATTCCCGGTTGAGGGGAGTGCGGATGCATTCGTTTCATTCGTTTAATTGGCTACGCCGAGCTAAAGGTTCGCAGACCTTAAAAGGCTTGGCGGCTTGGCATTGGTGCTTTTACAAACAACCGGGTTGTGTTGAATTAAAAAGAATGTTGTTTTTGTTGTTCAACGTTGTTCAAGTTGTTTGTTTCGTCCGTTTCGTCCGTTTCGTCCGCGCGTGCACGTGTCATTGTCGGTTTTGAGGTTTCGCATTTAATGAATTGTTGCCATATCACGGAATTTTACTACCTTTGCCATTGCTTGTTAGAGCGCAACGCTTTATCATAATGATTGCAATATGGCAAACGAGAATTTATCCAAAGCCAAAGAGGCCAAAAATGACGAGTTCTATACCCAGTATCATGACATCGAGAAAGAGGTGTCGGCCTATCTGGAGTATAACCCCGACGTGTTTCGTGGCAAGACGGTGCTGCTGCCGTGTGACGATCCCGAGTGGAGCAATTTTACCAAATACTTTGCCCAGAACTTTGAGACCTTCGGCTTGAAAAAGTTGATTTCCACCAGTTATGCCCCCGAGAGCAAGCGCTACAAATTTGGCTATGTGCCCACCTTGTTCGAGACCGAGGCACCGCATTTTGATGCCGACAAGAGCAAGACCCACGGCAAAATCTTCGTTCTTGACCATGATGTGACGGGGGATGGCAAAATCAACTTTGAGGACTTGGAATGGCAGTACCTTGAGGGCGACGGCGATTTCCGCAGTAAGGAAATCTGCAACTTGCGTGACCAGGCCGACATTATCATTACCAACCCGCCGTTTTCGCTCTTCCGTGAATTCCTGGCATGGATTGTCGAAGCAGACAAGCAGTTTCTCATCATCGGCAATATGAACGCGATTACCTATAAAGAGGTTTTCCCGTTGATAAAGGATAATCAGGTATGGTATGGGTGTTCCATTAGTAGCGGTGACAGGGAGTTTGGAGTACCTGACGAATATCCGCTAACTGCCGCTGGATGGAGAATTGATGACCAGGGTAAAAAATACATCCGTGTTAAGGGTGTGCGTTGGTTTACCAATCTTGACCATGGTCGCCGTCATCAGTTCTTGCCTTTGATGACCATGGCTGATAACTTGAAATTCAGCAGACACAAAGAGATTAGGGGAAAAGATAGTTATGATCATTATGATAATTATGATGCCATAGAAGTACCTTACACCGATGCTATTCCCAGTGATTATGATAGCGTAATGGGGGTTCCTGTCTCTTTTCTAGATAAATATTGCCCAGAGCAATTTGAGATTTTGGGAATTACCAAAACTTGGTATGGAATGGCAAATAAAATATATCCTGAACAAATCCAAGTTGATAAAACAGGAAAAGAATCAAAAGTTACAAAACTTAATGATGGAGCAACAATAAAACACGAAAAGGTTCCCAATAGTGAAACTTATTACATAGTAGATAATAACTACTTTACACAAGTTTATCCTAGAATCCTAATCCGCAAGAAACAATAAGACGATATGGAAACGATATTAAGGACAGACATCACTGTTCGCGAAATCTGCGAGGGCTTTATCTATAACGAGTTAGAGGGTAAAGGCCTGTTCGGCATGAATGGCAAACTGACCATCCAGCCCGAGTACCAGCGCAATTATATCTATGCTGACGGCAAGCGTGATGTCGCCGTCATTGACTCGGTGCTGAAGGGCTATCCCCTTGGGGTCATCTATTTCAATCAGGTGGGTGACAATTACGAGGTGCTTGACGGCCAGCAGCGCATCACGAGCCTGGGCCGCTTTGTAACCCACAAACTCGCCATTAAGGACAAGAACGGGATGCAGCAGTACATCGACGGCCTTAACGAGGAAGACCGTAACAAGGTGCTCAACACCCGTCTGCTCATCTACATCTGCAAGGGCACCGAGAGCGAAATCAAGGACTGGTTTCAGACCGTTAATATCCCCGGCGTGAACTTGAACAATCAGGAAAAATTGAATGCCGTTTATTCGGGCCCGTTTGTGACCGCCCTTAAGGAAGAATTCAGCAACTCGCAGAATGCCAATATCCAAAAATGGAGTGCCTACATCAAAGGGTCGGCCAACCGCCAGGACTACCTTGAACGTGCCCTGCAATGGGTAAGCCAGGACAATGTGGATGGCTATATGAGCAAGCACCGCCAGGATACTGATATCACTCCAGTCAAGGCCTATTTCAATACGGTTATCGATTGGGCTTCGGGCGTGTTCAAGGATGTTTTGCCCGAGATGCGCGGCCTGGAGTGGGGACGATTCTATGAGGAATACCACAAGAATCCTTATAACGTGGATGCCGTTTCCCAGCGCGTGCATGAACTGTATGCCGACCCCTATGTAACCAACCACAAGGGCGTGTTTGAATACATCCTGGGCGGTGAGAAGGACAAGAGCCTGTTGAACATCCGCATGTTTGACAAGGCGACGATCAACCGCGTCTATGCCAAGCAGACCGAGGCTGCCAAGGCAAAGGGCGTGAGCAACTGCCCCGACTGCGCTTTGCAAGAGGGCAGCAACAGCACCCGCATCTATAAACTGGGCGAGATGGATGCCGACCATGTCACCGCCTGGAGCAAGGGCGGCACCAGCAACGAGAAAAACTGCCAAATGCTGTGCCGTTACCACAACCGCTCCAAGGGCAACAAATAGTTCATCGTTAGATCACAATTTTAGGATATTTCAACTATATGAGGACACCAGAAGAAATACTTAGTTATGGAAAGGATGTTATACAAAAACATCGTCATCAGCTTTATGAACTTAAAAATGGATATACTACAGAAGTAACTGACGATTCGAATGATCAAAAATTTAATTATAATGACTATGGCATCTGGAAATATGAAGTAAAGGATTATATAGCGAAACATGAAAAAAACAAGATTTTTGAGATTAACAAGTTGTTCGATTCATTTGAATTTAATCATTTTTCTCCAGTATATCTTTCTGATATTCTAGGCATTCTCACTATCTCTATAGACCATTTAGAAAGCGGGGAGAATGGTGAAAGCCCTGATAATTCTCAGACGGCCCAAACAACCAATGAAACCGAAAGTCACAATGAATTAAAACCTAAACCTAAACCAATTGCAGCGAATCCTCCAGAAGAGAAAAAGAAAAAATTCAAGTTGAAAGTATTGTTTTGTATTACAGCTATTGCAGCTTCAGTTGTCGCTTTTCATTACTACAGAATAGATATATATGCAGCAGCCGCTATTGCAACGATAATAGCCGCTATTTTTGCCGTTTTATCTTTCATTTTCAAATAATTGCATCGCAAGCCGATAATAATAGCGGTGCAGCCGAGGTTAAGGTCGGTTGCACCGCGTTTGTTGTTTAAGTTGTTTGAGTTGTTTTTTAAAAAGCGTGGGGCGGCTAGAGGAGGCTTGCCATGAGGTTGAGGTATTCGTCGGCGAGGGCTTCTTCCAGATGGGGGAAGTGCATGTAGATGGCGTCGTCGGTCTGTTCTACCTGCGGGTTATCGAAGAGTTTGCCCGTCTGGTCGGGTGTTGCTTGATGATTGTCCATGGTGATTCAGTTGTTAGTTTGTTTTGTTCGTTTCGTCCGTTTCGTCCGCGTGTACACGTAGCAGGCTCTTGTAGTGCTGCTGTTTGGCATTGTCGAGTGCAATGTCGGCCACGTCGATTTTGTCCATGCGCTGGGAGGTGTTGGCGGTGCGTTCCAGTTGTGAGTCAATGATGATTCTCCACCCCTTGAGTCGCATTAGCTTGGCTGTTTTTCCCCACAGGGCACAGGACGTTGAGACGCCTGATTGTTTATCCCGCTGGATATCGACGTCGGGGAAGCCGATTATCAACCTTTGTCGCAGTGGCTCGAGGAATTTCTCATTGAAGTTGTTGAGGCTGCCGCAGGCCATCCACAGGTATTCGGGCCTAGCGATTGACATAATCAGTGCCGACTTCTCGCTCTCGACGATGGCGACGGGAGTGTCGGGGTCGGCTTCTGTCAAGAGGTGCAGCCCGAACAGGCATTGCGGGTTGCCGGGATACATAACCATGGGTGGCAGCTTCTTGTCGCGGTGGCCGTCGCTCTTATAATACATTTTCTTGGCATTGATGATCTTCTTGCTGGCATCGAGCTGCCAATAGATGAGGGCGTCGCCCGTCTTGCGGGTGTTGAACGCGTTGAAGCCGACATAGTAGCGTTCCACTGCCTTAATCACGCGCGATTGCGGGAAAAGGCGCAGCAGCAGGTCGGTGAGCGGGTTGAGTCCCAACAGCGAGCGCTGATTGGCCAGCGTGTTGAGCATGGTGTTTAATGGTATCTTTTTCATGGTACTGGTGTTTTGTTGGTTTGTTTTGTTGGTTTTTACGATTTGTGGTTTTCCCGCCTTGCGGTAGCGGTGATGGTTGATGTCGATGCCGTGTCGCTTGAGCGCCCATGCCAGGTAGCCGATGGAAACGGCACGGCCCGTCTGCCGCAGGGCGCGGTTGTAGCACAGCTCGCTGTCGTGGCGGTTGTAGTCGGGCCACACGGCGGCCATCAGGTGAAAGGCATCGCGCCCCTGCTCGCCCTTGATGGTGGCGCAGCATTGTGCGAGGCGTTCCCACGCCAGGCGGGTGGGCGCGATGTCGATTCGGCGGCTGGACACGTCGCGGGCGATGCGGTCCAGATCCAGCGGGTAGACGAACTTACGGCAAGAGGGTCTCATCGACGGCCTTCTCCAATTCCAGTTCAAACAGGGGGCGGGCCTCATGGGCGATGGCGCTTCCCGACACGATTGTTCCCTCGACGTCAACTTTCTCTCCCGGCAAGGGTCGTCTCACGGGTGGCTGCTCGCGCTCGGCGAGTTCCTCTTTCAGGGTCTGGGCATCGACATCATTGATGCCGGTGACATGATAGGCGGTACCGATGATGGCGCGGGTGATGAGGCCCATCTTGGCGGCCTGGGTGATGTGCTTGCGGGCCGTATTGTGTTTCCACTTCATCATGGCTGCCAACTTGGCGGCAAACATGTCTTGCGTGAAACTCTGCTCGGTGGGATAGCGGTCTTGCAGGGCCAGCAGGGTCATCTTCATAATGTTCTTCTCGAAGTTGAAACGAGACCACCAGCGGGAATTTTTCTTCTTTTGGGCGATGATGGCTTCGGGCTTAACCTCCTGGTCGGCCTTTGCGTTTGACTTTGCCCCGTAAACGAATTTGTAATCCCTAGGGCAGATGATTCTGGGATGATTGACAGTCATACGAATCTCATAGCCGCTATCGGGGTTGGAAACGACGACTTGCTGCTCGCCTTTCGAGTTGCTAAAACCGATAGACAGACCCTCTAACAGGGCATCGGCAATTGTTTTGGCGATGTTTACTAAATCATTGGAATTTTTCATGGTAAAAAAAATTAATAGGATGAATAATATTTGTTGATAAAAACGGTGGGTTGTGCGTGTAGTCGCGGACGGAACGGAAAGAACGAAAGAGCGGAAAATGATTAAGGTGAGTATATATATATTTATTTTTTTTGTGTCAGTACTTACGATGACAACAACGTTTTCCGTTTCTTCCGTTTTCCGTTTCTTCCGTTATATATATAATATAGGCGGACGGACGGAAAACTCTCTCCTGCTAAAAACCGAGTTTTACACTCATTCTGTCAACCTCGGCAAGCAAACCGGTTTTGATGGCATTCTTCACCATCTCATAGCTTTTTGTTTTCTTGTAGCCAAATTGGCTGCTCAGCTTCTCAACGATTTCCTTGCGCTTGATGGGTGTGCCGTCCTCAGGAATGATGTCGATGAGCATTTCCCGCAGGCTGCTCTCGGCATGCTGTCGGTCAAGTTCGACCTGCAGTTGTCGGTCGGCCACGGCATCCATGGGCACGGCATTGGCATCGAGTTTAAAGCAGATGTCCTCACAGTTGCGGTGGCGGCTCACGGCATGGGTGGCGATAAAGACACTGCCGCACTTCTCCACGTTGAACACGTCGCTGCACTTCTGGAACAGCATCGTGCCCAGGTGACCCTTCATGTTCCTGTCCTTTTGCCCCTTGTTCTGGTGCATGACCACAACGATGCAGCAGTTGTGCTTGTTGGCAATGGCGGCCAGCTTATTGACCATGTCCTGGCTCTCAATCACATCGTTGTAGTTGTAGATCAGGTCGGCAATGCCGTCGATGATGACCAGGTCGGGGTGCTCCTGCCCGATGGCGCGACAGATGAGGTCATAGCGGGAGATGGCTGTGCTCTGGTCGGTGTCGGTGTCGATAACCGCTTCACGCAGGCAGAATACCTTGAAGTCGTCGTGACGGCTCTCGGGGGTCATCGCATCGATGGTCTTGTGGATGCGGGCGGTATCGCTTTCGGCCTGCTCGGTGTCGAAGAACAGGACCCGCCCCTCGGTCTGGCGGCTGCGACAATTGGCGAACTGGTCACAGCCCAGGAAGATGGCGCTCAAGATGTCGCAAAAGAAGGTTTTGCCGTTTTTCCACTTGGCACTCAAGGCCACAAGGTTGCCCTTGGGCATCGTGGGCACCCCGCCAATCTCGATGAGATACTCGGGGTCAGGGTACTCGATGTTGCGGTCGATGACAAAACCTTTAATGAGCTCGTTGTACTCGTTTGAAAGTAATTCTTCGGGGGAGAGCTCGGCCTGCCGACGAATCTCTTCTAAAACTGAATTGTTGTTTTCCATGATTGTTTAAGTTTTTAGTTTAATGCTCGCTTGCGCTCGCAGTTGTTAGTTTCACTCGCGTTGCTCGTGCAAGGTGGGCTGCGCCTCAGCAATTGAAAGCAAGCTTTCATTGCGTTCGGCTTGCGCCACCTTTCTAGTTGTTAGTTGTTAGTCCTTAAACCCTAGACCCTAGACTCTAGACTCTAGACCCCCGCGCTAGCGGGAACAGACCTCCCGCTTTAGCGGGCTAAGACGCTGCAAAGTTACTGCCGGGAGCTACCCGATGTCAAGAAAAACGCGGAAAAAGTTGTAAAAACACCAATAATTTTACTGAAAACGGTGGTTTTTGGGGCGAATAATTGATATTTTACCATAAAACACTTGACAAGCCCCACACCGATGTATTAATTTTGCAACCGTTTCTCGCTAGCGCGAGCGGCTTAAAGCTTAAGGCTTAGCGCTTAGTGGGCTCGCTGGCGCTTGCAGTCTAGGGCTAGGTTGAGGCCATTCGTGAAATACGATAAAAATATGAAGGCGGATGCCAATTAGTTTAATTAGCGTAATTCGTAGTTTAAAGAAATAAAACCATGAAAACACAACAATTATTGAAAGAAAATGAAAAACGTGAAGAAGAACTGTTTGAGGCCTACGACCCGTGGAGCGGTGTTGGCTGTTCGGGTGAGCGCACTCTTATTGGTCTTGATCTTGTTCCTGTAGCCCTACTGGAGGAACACCCCGATTACGCCTCGAGGACGTCAATCGAGCAGGAGCGGTTGAGAATCAGATACGACTTTGAGTACTGGTGTTGCCGCTGCGTCAAGATTACCGACAAGATGACGGGCCAGC
This sequence comes from uncultured Bacteroidales bacterium, assembly GCA_902793405.1. Lineage (GTDB taxonomy): Bacteria > Bacteroidota > Bacteroidia > Bacteroidales > Muribaculaceae > Sodaliphilus. The sequence goes on along the minus strand of CADBDH010000013.1, from coordinate 64,824 downwards.
TCATCCCGTTTGAACTGAACCGCCCTCAGCGCAAACTGCTGCGCACCATGGAGGGGCAACGCCTGGCGGGACAGCCCGTGCGCATCATCCTGCTCAAGGCCCGCCAGTGGGGCGGCTCGACACTGGTGCAGGTATATATCGCCTGGCTGCAGCTGGTGGTGTACAAGGGCAAGAACTCGATCATCGTGGGACACAAGCGCAATTCCTCGTTTGCCATCAAGCAGATGCTGCGCACCATCCTGGCGAACTATCCCAAAGAGTTCCTCGAGGACGGCGAGGAAATGAAACTGACCAACGTGCGCGAGAGCAAGGACATCCAGGAAATCACCGGGCGCGAGTGCTCGACCTGCCTGACCAGCAGCTACAGCAGCGATGCGGCACGCGGGCTTAACCTGGCCTTTGCCCACCTGAGCGAGGTGGCCTTCTGGAGCGCTAACCGCAACATCGACCCCAACGACCTGATACGCACCGTCACGGGCACCATCCCGCTGGCGGCGGGCACAGTGATAGTGATGGAGAGCACGGCCAACGGCATGAACTCCTTCTTCTATAACGAGTGGCAACGCGCCATGGCCGGCAAGAGCGCCTTTGTTCCCGTGTTTGTGGCCTGGAACGAAATCGACATCTACCGCAAGGAGCTGGACGACGGCTTTGACCTGGAGGGCTGTGACGAGTATGAGCAGGGGCTGTGGGACAAGGGCTGCACGCTGGAGCAGGTCTATTGGTACCACGAGAAGCGCAAGGAATTCAGCGAGCACAACCTGTTGAAAGCCGAGTTTCCCAGCAATGACGTGGAAGCCTTTGAGAACTCGATGAAATATGTGTTCTCGACTGCCGAGCAGGGACAAATCACCGAGAACGTGGCAGCGCCCCAGGCCGTCAATGACGAGGGCATGCAGTTCTGGCAAAACCCGCCCGAGCCGACACAGCGCCAAGGGGCAAAGTGGACCATGGGCAAAGACGGTTTCAGCTACCCCGAGCCGCAATTCGGCTACAACGCGCGCTATCTTGTCATGCTCACCGTGGGCAGCGAGAAGGACAGTGATTTTCCCAGCATCATCAGCGTGTGGGACCTGCATCGCGACAGCCGCAACCGCCCCACGTGCCCCAGCCTGGCCGCGCAATGGGTGGGAGTGGCACCGATGCACCTGCTGGCCATTCATGCCGTGAGCGTTGCCGAGCAATATGGGCACGCCATCCTGGTTGTCGAGAACAACGACCTGGGCATGGTCGAGAGCCAGCGCCAGCAGGGCACCTTCATCGTGGGCGAAATCATGGAGAGATACGGCAACCTCTATGTCGACGGCAAGATGAACCGCATGCTCGAGGTGAGCAAGAACGTTTACCCGCTCATGTTCTATGAACTGATACTGAATGCCAAGAACAACGGCTACCTGGACCATGACAAGGTCGCTGCCGCAGCCGTGGCACGCATGATCATGATGCCCAACGGCAGGTACTATGCCGACAAGAGCGAACTGCAGCAATACGTCATCAACAGGGCCGAAACGTTATACATCGTCAGGGAACTGGCCATGAAAAGCACGACAAACGCGCCTTGCACCCCCAAGACGTTTTAATGAGAACAGTGTCATAAATCAAGCTTGAATTTATGTCCGTGCTTCGCACGGAGAAATTAAACAAAAATTTGTATATAAATTAAACAAAATAAATATTTATTTTGATTCTATTAATAATTTTGTTTAATTTCTCGGCTGACAGGCCGATTAAAAATCCTGAGGGCAATTATGACACAGCCTCTTTTTCCACACTTGTACACGCACACGCGGACAAAACGGACAAAACGGACAAAACAAAATGGACCTAAAGCCTAAAGCCTAAAGCCTAAAGCCTAAAGCCTAAAAACTAAAAAACTTGCAATTATGATAAAGTATTGTTACCTTTGTGGGTAATAAAGTTGAAAGTATTAACCATTAAAACCCTATGAGAATATGAAAAAAATATTACTTACCCTGCTCGCTGTGCTGATGGCATCGCTCGCGGCCCACGCCGATGTGACGATCAACAGCACCAACTTCCCTGACGCGAACTTTCGCTCCTACCTGCTGAGCCAGTATCCCAGCGGCACCATCACCACGTCGCAGCTCAATGCCCGCGACTCGTTGTACCTGTACAACAAGGGCATATCCGACTTGAAGGGTGTGGAGTATTTCACCCAGTTGACCTACCTGATGTGCTACTCCAACAACCTGACCTCGGTTGATGTGAGCCAGAACACCAAGTTGACTTACCTCAACTTGGGTTATAATAAGCTGACCTCTATCAATGTGTCGTCTAATACTGCCCTGCAGGAGCTGTACCTACAGCACAACTCGTTTTCCTCGTCAATCAATGTGAGCAATCACAGTGCCCTGAGGACATTTTGGGTGGATAGTAACCCTAACTTGAAGGGCCTGTACTGCTGGCGCAACAACTTGACCAACTTTGTTGTGTCGGGCTGTACCTCGTTGACTGAGCTCAAGTGCTACAACAACGCCAACCTGACTACAATCGGAGGCTTGGCCGACTGCACCGCGTTGACCTATCTGGACTGTGAGGACTGCTCCATCAGCAACCTGAGCGCCGTCAGCAGCCTGTCCAAGCTGGAGACCCTGCTGGCGCGCAACAACCGCCTGAGCGGCACATTTGACGTGCATAACCACTTTTACCTGAACAAGTTGCGCGTGTCGGGCAACACACAGTTGACCGAGCTCATTTGCTATAATTGTGACTTGACCTCGCTTGACGTGTCGGGCTGCACGGGGTTAACCAAACTCAAATGCTACTACAATGCTAATCTTGAGGCGATCACGGGTCTGGCCAATTGCACCGCGTTGACCTATCTCGACTGCGAGGACTGTGCCATCACCGAGCTGCCCGGTGTGGAAAACATGACCAACCTGCAGACGCTGTGGTGCCGCAATAACCAGTTGACGATTCTCTTTGCCAACTATTTGAGCAAGTTGAGGTATCTTAGGGTTTCGGGCAACACCAACTTGACACAGCTTCAAAGCCGTCATTGCGACTTGACCAGCCTTGATGTGACAGACTGTACCGCATTGGCCGACTTGAATTGCAGCGACAATGCCTCACTCACCTCAATCGCGGGTCTTACCACCTGTACAGCGCTCAACTATCTCTCGGTCGAGTATTGTGCGTTGACCTCTCTTGACGTGACCTTCTGCCCCGGCCTGCAGACCTTGTATTGTTACCACAACAACCTGGCTGAGCTTAACGTGACGGGGCTGAGGCAATTGGGAGTGCTCAACTGTAAGGAGAACGAACCGCTTATCGAGATCACCGGTTTGGCTGACTGCTCAAATATGTTCTACCTCGAATGCTCCTATTGTTCTCTCGCCAGACTGGATCTGAGATACAAGGACAATTTGGTCGAACTGTGGTGCCGCAACAATCAGTTCACCACCCTCGCGGCAAACGGGAAAAGCAACTTGATGACAGTGGTCGCCAGTGGCAACCAATCACTGACTAGTCTGCAGTGCTATGATTGTGCCTTGACCATGCTGGATGTTAACGGTTGCACTGCGCTCACCGATTTAGACTGCGAGAATAATCATTTGACCGAATTGGACATCAGAACGTGCTCTGCACTCAGGCGTATCAATTGCAATAACAACCAGTTGACCGAACTGGACATCAGCAACAATCCTTGGCTCGAGGCCCTCTGGTGCAGCAACAACCAGTTGACTAGCCTGGACATGAGCCATTGCTCTAGCTTGTTCTTCTCTCTGGACTGCCGCTACAACAATATCTCAGGCTCCATGGATCTATCCAGGTATAGCAAACTATACCAGGTGGTCTGCAATAACAATCAGATTTCGGAGCTGATTCTCGGTCAGCACGACGAGCTTATAGACTTGTGGTGCAGTACTAATCAGTTGACGAGTCTGGACATTAGCGGCTGCAGTGCTCTCGAGAGAATCAGCACCTCCTTTAACCAGTTGACAAGCCTGGATGCCAGCGGGCTTAGCAATCTTATAGAAATGTATGTTCAATACAATCAGCTCACCAGCCTTAAAGTGGACAACTGCCGCAGTCTGGTTCTTATAGCCAATTTCGGTAATTCTATCAAAGCCAACCAGATGGGCCAGCTTGTCAACGGGCTCCGAACTTGCAGCGACAATCAGCATGGAGAATTCCATGTCATGGTCGATAACGATTCCTCGGGTGAGATAGTCGAGGGCAATGTCATCACGGTCAGCCAGGTCAACCAGGCGGTTGCCAAGAATTGGGATGTGTTTAAATGGAATTGGGATCCCGGCACCTGGGAACCCTATGCCGGCAGCGACGGCATGCCGGGCGACGTGAACAGTGACGGCAACGTGAACATCAACGACGTGACCGCCCTCATCGATTACATGCTCACCGGCAATGCCGGCACCATCGATTGGGATAACGCCAACTTGAATGGGGACGACGCTGTCAACATTACCGACTTGACCGCCCTCATCGACATGATGATCGGGGGCTCGGCTGGCTTGATGATCGGGGGCTCGGCTGGCATGATGAAGAAGGCCGGCAACATGCGCCCCGACCCCGCATCGATGCCCGTCATCCCTACCAGGGAACCCGTCATGCACAAGTCCCGCGTAATCTAGCACCAACCCGGGCCATCACGGGCGTGGGGCGGCTCGACCCATAGAACCACCCCACCCCTCTAACCGTTCTCAAGCAACCGGGAACAACAACCTGGGTCAAACGACTACAACAACCCTTATCATTGAGACTGCCTCATAATAAAAGGTTGTTGTGGTTGTTCAATGTTTGTTCAAGTGGTTTGAAACATGCAGGACTAATCGGCCGACAACAACGAGTCGATAAGCAGGGCCACGTCGCTGATGTTGACCGCTCCGTCACCGTCCACATCGGCATTGGCACTCACGTCGGGATTGCCGCTCAGCAGCAGGTCGACGAGCGATGTCAGGTCGCTGATGTTGACCACGCCGTCGCCATCCACATCACCCGGCAGGATTGCGGGCTGTGATGACGTGACGGCAGTGAATGTAGCCGACCTCACGGCACCACAACTCACCACATTGGCATTCCAGCAGACAAAGCGCAGCCGCGCCGTGGTGACGCCCCTGGGCACGGCAATCGTGAAGTCCAGCTTGTGGTTGCTCACTTGCTGGGCTGTGGGGGTGACGGTGACCGAGTCAAGCGGGTTGCCCTCCACATCATCAATGGCCAGTGTCAGAGCCGTCCGCGTGATGTCAAACGCTGTGTCGTGGGCATTCTTGGTAAACCAATTCACCGAGCTGGAAATGCTGTCAATGCCTTGACACGTGAATTCGGGCGAGACCAGCGTGAGCGTGAGCCCAGTGATGGAAACGTACAACACAATCTTGCCGCCGCCAATGTTGCTGCTGTTCAGGGCTATATTGGGGTTGTTGTACAGCCACCCCTCGAAACTTTCGCCATTGAACTGGGGCAACGGTTGACTGGTTGCGGCAGCCATCGTGGCGCATGCGGCCACGAGCAGGAATAGTCTTTTCAACATCATTTCGTTTAAAAATTATGCCAATGCCCAAAAGTAGCGTTTTTTGCCCGATCGTTGACAAAACTTGGTGAAAAATATGCTTGCATGAGAAAAAAAGACTACCTTTGTCCCAAACTAAGAACCATTTAATTAACCTGCTTTACAGCTATCGGCCATGAGCCGTCAGCTAAAGCCATAAAACTTAAGAAAAGAAACAGTGGAAAACGAAATCCTGGCTCTGAATGCCAATCAGGTAGTGGCCTACCTGCAGAAAGAACCGCGCGAGTTCACCAAGGCCGACATCATCCGCTTTATTGAGGAGAACAACATCCGCATGGTCAACTTCATGTACCCCGGCGGTGACGGCAAGTTGAAAACCCTGAATTTTGTCATCAGCAGCAAAGAGTACCTGCGCACCATCCTGTCGTGTGGTGAGCGCGTTGACGGCTCCAGCCTGTTCAGCTTTATCCAGGCCAGCTCGAGCGACCTGTATGTGCTGCCCAGGTTCAGCACCGCCTTCCTCGACCCGTTTGCCGAGATTCCCACCCTGTGCCTGCTGTGCTCGTTCTTTGACAAGGACGGCAACCCGCTGGAGAGCTCTCCCGAGCAGACGCTGCGCAAGGCCGCCCAAGCCTTCCGCGAGGTGACCGGCATGGAGTATGAGGCCATGGGCGAGCTGGAGTACTACGTGATTCGCCCCTCGGTAGCCTATTACCCCGCCCGCGACCAGCACGGCTATCACGAGTCGATGCCCTATGCCAAGACCAACGGCTTCCGCCAGCGCTGCATGGACTACATCGCCAAGGCCGGCGGACAAATCAAGTACGGCCACAGCGAGGTGGGCAACTTTGAGCAGGACGGCGTGGTGTATGAGCAGAACGAGATCGAGTTCCTGCCCGTGCCCGTGCTCGACGCCGCCGACCAGCTGATGGTGGCCAAGTGGGTGATCCGCAACCTGGCCTTCCGCGAGGACCTGAACGTGACCTTCGCCCCCAAGATCACCACCGGCAAGGCCGGCTCGGGTCTGCACATCCACATGCGCATGATGAAGGACGGCCGCAACATGATGCTCAACGACAAGGGCGTGCTGAGCGACGAGGCCCGCAAGGCCATCGCCGGCATGATGGACCTGGCTCCCGCCATCACCGCCTTCGGCAACAAGAACCCGATGTCATACTTCCGCCTGGTGCCCCACCAGGAGGCTCCCACCAACGTGTGCTGGGGCGACCGCAACCGCTCGGTGCTCGTGCGCGTGCCGCTGGGCTGGACCGCCGGCGCCGACATGTGCCGCACTGCCAACCCGCTGGAACCCGCCAACAACTTTGACACTACACAGAAGCAGACCGTCGAGATGCGCTCGCCGGACGGCTCGGCCGACATCTACCAGCTGCTGGCCGGACTGTGCGTAGCCTGCCGCCACGGCTTCGAGATGGACAATGCCCTGGAGCTGGCCGCCAAGACCTATGTCGACGTGAACATCCACGACGCCGCCAATGCTGCCCGCCTCAACGAGCTCGACTGCCTGCCCGACAGCTGCGTGGCCAGCGCCGACTGCCTGGAGAAACTGCGCGCCGCCTTCGAGGAGAAGGACGTGTTCAGCGCCCACATGATCGATGGCATCATCGCCGAGCTGCGCTCGTTCAACGACCGCACCCTGCGCCACGACATCGAGCACGATCCCAAGCGCACCTCACAACTCGTCAACGAGTACTTCCAGTGCGGCTAATCGCCACCGGTTAACAATAACTGCACAACGAGCGCCAGGTCACATAATCAGAACCTGGCGCTCGCTTTTTCTATCCCGAATTATTAGTCTCCGGTAAAAATACGATAAATCCCCATAAGTGCCACAATATAATGCTGTTATGTTATATTTTCGCATGAAGGGGCTTGCTTTGAAGCCCGTTAGGGCTGGTCAGGGCTTAGGCAGGGGTGGAGCGTAGCGGAACCCCTGTAAAAGTAAATTCAACATCAATTAACCCCGTTAGGGGTGACAGATTGTGCATCAATGACTTAGTGCCGCCCCGATGGGGCTTGGATGAGTATTCTCTACTGCTGCAGGGGTTACACTCGGCTTCGCCTCGTTACACCCCTGCCTAAGCCCTAGACGCCCCTAGCGGGGCTTTCACTGGACACGAATGATCCCGAATTGATTGTAAAATTACAGAAAAATCGGATTACAGCCTTAATGTGGGGCTTGGGTGTGAGGTGAGTAAAATGCAACATAATTGCATTGCACATGGGAGGTGCAACACAATTATGTATTTGATATATTAAATGAAACTCGCTTCTACTCTTGCTTCTCTTCGTCCATCAGTCCGGCACGGAAACCGCCCTGCTGAGCAACCTGCACGCCATACTGGTAGCCCAGCTGGTAGGCCTGCTGCACGAGTTGCTGCATCTGCTGCATGATCATCTGATATTGCTGCTGATACTGCTGCTGGTTGGGCTGCTGAGGCTGCTGGTAGCCGGGAGGATAGTTGGGCGTTTGCTGCTGTTGAGGCTGCTGCGGAGCCTGGTCCCAAGGATTGGGAATTTCGCCACCGCCAACTGAACCGCCGCCACCCTGCTGCTGGGCCTGTCGTGCGGCCTCCTCCAATTTTTTCTGAAGTTCGTCAAGTAATCCCATAATAGTCTCTTTTAAAAATGTTTAATAATTCTTTGAAATGAGTATTGCGAAATTGCAGGTCACAAATATAGTGATTTATTTTGGAAAATCCATAAAAACAAATCATTGTTTAAGTTTTTTTCACCCAATAGATTACTTTTTTCACCCCAAACACCTCCTGAAATGCCTCACGCCAAGGCGCTAAGGCGCTAAGATATTAATATTCAATCAAATGGATTCCGACAACTGAGATTTGCCATCATGCTGTCATTAATCAATTCAGTGTCCATTGCACATTGCGCCTAAGCGTGGGGACCAAAGAGCGCGGATGCCAAAAACAAAGAAGTTGTTACCGTTGTTTAAACCATTATTTGTTTAAGTTGTTTGAAAAAACTTAGCGTCTTTGCGCCTTAGCGTGGGGGCTATCGGCTGAGTGGTTGCTTACTTTTTTCACCCGAAGGACTGCTGAGGGCGCCGCACAAGGGCTGCACACGTCATTTTTCATGGAATTGCCTTTCTCATGCGGGAGAAAAAATATACCTTTGTCAGGTGGTTGGCATCATTCTTGCCCATCTACCACCGTGTCGAGATGCAACGGCTATTGAAGACATATTGCATGACTGTGTTGTGTGCCCTGTGTGCAACGGGTACACTCGATGCTATGCCCCAGTTGCCCCTCACCCCGCCAGCCAACGCCCAAAAGCAGCAACAGCAGCAGGAAGAAGAGGATTCGGTCAAGGTGAGCCTCGTCACGTTCTATCCCGGCAGCGAGCCCCACAACATCTGGGGACACAGCGAGATACGCGTCCAGCAAGGCCCTATCGACCTGTACTTCAACTACGGCGTGTTCGACTTCCAGGCGCCCGCCTTCATGTGGCGCTTCATGCTGGGCAAGACCGACTACCTGTGCATGCCCGTTCCACGAGCCTATGCCACTATCGGCATGGAGGAGCGGCGCATGGTCGAGCAGGAACTCAACCTGCCGCAAGACAGGGCCCTGATGGTGCGCGACTTCCTGTGGAACAACGCACAGCCCGAAAACCGCGTCTACCGCTATAAATTCCTGAGCGACAACTGCTCTACCCGTCCCCGCGACATCATCGAGATGGCCGCTGGCGAGAGTCTGCAATATCCCGCGATGGGCGACACCACTGTCACCTATCGTGACATATTGGCACATTATTGCCGCAACTACGCGTGGGAGAAATTCGGCATCGACCTGGTACTGGGCTGGGACATCGACACCACGCTCGACCAGCGCGCCACCATGTTCATCCCCATGTTACTCATGGATGCCGTGGCAGGGGCCACCATCACCACCGACGGCAAGACCATGCCGCTGGTCAAAGCCACCACCGTGCCCAACGACAAGAGCATCAACGGCAATGTAAGGCCTCCCACGCCCTGGTACATCTCGCCCATGGCATTCGCCCTGCTGGTGCTGGCATTGACACTGCTGGTGAGCTGCCGCGACTGGCGCCGCCACGACATTTCCAGGTGGTTCGACACCATCCTGTTCACGGCAGGAGGGCTGGCCGGCTGCATCCTGCTTTTCCTCATCTTCTTCTCGACCCACGAGGCAACCTCGCCCAACATCAACATCGTGTGGCTCCACCCCCTGTTGCTGCTGCTGGCCGTGCTGCCCTGGTTCAAGAAAACCCGCAATGTGGCAGGGTGGCTGCACGCCGTCAACGCTATCGTTGTGGCCCTGCTCATGCTGGCCTGGCCATGGCAGCCCCAGGTGGGCAACTTCGCCTTTTTCCCGCTCATGGCAGCGCTGGTAACGCGCTCGCTGACCAACGTGCTGCTGGGCAGCCAGACCACACGCGGCCCCACCTCTTCAAAAGCCTGATTCACAAGCCAATCAGACAACACCCAACCGCCATTTTTCATCAATGCGGTCGATTTATGCCTATATAATAGGTGTAAATCAGCCAAATAATTGTATCTTTGCAGTTCGAAAAAAAACAAAACAAACATAACTAACAACAAGAAATGGGACTTAGCGACATTTTGAAATCCATGTTTGGCAATAAGTCAACGCGTGACCTCAAGAAGATCATGCCTATTGTCAACCAAATCAAAGCAATTTATCCCGAGATTGACGCGCTCGACCATGACCAGCTCAGGCAGCGCACGGCCGACATTCGTCAGCTGCTCAACGACTCGGTGCAAGACAAACGAGACGAAATCAACCGAATCAAGGCCGAAATCGAGACGCTCGACTACGAGGAGCGTGAGCCGCTGTGGAAGAAGGTCGACGACATCCAGAAGGAAATCCTCGACGTTCTCGAAGACAAGCTCAACGAGGTGCTGCCCACGGTGTTTGCCATCGTGAAATCAACGGCCAGGCGTTTTGCCGAGAGCGAGACCGTCATCGTTACGGCCACTCAGCTCGACCGTGACCTGGCTGCCCAGGGCAAGGACTTTGTCACCATCGATGGCGACAAGGCCATCTACACCAACCACTGGATTGCCGGTGGCAACGAGATCACCTGGGACATGGTCCACTACGACGTGCAGCTCATCGGTGGTATCGTCCTGCACCAGGGTAAAATCGCCGAGATGGCAACCGGTGAAGGTAAAACCCTCGTGGCAACACTGCCCGTGTTCCTCAACGGTTTGACCGGCAACGGCGTTCACGTGGTAACCGTCAATGACTATCTGGCCAAGCGCGATAGCGAGTGGATGGGTCCCTTGTACATGTTCCACGGCATGACCGTAGCTTGTATCGACAAGACCGAGCCCAACTCACCCCAGCGCCGCGACGCCTATAACTGCGACATCACCTTCGGTACCAACAGTGAGTTCGGTTTCGACTACCTGCGCGACAACATGGCCATGCGCCCCGAGGACATGGTACAGCGCCCCCACAACTACGCCATCGTCGATGAGGTCGACAGCGTTCTGATTGATGATGCCCGTACCCCGTTGATTATCTCAGGTCCCGTGCCCAAGGGCGAAGACCAGATGTTCAACGACTTCAAGCCCAATGTGGAGCGCGTCTACAATGCCCAGCGTCAACTGGTGACCGGCTTGCTCGCCGATGCCAAGAAGATGATGGCCAGCGACGACCAGGAAACCGTCAAGGAAGGTACCTTGAGGCTCTACCGCGCCTTCAAGGGCCTGCCCAAGTACAAGCCCCTGATCAAGTACCTGAGCGAGGAGGGCGTCAAGAACGCCATGCTCAAGACCGAGGCCTACTACATGCAGGACAACAACCGCGAGATGCCCATCGTGACCGATCCCCTGTTCTTCATCATCGACGAGAAAAACAACACCGTCGAGATGACCGATAAGGGTATCGACGTGCTTACCAAGGGCACCGACGATCCCGAATTCTTCATCCTGCCCGACATTGCCGCACAACTGTCGGCAGTGACCAACGAGCCCCTCAGCGACGAGGAGAAGATGACCAAGAAGGACGAACTGCTCGCCAATTATTCGGTCAAGGCCGAACGCGTGCACACCGTCACCCAGCTCTTGAAGGCCTACACCCTGTTCAACCGCGACGACGAGTACATCGTTGATGCCGAGGGCAAGGTGAAAATCGTTGATGAGCAGACAGGCCGTGTGATGGAAGGCCGCCGTTACAGCGATGGCCTGCATCAGGCTATCGAGGCCAAGGAGGGTGTGAACGTCGAGGCCGCAACCCAGACGTTTGCCACCATCACGCTGCAGAACTACTTCCGCATGTACCACAAGCTGTCGGGTATGACCGGTACCGCCGAGACCGAGGCTGGTGAGTTCTGGGACATCTACAAGCTGGATGTTGTTACCATTCCCACCAACAAGCCCGTCATCCGCAACGATATGGCCGACCGTGTCTACAAGACACAGAAGGAGAAATTCAACGCCGTCATTGCCGAAATCGAGGCCATGCGCAATTCGGGACGCCCCACCCTGGTGGGTACCACGAGCGTCGAGATCAGTGAGATGTTGAGCCGCATGCTCAGCCTGCGCCACATCCCCCACAACGTGCTCAACGCCAAGCTGCACCAGAAGGAGGCCGACATCGTTGCTCAAGCCGGTCAATCAATCGACGGCAAGGGTGTTGTGACCATCGCCACCAACATGGCAGGTCGTGGTACCGATATCAAGCTGTCGCCCGCGGTTAAGGCTGCCGGCGGTCTCGCAATCATCGGTACCGAGCGCCACGAGTCACGCCGTGTAGACCGCCAGCTGCGCGGTCGTGCCGGCCGTCAAGGTGACCCCGGTTCGTCAGTATTCTTTGTTTCGTTCGAGGACAAGCTGATGCGTCTGTTCGCCAGCGAGAGCGTAGTCAAGACGCTCGACCGCCTGGGACTCAAAGACGGCGAGGCCATCGAGAGCAACATGGTGACCAAGAGCATCGAGAATGCGCAGAAGCGTGTCGAGGAGAACAACTTCGGTATACGTAAACACCTGCTGGAATATGACGACGTGATGAACGCCCAGCGTAAGGTGATTTACACCCGCCGCCACCACGCCCTTATCGGTGAGCGCATCGGCCTGGACCTGATCAACACCCTCTACGACAGCGTCGAGGATATGGTCGAGAAATACGGTCCCGACGACTTCGAGGACTTCCAGATGCAAACGCTCAAGACCTATGCCATCGAGACTCCGTTCGACGAAGAGGAGTACCGCCGCATGGACGACAGCAAGAAGCAGACCGTCCTCTATGATGCCGTGCTCAAGGCCTTCAACCGCAAGATGGAACGCCTCAGCGAGGTCGCTGACCCCATCATCCAACAGATTGTCGCCGACCAGCAGGCCAACGGCATGGAGCCTCAGGGCCTCATCCGCGTGCCCATCACCGACGGCAAACGCACCTTCGGCATCGTCATCGACATCAAGGAGGCTGCCGAGACCCACTGCAAGTCGTTGACCAAGTCATGGCAGAAGGCCGTGATGCTGCTCACCATCGATGAGAACTGGAAGGAGCACCTGCGCGAGATGGACCAGTTGCGCCAGAGCGTGCAGAACGCCAGCTACGAGCAGAAAGACCCGCTGGTAATCTACAAGACCGAGGCATTCAACATGTTCAAGCAGATGGTAGGCATCATGAACGGCAAGTCAATCGCCGTGCTCATGCGCGGACAGATTCCCGAGGCACCCCCTCAACAAAACGTGCCCCAGGACGAGCCGCAGCAACGCCGTCCCCGCTATAGCGAGGGCCGTGGCGGCGAGCCCGATCCCAGCCGTCCCAACGCAGCCCCCGTCGGCCCGCGTCCCCAAGGCCCCGTCGGTCCCATCCGCAACGAGGGTCCCAAGATCGGCCGCAACGATCCCTGCCCCTGCGGCAGCGGCAAGAAATACAAGAACTGCCACGGCCGCGGCCTGTAATAGCCACGGTCCCCACAACAACAACAAAATCACGTCAAACCGCTTGGTTTGACGTGATTTTTATTATCGCTCCAGTCCAGTATATCCAGTTAGTCCAACCCAGCCGCTCAGCGGCGGTCCAGGCAGTCCAGGCTATCCTGTCCGTCCTGTCACGGCAGCTCGTCGTTGACGATAAGGCGCAGCCATTGCGCTGTGGTCAAGGGAATCGGGCCGGCCGGCTCGGTAGACATCAGGCGCTCGTTGAGTTCAAGCAGCAGCGGGCGGGCATCGCTCTCGCCGGCACGGGCAATGATGGCGTGAGCCTGGGGCATGGAGCGCTGCATCACCGCCATCGACGACGGACGCAGCAGGAAACTGCGCCAGTAGAGCCAGTAGGCGTAATCATAGATGCGCTGGGCATCCTGGGGATTGTCCAGGTCCACCTCGCTGGCGATGCAGAACTGACGCGGCACGGGAGCCTGCTCATATTCCTCGTCCAGCAGCTTGTGGAAGGCCATGGCCAAGGCCTCCAGTTCCTTGTCATGCGGGTCAAGGGCATCGGGACCCTCCTCGCCCGCGATGGTCCACCACATCACAAAGCGCACATCCTCCTCATTGAGCTCAAAATCAACGTAGCCCTCGCCGGCAGCGTAATGGGGCACTGGGCCACCGTTTCTCGTGCTGTGCAGACGCGAGAACGAACGCCACACGCCACCGTCGGCCACCACATCCTGGTAATAGCCCGTCACAGCGAGCACCACGTCACGTTTCACGTCATCGTCCAGGTCACGCAACCAGGGCGACTCGTCCCACAACTTGGCCAGCCTCAAGGCTATCCACAGATAAAACTGGTCGGTCTCACACACCTTGGGGCTGCCAGGCTGGCGCTCCATATAATCTTTCACGCTGATTTCCATATCTCCTGTCTAAATTAAAAAAAAACGGGAAAACAAAACTGTTTCCCCGTCCTTGCTGGAGCCGCGAGCGGGACTCGAACCCGCGACCTTTTCGTTACGAATGAAATGCTCTACCGACTGAGCTATTGCGGCTTGGTGCACTGCGATGACTTGCAATGCGGGTGCAAAGGTAGCACTATTTTTCTAAACCAGCAAACTTTAATTCACAATTTGTTTGCTATAGGTAATCCTGACCTTGGCCTTATCCAGTAGCAGACGGGCTATCGCCGGACGGGACACCATGGGCGAAATCTTGGTCACTACCGATGAATTGCCACCATAAGAATAGTAGGAATAGGACGTCGGATAGGTGTATTCGGTAACGTCAACCGGTGTCAAGGTGAAGTTAAAATCGTCCTCGGTGGCAATGCCTCCCTGATTATTGATGATGTTGATCATATAATCCCTCAACCCGGTGAACACATAGCACTTTTGGTATTCACTATACACAGCATAGAACGAATCCTTGTTGTTCACCAGGCTGTCGCCGTTGATGAACTGATCCTTCTTGGACGTCTTCACCATCAGCAGATAGGTGGGCGGCTTGATGTTGTATTCGGTCACGGGAACGCTGACAGGAAGTTCCAGCGTCAACGTGTTGATGACGGCCTGATTATTCCCCACATTATCCTGATACTTGTCGATGATATCCTGAATGGGGAAACGCAGCTGAACCTCATAGCCCGCCGGTGCGGCAATGATGGCATCGCCTGAATTGACCATCTCGCGGACGGCATCATCGATCTCATAGCGGATGATGTTGTTTGAAACAACCTCGGGAGTCGAAGCCAGATACGTTTGACTGAAGGTCGAGTCAACCTCGGTCGAGTCGTTCACGACAATATGCCTGTGATAATAGGCGTCAAGCTCGGTAGCCTTGATATTCAGCACATGTCCGCTGCCGTAGCTGTTGGTGATATAGATGCCGGGGAAGATATCGGCAAATGTCTTGGGGCTCATGAAACGGGATGGGTCTTCGACATAGGCGTTAAAGATATGCCTTGCAAGCTCAACAGGCATGGGCACCGAGATCACGCGGACCGTATCCTGAACCGAGGTAGCGCCCGTACCCGTATTGGTGGAAGTAGCCAGTTCCAGCCAGCCCGACATAGGCGAATAGGGCTCTGTGGCCAGCAGTTCATCACTATCGTAGTAATCTGTCGGGTCAAAGTCACTGTAGATGGGACTGGGCAGCGCCTTGTTAAGGGCGTACACTTCCATCCTCATCGGTGCCAGTGCGTCGCCGGTGTAGCCATTGCTGACGGGCAGACGCAGTTTCAGGCGGCAGGAATCGATCGACTGGGCCGTAATGCCAGTGGTGTCGATATTGGCAGCAGGCATCCACATGGTTACGGCTTCGGCCGTCACACGTCCAAATCCATCGGCGTTGAGGTCTCCCAGCATCTTGGTGGTCGTGCGCATCTGCACCCTGTCGTTAAGAACCGAGCGGCCAGTGATCACAAATGAAGAATCCTCGATGATTGACGAGACACTGTCGGTGATAGACACACCGATGGTCTCATCGATGCACGACTGCAGGCCAAGCAGCAAGGCTGCCGCCAGTATCACCTGGAAAAGATGTTTCATATTCTCGAAATGAATAAGAGCAATTTGATTTAAGAATAACGAAAAGACGCCGAGCCTCAATCAAACAATGACGAGTAGAACTGGGTCACCTTGTTGACATCGTCGTCATCGACAAAGTCCAACTTGGGCAATGACGCGGCAGCCTCGAGCACTGCATCGCTCACGCCAGGCTCACACGTGATGACGGCATCGCTGTATTTCAACGAATAGGCCATCAGCTCGTCATAATCCAGTTCCTTGTCCATGATGGGCTTGAGGGCGCTCTTGGGCAAACCGTCCTGGCGCATCTTCTCGCCCAGGCGGGCATCAAGCCTGCTGGGCAGCTGCTCATTGAACAACGCGGTCACAATCTTGGCGTCGCGGAACGAGGGATCGTCGCCGTAGAGCGCACGGATGTAAACAGGAGCCAGGGCCGAAATCCATCCGGTACACTGGATGATATCGGGAACCCAACGCATCTTGCGAATCGACTCGATGACGGCACGCACAAAGAACATGCTGCGCTCATCGTTGTCCTCGATCGAGCAGTTCATCTCCAGCTCATCGATGCGGCTGCTGGCAAAATAGTCCTCATTGTAAATGAAATATACTTGAAAATGAGCCTGTTGCAGGGTGGCCACCTTGATGATGAGAGGATGGTCGGTGTCATCAATGATCACATTCATGCCCGAGAGCCTGATCATCTCATGCAACTGGTTGCTGCGCTCGGCTATCATGCCATACTTTGGCATAAACGTGCGCTCCTCAATACCCTGTTCCTTAATGCCTTGAGGCAATAAGCGGCCAATCTGGGACAAACGGCGCTCAGGCACGTAGGGCGCTATTTCCTGCGATATGAATAAGACTTTCTTTACATCCATCTTGCTTTCTCTTCTAGAATAAATGCAAAGGTAGCAATTTTTTTTCATTTTAGCACCATTTTTGCGCGCCCTATCCTTCATTTTTAAGTAAAATCCCACCCTTTTTAACATCTTCTAAATCTTTTTGCACGGCTACGGAGCCCCACCCGGCAAAAAGAAAGGAGAGCACTTCCTTCAAACAGGAAATACCCTCCACTTTCAAAACACACACACGATTATCTCATTTCATATCGCCTGCAAGACAGTTCGTTTAGCCCATTACTTGTCTTTCTTGCAAGCATTGTCGCAGCCATCACAGTTGCCGCCCTTCTTGGGCGCTTTGTCTTGACCGCCGTGCCAGGGGCCATGGTGTCCTCGCTTGCCCTCACGCTTCTGCAACTCGGCATACTTGGTAGCCTGCTCAGGGGTCAGCAGCGACTCGATCTTGGCCCGGGTGGCATCACGCTGAGCCTTCATCTGCTCTCTCTTGGCCGCCATGGTGGCCTCATCGGGCTTCTCGGCGTGCTCTTTCTTGGCCATCCGATCTTTGCCCATCGTCTGCATCTCCTCGGTATAGATCTTGGCGATTGCAGTCTTTTGTTCCGGCGTCAGTGACAAAGCCTTGTCCAGACGTTCTACTCGCCTTTCCACCATTTGCTCCGGACTCATGTCGGTGCGGCGGGGTGGCTGTGCGTTCATTACCATCGTGCCCATCAGGGCAATCGCTAATGCTAAAACAATCTTTTTCATTTTTGTGGTGTTTTTTGAATTAATAATGTGAATAAATGATAAACAATTGCGGTATATCGAATTTGTTTGATGGCAAAGTAAAACAGAATTTTTCAAACAAAAAAATGCGCTCAAGCCACTTCGTGACCAATGGCACAATCATGTTGACAAATGCCCCGATAATCAAGACAAAAAACCTAAGACAAAATCCGTCACCAGCGAAGAAAAACACCAAATTTTCGTCAAGAAATCAAAAAAAATGTAATAATCCCATACAACCTATCGATTATTGCCGTATATTTGCATTTCAAGAAAGGATAAAAAAGGTTGTTTATGCTCACTCAGATTTATAACGGACATGTGCTCACTCCCGAGGGGTGGATCAATGGTGGCTCGGTCATCATTGAGGGTAGCCGTGTCAAGGAAGTGAGCAAGAGCAGCCGCCAACTCGACGGCATGGACAAGGCCATCGATGCCCACGGCATGCATGTCGTGCCCGGCGGCATCGACCTTCATTGCCATGGCGGCGGTGGCTGTGACTTCCAGGAGTGCACCCGCGAGGCCTTTGAGACAGCAGCCAGCACCCACTTGCGCCACGGCACCACGGCCATCTATGCCACACTGTCCTCCTCGCCCATCGACATGATGGAGCGGGCTTGCCAGACGTGTGACGAGCTGATGCGTGAACCCGACACCACCATCATGGGCATGCACATGGAGGGGCCCTACTTCAACCCCAGCAAAGCCGGTGCCCAAATGCCCGAGGTCATCCGCATCCCCGACCCCAACGAATACCGTCACATTGTCGAGGACTTTGACTGCATGAGGCGCTGGGACACGGCTCCCGAGCTGCCCGGATCCATCGAGATGGGCCAGTACATCACGGGCAAGGGCATTGTGGCTGCCATTGGCCACACGGCTGCCGAGTATCAGCACGTCAAGGCGGCCTGGGACGCTGGCTACACCCTGGCCACCCATTTCTACAACGGCATGCCCGGTTTCCACAACGTGCGCGAGTTTAAGCATGCAGGCACCGTCGAGAGTGTCTATCTGCTCGAGGACATGGCTGTCGAAGTCATTGCCGACGGCATCCATGTGCCTTCCACACTGCTCAACCTGGTCTATCACATGAAGGGAGTGGAGCGCACTGCCTTGTGCACCGACGCCCTGGCTGTGACCGACAGCGAAAGCGAACACGCTTTCGACCCGCGCGTCATCATCGAGGACGGCGTGTGCAAGCTGTCTGACCGCAGCGCCCTCGCCGGCAGCATCGCCACTATGGACCGCCTTATCAAGACTATGGTGCGCATCGTCGATGTGCCCCTGCAGGATGCCGTGCGCATGGCCAGCGAGACGCCGGCAAGAATCATGGGCATCTACGACCGCAAGGGCTCCCTGCAGCGCGGCAAGGACGCCGACATCTTGCTGCTGGACAGCGACATAAACCTGCGCGGCGTGTTCTCGTTGGGACAGTTCGTCAAGGGCAGCGACCGCATCGCTCCTGCCGAAATTGTCGAACGATAACACCTCAATTTCCTCCAGATAACAAAAAAATCATTCAATTTTTTGACGTTATTCTTGCACAGGAACAAAAATGGCATTATCTTTGCACCCGCGTTTGAGAGAAAACGCTATATATGGTGGACGTAGCTCAGCTGGTTAGAGCGTCGGATTGTGGTTCCGAAGGTCGTGGGTTCGAGCCCCATCTTCCACCCCCAAAAAAAGAATAAACCCACATCGATTACCGATGCGGGTTTATTCTTTTTTTCTCTTTATATACCTTATTTCAGTCCCAACAAGGCCTTGACTGCCGGCATCAGGTCGATAGTGGCAGGACCCGTATAGGCAACGGGGGTGACGGAGGTGTCAAACACCACGTCCAGCCCGCCCTGTTCGCCAGCCTGGCGGATAGCCGTCTGGATCTTTTCGGTCAAGGGCTTGGTGAGCGCATCGCGGCGCGAGGCGATGTCGTCGGCTGCGCGGCGCTGGAATTCACGCATCTTCTTGTCACTCTCCTGCAGTTCCTGCACGCGACGTTCCTTGATGGTCTCGGGCATCGAGGCATCGGCGGCCACAGTCTGGTAATCGGCATATTTCTTATCGAACTCGGCCTGCAACAGCTGGTATTCGGCGTGATACCTGTCACTCAACACCTTGAGCTGGGCCTCGGCAACAGCCTTTTCGGGCATGAGGTCAAACAACTGTTGGGAATTGACAATACCAATCCTGGCCTGTGCCATCAACATGAGCGGCATCAGCGCCACTGCTATCATGATAATCCGTTTCATCTTCTTTTCAATCGGTTAGATATACATTAATTAATTAGGAAAGCAAAGGTAGAGACTTTTTTCGATTCCTGCATGATGCAGGTGTGAAAAAAAACGAAATTCCCTCAATGGCTTGCCATCAAGGGAATTCTGGTTCTAGAAATTATTGTTTATCCTTTTCAATTACTTGATGCCCAACTTGGCTTTCACCTTGGCACTCACGTCCTCGGCATTGGTACCCGTGTAGATGATGGCACCGGCAGCCTGGTCAAAGATGAAGGTGTAACCACCCTCGGCACCAACGGCCTGAATGGCGTTCTGCAGCTTCTGGGTGATGGGGGCAAGCAAGGTCTCCTGCTGGCGCTGCAAGTCCTGGGCAGCGGTCTGCTGGAAGTTCTGAATCTTCACGTAATCATCCTGTAACTCCTGGTTGTGGCGGTCCTTGATGGCCTGGGGAGTGCTGGCATCCTTGTCGGCAGCCTCATAGTCGGTCATCTTCTTCTGGAACGCATCCTGCAGGTTCTTGAATTCGGCCTCATACTTATCGCTAGCAGTCTTGAGGGTATTCTCGGCGGTGGCCTTCTCGGGCATCACGTTGAAAATCTCACTGGTGTTGATGTAACCGAATTTCTGAGCCTGTGCACTAAGGCACATCATGGTAGCCGCAACGGCTAAGAACATAAATCTTTTAAACATGTCTAAAAAAATTGTTTTGTTAGTATACTAGTATTATTTCTTTTTCTCACTTCAGGTCCAAAGCCCTCTAAACCCTAGACCCTAGACCCTAGACCTCAAGTTTCGAAAATTCGAAACTTGAATTACTTATAACCCATCTTCTCGAGCACCTCGTTGCTCACATCGATGCGCGGCGAGGCAAAAATGATGCTCTGGCTGCTGGCACGGTCCATGATCATCTGGAAACCACGCTCCTCACACACCTTCTTGCAGGCTTCGTACACATCGTCCTGGATGGGCTTGATGAGCGACTGACGCTTCTTGAAGAGCTCGCCCTGGGGACCAAAGTACTTGTACTGCAGCTGCTGGGCCTCTTTCTCCTTCTCGGTGATTTCGGCCTCTTTCTTCTTCTTCTGGTCATCGGTCAGGAAGACCATGTCGCTCTGGTAGTTCTTGTACATGGTATCGGCCTCCTTCTTGAGTTCGTCCACCTCACGCTGCCAGCGCTGCGACACCTGGTTCAACTGCTCATTGGCCATCTCATAGGCGGGAATGTTCTTCAACACATACTCCATGTCCACGAGGGCAAACTTCTGCGCGTTGGCGGCCATGAAGCCGGCAACAAGCGCCACTGCGATTAAAGCTATACGTTTCATTTCTCTTTCGTTATAAATATAATGTTTGTTCTGTTATCGACTCTTAGACTGCGATTGCCGCAGTTGGTTTATTCCGTTAAGTTAATTCCGTTAAAATTCCTGACCCAGGATGAAGTGGAAGTTGCTGCCACCCTTCTCGCCAAAGACCGTGTCGAAACCGTAGCCCCAGTCGATACCCATCATACCGATCATCGGCAGGAAGATGCGGGCACCCACACCGGCCGAGCGCTTGACATTGAACGGGTTGAAGTCCTTCACATGGGTCCAGGCGTTACCGGCCTCAACAAACACGAGCGGATAGATGGTCGCACTCTGCGAGAGCATCAACGGGAAGTGGAGCTCCATCACAAAGCGGTCATAGGCGTAACCCTCCGAGCCGTAGGGCGTGAACGCACCGTTCTCATAGCCACGCAGGGCAATCGTCTCGGTAGCATAGGTATAGGAACCGGTCATACCGTCACCACCCACATAGAAGGTCTCGAACGGCGACTTCAGCCACTTGTTCCAGCTACCCAGCAGACCGAAGTCGGCACGGGTCATCAGCACCAGCGTCCAGCGGCCATCGGGGTCGGTGAGCGGCGTGTAGGTGCGGGCCTGGAATTTGAGCTTCCAGTACTCAATCCAGCGGTAGAGATCCTTCTTGGAGGCCTCGGTGTTGCTCTTGCTCAAAGCTTCCCAGTTCTTCTTGCCGAACAGGCTGGCAGGTGGCGTGGCGTTGAACGACAGCGTGAACGAGCTACCCTTGCGGGTATATAACGGGTTGTCGATACTGTTGCGCGACAGGGTCAGGCCCAGCACAATCGAGTTGGACACACCGTTCTTCATATAATAAAGGTATTCCCAGTTCTTCAGGCTATACCACTGGTAGCTCAGGCTGGCCATGAAGGTGAAGTAGTCATCGGGCCACTTCAGGCGCTTACCGAAGCCCACCGTCACACCGGCCATCTGCAGGTACTTGTTGGGGTCGTAGGCGTTCTCGTAGTAGTTGTAGCCGTTATAACCATAACCGCCGTAGCCATAACCGTAGCCACCCATGCCGTAATAGTTGTTGTACATGTTGTACATGGCATTCTGGTACAACTGGCTGTAGTAGGACGAGTTGATACCCGTCTGGCGGCTATAGAAGGCCGATACCGACAGCGAGTTGGGGCGCTTGCCGCCAAACCACGGGTCGAGGAACGAGACGCTGTAGGCCTGGTAGTACTTGGCGTTGGTCTGCGCGCTGATGGTGAAGGTCTGACCCTCGCCCTGCGGGATCAGGCCCTTATAGGACGACGGGTGCAGCAGATTCTGCAGCGAGAAGTTGGTAAACTTAAGCGAGGCCTTGATGATGACACCGGTCTGGCCCCAACCTGCACTCAGCTCAACTTGGTCGTTGGCCTTGCTCTCGAGGTTCAGGATGATGTCAACGGTACCGTTGTCGGCATTGGGTTCGGGGCGGATGTCCATCTTCTCGGGGTCGAAGTGACCGGTCTGGGCAATCTCACGGGCCGAGCGCATGAGGTCCTCCTTAGAGAACAGGTCGCCGGGGCGCACACGCAGCTCGCGGCGCACCACCTTCTCATACAAGCGGTCGTTACCGTTGATGACCACCTTGTTGATGCGGGCCTGCTTGCCCTCAAACATGCGCATCTCCAGCTCAATGCTGTCACCCTCGATCTTGCTCTCGATGGGCACGAGCTGGTAGAAGAGGTAACCGTTGTTCAGGTACAGGTTGGAAACGGCATCGTCATCTTCCTGGGTGCGTTTGGCCAGCAGTTTCTGGTTATACACGTCACCCTTCTTGATACCCAGGACATCGTCCAGGATAACCGACGGATAAACCGTGTTGCCCACCCAAGTGATGTCCGAGATGTAATAGCGCTTACCCTCGTTCACAGTGAGATAAACGTCAACGTTTTTCTCATCATACTGTACCACGCTGTCCTTGACAATAACGGCGTCACGGTAGCCTTTTTCATTATACTTGTCGATGATCAGCTGCTTGTCGGCCTCGAAGTCGCTCTGGACAAACTTCTTCTGGCTGAAAATCTTCCAGATGTTCGACTTCTCGTTGGTCTTTTTCATCGTACGCTTGATCTTGCTGTCACTCAGCACCTCATTGCCGTCGATGTAAATTTTGTGGACCTTGATTTTCTCGTGCTTGTCAACGTTGATGTTCACGATGACCTCGTTCTGCTTGCTCAGGTCGGGCACTTGCACAACCTCACAGGTAGCCTGGCCGAAGCCCTTGTTGGCATAGTATTTCTCGACAATGAGCTTGATGCGGTCGGCGATGTTGGGCGTCATCTGGCTGCCGGGCTGGAAATTCAGGCGCTCGATGATGTCCTTTTTCTCACCGCTCTTCATGCCGTTGTAGTTCACCTCGGACACGCGGGGCTGCTGGCGCAGGTTAAACACCAGCCATGCCTGGTCCTGATAGATCTTCTCGACAAGAATCTGGACCTTCGAGAACAGGCCCTGCCGCCAGAAGCGCTTGGCGGCAGCCTTGATGTCGTCACCGGGGATGTCGATGCGCTGACCCACGGCCAGGCCCGAGTAACCGATGATGATGTTGTCGTCATAGTTATCCACGCCATCGACACGGATGCCCGCAATCTCATATTGCGACGGGGTACCCGAGAAGATGACCTTGGGATTATAGATGGTATCGTTGACGGTGCGCGTTTCCTGTGCGCTTAATGCCTGCGGCAGCAAGGCGATGACTGCCAGCAGCACTGATGCCAAAATATGATTGGTGATTCTCTTCATTGAATGATTACGCTTCATGTTAATTGTTAACCTGTTCGCTCGTTTTACCGTAACGGCGCTCACGGCCCTGGAAATCGGCTATCGCGTCGACGAAGTCTTCCTTGGTGAAGTCGGGCCAGTATTTTGAAGTGAAATAAAGTTCGCTATAAGCAATCTGCCACAACAGATAATTGCTCACTCGCAGGTCGCCGCCCGTGCGTATGAGCAGGTCCGGGTCGGGCATGTCGGCGGTGGCCATGTGCTGTGACACAAGTGCATCATCGATATCGCTGGCGGCAATGCTGCCGTTGGCCACCTCGATGGCGAGCTGGCGGCACGCCTCCACAATCTCCCATCGCGACGAGTAGCTCAGGGCCAGGCACAGCACCAGGCCGGTGCAGTGGCTCGTGTCCTGCATGCACTTGCGCAACCGGTTGGCGGCAAATTTGGGCATGCGCGACATGTCACCGATGGTGGTCAGGCGCACGTTGTTCTTGATCAGGTCGGGCGTCTGCTGCTCGATGCTCACCACTATCAGGTTCATCAAAGCATCCACTTCGTCCTGCGGACGGTTCCAGTTCTCGGTCGAGAAGGTATACAGGGTCAGGTATTTCACACCCACCTCGCTGGCTATCTCGGTAGCCTGGCGGACTGTTGCCACACCGTTCTCGTGGCCGAAACTGCGCTCCTGCCCGTGCTCCTTGGCCCAACGGCCGTTGCCGTCCATGATGATGGCCACGTGTTGAGGAATGCGGGTCGGGTCGAGTTGTTGTATCTTGTCGCTAAGTGATGCCATGATAGTTTTTCGTTATTCGATATAGTTACACTTGATGCACCGCTTGCCGAACTCAAAGGTGGCCGAGAACATGGCAAACGAGTACCAGTCGGTATTCTTGGCAAACGAGTGCTTGACGCCAAACAGGTCGCTGTACCCGTCGATGCGGTCGCTGAACTCCTTGCGCATCGTGAACTCAAAGCCCAGTCCCACGCGCTCTTTCAGCTTGTATTTCACACCGATGCCGATGGGAATGGTGAACGATGCCTGGTTGTGACCCTTGTTGATGGCGAAAACAAAACCCACACCAGCTACCATATAGGGGCTGATGCGCTTATATTTCTTGTAGGCCGGACCGATGCCGTAGTTCAGGAAGTTGAATTCGGCGGTAAAGCCCAGATCAACCAGGTGGCTGTTATTGCTGTAGTTGAGACCGTCGGGATACCAGGTCTCGTCATACATGCTGTTGCCGCGCAAGTTGGCATAGTTCAAATTGGCCTTGAATGCCCAACGGCTGTTGTGGACATAGCGGAAAAGGCCGCCGAATGTGAAGCTGGGATGCTTGAACAGATTGCCGTTATTGCACTCGCCCAGATAGCCGGTCATGCCCAACGAGCCGCCGGCCTCATACTTGTATTGCTGGGCCAGTGCGGGCTGTACGGCAAGCGTCATCAGCAGCGCCACTATGTACAGTAATCTCTTCATCGGGATCAATACACGGGATAGTTGGTCATGCGGTTAAACACACCACGCCACACGTGGGGCAGCAATTCGTCTTCCTCGTTGTAACCGCCCATCAGGTAGATGAAAGGACATTCCCACGTGGTAATCGGCGACGATACGCGGCGGGGCATATTGTTGGCAACCGATGCACTCATGGTCTCATAGTTCACAAACGCCTGGGCGCCATAGAACTTGGGCACATAGTCTGGCTGTACTATCGTCGTGTCGGCCTTGGTCCACACGATACCCTGGGTATTGGACAGATAAATCTTGCTGTTGAGCGTGCCATCGGACAGACGGCCACCCATCACGTACCAGGTCTGTTGAAGTCCGTAGCGACGCACACCGGGCAACTTCTTGTAGGTACAATAAGAGAAGAGCGTGGCATCGGCCAGTGCGGGCAACGAGTGGTTGTGGCTGTTGTTGATTTTGGCCCACTGTTCGCCGTCATAGCCCCACACGTCGCTCAGCAGATTGCCCTCGCTGTCGTAACCGCCCACAAGCATAGCCTGCTGCGACACGGCCCAGGTGTATTCGGTCTGGATCATGTCCGACGAGTGGCTCACGGGGAAACCGTCCTCAACTGGGGTAACGGCGAAGTCTTCGGTGTGAGGATATTCATCATGATAATAACCGTCATCACCCGACAAGATGCCGAGCACACGGTCTTCGTAGGCTCCTAACAGATTGTGCCATATCACGCCGCATGACGCCCAATCGGTGCCGTCGGTCGACGCGTATAAGGTGCCGTCCTCGGCAAGGATGAACAGGGCCTCGTCGGTAGCGGTAAGCGTTGACACCTGCGGGGTGAACGGCATATCGACGGTCTGGCTGCTCCAACTGCCGCCAAACAGGCTGGACGATGACAACATCTTGCACTCCGTGCCATTATAGACCATCGTGCGGTAAACTTCGCCCTGCTGCACGGTCTTGTGACCGGTAGCACTCGAGCTGTAGCCGGGCAGGTCGCGACGCCACTCCATGGGCCATACCAGCAGGTCAGGATTGGTCTTGTGGACAAGCACCTTGACCTCATATTCCTTGACCTGGGATTTGTCGGCCGATGTCACCGTCAATAACGTCTTTCCGGTGAAGTCAAGCTTCTTGGACATCGACGCTGTGTATTCAATCGTGGTGTCGGCCTGGCTGGTTGCTCCGGTGATGGAGAATATAGCCGACGAAACAGTATTCTGGAAATTGACTTTCACCTTCAGACCGCTGATGTCGGTACCCACGGGCAACGAATCGGCGTTATAAATCAAACCCCTGTCATAATCGACAGTGAAATATACCGAATCCAGGCTGGCAAGCACGTCGGCATCGGCCTGCAAGCCAAAGCTGGTCACCAGTGTTGTCTGGGTGCTCGTGCTGTAAGAATAAACGGTATCATCGTCACTATCTTTTTTGTTACACGAGGTAAATGGCAGTATCGACGAGAGTAACACAACTATCGTCAGTAGCAGATATAGCGGATTTCTTTTTGTCATTATCGTTTTCTAAATCATTCGCATTTTTACAAACGGCAAAATTACTAAAATATTCGGTCACAAGACCGATTTTTCTTTATAATAATGTCGATAAACGCGTTTTTGGGGTGTAAAGATACTGCTTCGGGGGCATTTGGCACACTCCCTTTAAAGATAATAAACGGTAAAAAGCGGTTTTTTACACCTTTTTAACGAACTGATGCCGTCATGCTAAACATTCAGCCGTTAGACCTCACGCCAAGGCGCAAAGACGCTAAGCTTTTAGGCGTCCGGGGAAACATCGCAGATGTTAGCGGTTCGAAGAACCGATTTCAATGAGTAAGACCATGCAAGAACCGATGGAGCAGCAAGGGCAAAACTGAACTTGTTCAAGCTTTGCCCGAGTCGTGACAGAGGAAGGCGTAGCCAACCGCCTCGGAGAGGTTCGCAGCTTGGTCCATGAGCGGAACATTGCAAGTGCCTCGAAGAGGAACTTCGTGATTGACAGAATCTTGTCCGATGTTGAAAATCTTCCCCCGTACACTAAGAATTAGTTAAATTCGTGAAATTGGCTTCGCCGAGCTAAAGGTTCGCATTAGCCCCGCAGGGTTCAGAGGCGATAGTTATGCCGTCATGCATTAAGCAAGTGTGTAATGATGTTCCCGTCAATGACGAGACGGGAGGCGACACGGCCATCGATGCCGGGGGCTGCCACACCCTGCCCCACCTGGCGCGGGCTGGTCTCGATACGGGCCTCGTCCCACAGGCCCGCTGCAATAAGGTGATTCAACACCTGCAATCCGCCCTCGACCATGACGCTGGTCACGCCACGGCGATACAGATCCTTCAGCCACGACAAGGCATCGTCGCAGTCAATCTTGACCCACTGGACAGCGCCTTTCTCCTCATTTTTCAGGCCGTTATAGACTATCGTGGGAAGCCCGTCATTCAGCAGATTGAGGTTGTCGGATAGTGACAAGTTTCGCGACAGCACCACGCGCAACGCATTGCGGCCGGGCCAGTAGCGGGTGGTGAGCGACGGATTGTCGATATTGGCTGTGTTGGCACCCACCACGATAGCATCACACAAGGCGCGCTGGCGGTGCATCAGCCGCATCGTCACGGGGGTGGACATGCGCAACGGATTCTCACCGGCTTCTGGCGGCAGACCGATGTAGCCGTCAGCCGTTTGGGCCCACTTGAGCTGCACCCAGGGCCGGCCACATGTGTGGGCAGTGAAGAAGCGGGGATTCAGCGCGCGGCACTCATCTTCCAGTACGCCCGTAACCACTTCAATGCCAGCATCCTGCAGCATCCTGACACCGCGACCCGACACTTCGACAAAGGGGTCCAGACACCCGACCACCACACGGGGGATGCCACACTCGATGAGCAGCTTGGCACATGGGGGAGTCTTGCCGTAGTGCGAACAGGGCTCAAGCGTCACATAGATGGTACTATTCCGCAACAGGTCGGCGTCTTTGACGCTTGCCACGGCATTGACCTCGGCATGACCCTCGCCACACTTGCGGTGCCACCCCTCGCCAATGATGGTGCCGTCAGGAGCGACAATCACCGCGCCCACCATGGGATTGGGCGACGTGCGTCCCTCACCCTGGCGTGCCAACTGCAGCGCCCGCCGCATATACAGCTCGTCATCATTCATCGATATCAAATTTCAGAATCCAGGTTCAACGCGGATGCCAACTCTTAACTCTTAACTTTTAACTCTTAACTGCCGCGGCAAAGCGCACCTTCCCGAAAGTGTCCTGGATGATGCGAACATCTTCAAAACCGTTGTCCTCGAGCAGGCGTTTCACCTCGTTGCCAAAGCGCTGATTGATTTCCAGATACAGCCGTCCGCCCTTCTCCAGTGACTGCTGGGCATAGGGGGCAATAGCCTTGTAGAACATCAAGGGGTCGTTATCGGGAACAAACAGCGCCTGACCGGGCTCGTAGTCCTTGACGTTGCGTTCCATCGACTCACGCTCGCTCCAGCAGATGTAAGGCGGATTGCTCACAATGACATCATAGGTCGCAGCAGGCTGTGGCAGCAGCATGTCGCTTTCAAAGAAACGCACCTTCACCTTGAGCGCAGCAGCGTTTTCACGCGCAACGGCCAGGGCATCTCGCGACACATCAAGGGCATCGACACTGGCAAACTTCAGCGCCCTCGCCAGCGAGATGGCAATGCACCCGCTGCCGGTGCCCATATCGAGCACGCGCAGGTCGCTGGCCGGGTTCTCGTTGACGATGATGTCAACAAGTTGTTCGGTTTCGGGGCGGGGAATAAGCACAGTCGGGGTCACCTTGAACTTATGGCCATGAAAACGTGCCCACCCGATGATGTACTGCAACGGCTCGTGACGTCGCATCCTGGCAATCAGGTCGGTAATACGCTCTTGGGCAAATTCGGGCAGTTCACTCTCTTGACGCAGGGCCACATCCACGGGGTCATAATTGAAGATGTCTTCACAGATGATGCGGATCATAGCCTGCACTTCCTGCGGCTCGGCAACACCGGCCAGCCCGTTCCTGAGTTGTTCTATCGCTTCTTTCAGTTTCATAATGCCGCAAAATTACAAAATTACCTTCAACTATCCTCCACCCTCCACAACAAAAAACAAACCCAACGCCATCTCACCGCCACAGCGCTGTCCCATTGTAAGGTGTGTCATCATTCAATTGCCAGAATGATAACCGCCCTGCTGGCGGGAACCTTTAGCTCGGCGTAGCCAAATTATTCAAATTAACTACAAAATTTCTATTTTAATAATTTGATAAATCTCTCGTGCGATAGCACGGTTATATTACCGAGCCGTAATTATGACACAGCCACCCATGCAAGATAAATTCATCATAAAAACTGAGCCACTTCTCACCAATTTCACTCAGCCCACAACTCAAAATCAATAAAAAATTTCGATTTTTGAAGATTTTTATAAAAATTTATTATGATTTATTACTATAATTCGAAAATTGTTTGTATATTTGTCGCGCATTTGCAAGGTGATGATTGGTCACCTCCGCCTATGTCTTACTTTATTAACGTGTAATTCTGCATTTTTTAATTAGTACACTTGCAATAAAACTATATTTCTTATGGCTAACAAACTCGATTCACTTGATTACAAAATCTTAAAAATGTTGTCATTCAACGCTCGCAAGCCCTATCTTGAGATTGCTCGAGCATGTAATGTATCTGGCGCAGCCATCCATCAGCGCATCCAGAAGCTGTATAACATGGGCGTCATCAAAGGGTCCATTTCGTTGATTGACCCTGCTTCGGTGGGATTCCAGACATGTGCTTACATCGGCTTCTTCCTGAACGACCCCTCCAAGTTTGACGAGGTAGTCGCCAGGCTCAAAACCGTCCCCGAGGTAGTGGAATGCTACTTCACCACGGGCAAGTATGACCTGTTCATCAAGCTGTATGCACAGAACAACGACCACCTGCTGCAGGTAATCCATGACCGCTTCATGAAGATGGGCCTGGGACGCAGCGAGACACTCATCACCTTCAAGGAAGTGTTCAAACGCCAAATCCCCATTGCCCAAGAGGGTGAAGAACCCACGGTTGAGTAACACCGAATCAAGGGAGCGAGACAGTCGCTCCCTTTTTAATAAATAATTGTTTCAGGTTTATATCTTAAATTAAAAGCATGATGAAAAACATTGATGCAAACCTTTTCACGCCCCAAGAACTTGAATGGCTCAACCTCGCCCAACAGATGGGCCATCAAGCCGGCAAAGTGTTGAGGAGCTACTTCAGGCGACGCGACCTGGGCATCCAGGACAAGGGCAACGCCTTCGACATCGTCACCGAGGCCGACAAAGCCAGCGAACGCCTCATCCTCGACTTAATCCACGACCGCTTCCCTGACCACGCCGTCCTCAGCGAGGAGAGCGGCAGCAACCACCTGCACGCCAGGTGCCAATGGATCATCGACCCGCTCGACGGCACCGTGAACTACAGCGCGGGTCTGGCCACCTACTGCATCTCAATCGGCCTGAAAGTGGCCGGCGAGACACGCATGGGCTACGTCTATGCCCCGACGCTCGACGAGGAGTTCTATGCCATCAAGGACAAGGGAGCATTCGGCCCCTACGGACGCCTGCAGGCCAAAGGCACCACCGAGCTGCAGCGCGCTGTGATATCCACAGGTTTCCCCTATGACAAAGCCACCAACCCCGACAACAACCTTGACCGCTTTGCCCAAGTCATGCCTCGCGTCAGGGGCATCAGACGGCTCGGCTCGGCAGCGATGGACCTGTGCTACGTCGCTGCAGGCTGGCTCGACGGCTACTGGGAACTGAACCTCAAGGAGTGGGACGCTTGCGCCGGCGAACTCATTGCCCAAGAGGCCGGAGCCACCGTCAAACGCTACCGCGACAACCACGGCATCTGCATCCTCGCCGCCTGCCCCGGCATCGCCCCCCAACTCCTGGAACTGGTAGAGTAACCTTCCAGTTCCCCCCTTTTCGTCAT
Organism: uncultured Bacteroidales bacterium; assembly: GCA_902793405.1. Classification (GTDB taxonomy): domain Bacteria; phylum Bacteroidota; class Bacteroidia; order Bacteroidales; family Muribaculaceae; genus Sodaliphilus. Next base: position 33,523 of record CADBDH010000013.1, on the reverse strand, counting down.
TAATTATTATTACAAGAATCAGTTTATAGTGGATTTTTGTTTGCATTTATCACTATTTAGCGTATATTTGCAGGCAAATATTCACCAATAAAGCTTTGTATCTATGAAAACTAAATTATTACTATTTGTTCTAATTCTATTAGGGCTGCCTGTGTCTGTCAATGGCCAATCCGCAGCAAATGAGCATTCCAACGAGTATACAACCGGAATGCAACATTATGATAATAAGAACTTTGGCATGGCATTCAACCAATTCCAGCAAGGTGCTGAAAATGGCTATGCCGATGCCCAAAACGCATTAGGCGACTGTTATTATGAAGGCGAGGGTGTAACTAAGGATCTTCAGAAAGCGGTGTACTGGTATCAGAAAGCCGCTGAGCAAGGCTATGCCCCAGCGCAATACAGTCTAGGTTATTGCTACCAAGAGGGTGAAGGCATAACAAAGGACATCGTCCAAGCTATTAAATGGTACGATAAAGCCTCAGAGGCAGGCGATGCCGATGCACAGAATGCTTTAGGCGATTGTTACTATGAGGGAATAGGAGTTCCTCAGAATTACAAGGAAGCCTTCTATTTATTCAACAAGGCTGCTAACAAAGACAATGTCGAAGCAATGTATAGCCTGGGTTACTGCTACTTAAACGGCCAAGGAACCGAAACAGATACACAGCGAGGCATTTATTGGCTCAAGAAGGCGGCCGATGAGGGGCACGATCTTGCACAATATAATATGGGGCTCTGCTATTATGAGGGCAATGGTGTAGCACAGAACATGCAGGAGGCTAAGAATTGGTTTAAGAAAGCCGCCGAGCAAGGTAATGAAGATGCCCAGAAGATTCTCGCCGAATTCAAGGACCAGAACACGTCTGTCAAGAATCAGTCACAGCAAAAAGCGGTACCACAAACTGCGCAATCTGCACAGACCGCCAAAGCAGTAGCAGAAGAGGATGACGACGACGATGCTCCCAAACCCACTGCGGCCGAATTGGCGGCATTGAAGAAATTCAAGGCATCGATGGCAGGGCACACCTATCAATGCAGCAATTTCAAATTCAACGACCCCACTCTCGATTACATCATGTCGGCTGGCGGTATGCAAATAGTAGCATCTATTGTATTCGTTTCCAAGACACAAGCTAAAGTCAAAGCAACATTCAAGCTTAACTCCAGTGCAGCGCAAAGGAGCCCGACAGCCTACCAGATGAAAGAATCCATCGAGAGGATTATGAACTACACGGGAACAATTTATACATGGGGACCATACTTGGCTTTCAAGAACCCTAATGGGAACAGCGACTACATGGTAAAACCGCGTGAAGGCACGTTGAAACTAGTAGATGAATACGGCAACGTTTTCAAGAAAGTCAAGTAAACCGTTTAACCTTTAAAATATATCGAAATGAAAAAGAATCTATTCGTCCTGATAATGCTCATCTTGTGCACGGGCATGATCGCATCAGGACAAGCAAGAAAGAAGAAACAGGCGGCTAGCAGTCGCCCTGCTGTAACAGCCAAGGCTGTAGTCGGCCACACTTATGCAAAACATGATTTAAAAGTGGCAGACCCTGAACTGGCTGCGGCCTACGACAATGGCACGTTTAAACTGGTAATAGATGTTTCGGTCTATTTCGTGACTGAAAGTGAACTGCAGTTCACCATGATGGCCGACCTTGAAAGCCGTGTCTATTCAAAGCAAGAGATGGAACAGGTCAAGGCATCAATGGGTATCAACCAGATGAATGAAGTCGAAGAACAGAATTATCAAATCAAAAATGGGGTAGTTTATGACACTGACACAAATCGTCCAATTGCAGTTATCAACAAAGGGGGCAAGAGCATTACCCTAAAGGATGACCTCTTTAATGGCAATGTCCTGCCAATGATAGAATAAACCCTTAACCATTCACTCTATCTTTAACATCAAACAATAACCCTTTATGAAAAAGATACTTTTGGCAATCGCTTGCGCTGCAGGATTGATACTTGGCTTTGGTTCCTGCAATAAGGACAAAATAACCACATGGGAGTATAAGGTTGTCAGGGTTGATGCCCAACTCGACACGACTTATAACGAAGACTTCTCTACATGGGCACCCAAACACGTCATGTTCGACAACAACGAACTCAATGCCTTAGGCGCTCAGGGTTGGGAGTTGGTGGCAGTACATGACGAGATTGAAACAAAATTTGCCCAAACAGCAGCTTCAGGAAATGGTGTTATGGGATTAAAATCCAACACTCGCACATCCGCCGTCCTGTTATTGTTCAAGAGGCAAAAGAAATACGAGTAAACTCAAATGCTATCAATTAAAAGCAGGGTGGAGCGATTGTTCCACCCTGTATTTTTGTACCCACAGGTCTCATTTTCCAGTTTGATTCAGACATACCTTCCTTCTAAAGTAATGATTGTAAAGTAACTACATCATGTTGATCGGCCCCTTGGCGAAAAATCTCTAAACTTAATCTTAAAACTTAAAACTTTGTACTACCTTTGTAGCCTGAATAATAAAAATTACTGGAATTAGAATATGGATAACAAAAAGATTGTTTTGAGTGGAATACGTCCCACGGGGCAGTTGCATCTGGGCAACTACCTGGGAGCGTTGAGTAACTTTGTGAAGATGCAGAACGAGGGCAAGTATGACAGTTATTACTTCATTGCCGACCTGCACGCACTCACCACCAACCCCGACCCCAAGGAGCTGCACACCAACGTGCGCCACATCCTGGCCGAATATCTGGCAGCTGGCCTTGACCCCGAGAAATCAACCATTTTTGTACAAAGCGATATCCCCGAGGTGAGCGAGATGTACCTGCTGCTCAACATGCACGTGGGTATTGGTGAGCTGATGCGCACCGCCGCCTTCAAGGACAAGGCCCGCAAGGCCCTAGGCATCACCGCTCCCAATCAGGGCGATGACGACGAGGACGTGGCCAAGGAAATCATCGGCGCCAGCACCAACAAGCGCGTGAACGCCGGTCTGTTGACCTACCCCACCCTGATGGCTGTCGATATCCTCATCCAGCGCGCCGACTTCGTGCCCGTGGGCAAGGACCAGGAACAGCACCTGGAACTGACGCGCCGCTTCGCCCGCCGTTTCAATTCGTTCTACAAGACCGAATACTTCAATGAGCCGCAGAACTTCAACTTCGGCAGCGCACCCGTCAAGGTGCCTGGCCTGGACGGCAGCGGCAAGATGGGCAAGAGCGAGGGCAACTGCATCTATCTGGTGGATGACGAGAAGACCATCCGCAAGAAGGTGATGCGCGCCGTGACCGACGGCGGCCCCACCGAGCCCAACCAGCCTATGGCCGAGCCGGTGCAGAACCTCTTCACCATTCTCAAGCTCGTCGGCACCCCCGACAAGGTGGAATTCTTCACCGAGGCCTACAACAATTGCTCCATCCGCTATGGCGACCTGAAGAAAGAAATCGCCGAGGACATCGTGGCCATGACCACCCCCATCCGCGAGCGCATCATCGACATCGAGAACGACGACGCCTATCTGCACCGCGTCCTCGAGATGGGTGCTGAGCGTGCACGTGCCCGTGCCGGCAAGACGCTGGCCGACGTGCGCGAAATCATGGGCATCACCAAGTTTTGACACCAATCAAACAACTTGAACAACAAACAACAACACGAACAACTTAAATATTTAATTCATTAGTTGTTTTAGTTGTTCAACGTTGTTATTGTTGTTTGACTACAAGATGAGATGAAGGGGTATATCGAGGACAAGGAATTCGGGAAAGTATATGTGGAGCTGCGCCGGGGCATGACCTCGGTGCGGTTCACTTTTCACCCCGACGGCCATCTGCTCATGCGTGCCCCGATGGGCATGAGAATCAGCGACTTGCAGCGCATGGTGGACGTAAACCGCGAGCAGCTGCGACAACTGCCGGCACCCCATCAGGTAACCTTCCATTTCGGCCAGATCATCGAGTGCTACAAGTGCCGCGTCATCATCGAACCCCAAGGCAAGATGCCGGGCTACATCCTCAACCATTGGGAAGGCGACACCCTTCACCTGCAGCCCCACGAGAACGCCGACCTCGATAAAGAAGACATCAAGCGCACCATATCCACCGTCATCGGACGGGCGATGGATGTTCAGGCCCATGCCGCATTGTTACCCCTGGCCCAGCGCATCGCGGACGAATTGGGCCTCAAACCCGCTGGCTTCGAAATCGGACGCGGCATGCGCAAACTGGGCCACTGCACCGCCAAAAAGGTCATCCAGCTCTCCCGTAACCTCATGTTCCTGCCCGAGCCCCTCGTGCGCTACATCATCTGCCACGAACTGGCCCACCTCACCCACATGAACCACTCCCCGCAGTTCCACGCCCTGTGCAACCAATACTGCAACGGCAAAGAAAAAGAACTGGAACGCCAACTGCGCCAGTTCCACTTTCCCATCCTCAAATAACAAAAATGCCCCACTCGCCACTTTAAATTTGTACACCTAATCTTGCAAATTTAAAGTTCAACTTTAAAATTGTACAATTTTTCTTGCAAATTTAAAGTCGATGTTGTATTTTTGCAGTCAAAACTGCAGAAATATGATACATCGCACATTACAAACAACACTTGAACGCCTCGCATCCAAGTATCCTGTTATCACTTTAACAGGACCACGTCAATCAGGGAAATCAACATTGTTGAAACATGCTTTCCCCGAATACCGGTATGTCTCCCTTGAAGATTTGGATATGAGGGAATTTGCTAACAACGACCCCCGTGGCTTTCTCAGCACCTTTCCTCGCAGAGTCATTCTTGATGAGGTCCAGCGAGTGCCATCGTTGTTCTCTTATATACAGACACATGTAGACGAAACGGATGAGCCCGGCATGTATCTGCTAGCTGGTTCCCACAATTTCTTGCTCATGGAGAGTGTCAATCAGTCATTGGCTGGAAGAACTGCAATACTCAAGTTGCTCCCCTTTTCCCATAAAGAGATGACAGATGGTGGAGTTTTACCAAATACCACCAATGAGCAGATTTATAATGGTTCCTACCCGCGATTGTATGACAAGCACTTGGCCCCATTTGAATTCTATCCCTATTACATTCAGACCTACGTTGAACGTGATGTCAGGCAACTCAAGAATATAGGTGATTTGAGCAGATTCATCCGATTCATCAAGTTGTGTGCTGGACGCATTGGCCAACTACTCAACCTGTCATCCTTGGCAGTGGAATGCGGTGTCTCTGTACCTACAATCAATTCATGGCTATCGGTGCTTGAAGCCAGTTACATCTGCTATCTGCTACGCCCCGATTGGAATAACTTTGCCAAGCGGCTAGTAAAGAGCCCTAAGCTATATTTTTATGATACGGGGTTGGCATGCTCATTATTGGACATCAAATCCCCTGAGCAGCTTGATTTGCATTTTGCTAGAGGAGCCTTATTTGAAAATATGGTCATCAACAGCTTCATTAAGCAAGCATGGAATGAAGGCCGTGATATTGACCTGCGTTTCTGGCGAGACAATCAAGGCAACGAAGTCGATTTGCTGGTCTATGACGGCGATAAACCATCTGCATTCGAAATCAAGTCTGGAGAAACATTTCAAACGAATTTCTTTAAAGGTCTCACCAAATGGGCGGCCATTACTGGTGCTGACACCAATCACCTCCATGTCATCTACGGTGGCACAAACAGCCTTACCACTACCAATGGTCAACTGATGACCATTAACGACATCAATCAGTAAAGCAAGCACCAAAAACATCAAAAAAAGAGGGGCAAGTCCCCTCTAAACCCTAAACTCTAGACTCTAGACCCTAAACTCTAGACCCTAGACTCTAGACCCCACTAGGTTGAAGCCAGCTTCAACCTAGTGTATCGTCACTTGCGTGGCACCGAAGCCGTACTCGCGGAAGCTGGCATCCTGGGCGGTGCAACGCGGGTAACGGCGCTTGAGTTCGCTCAGCAGGTGCTGGCGCAGCTTGCCCTCGCCCTTGCCGTGGATGAAGACGATGCGCTGGCCATGCTTGCTCAGGTTAGCATCCATCACTTCACGGAACTTGTCCATCTGGTACTCCAGGATGGCACCGGGCGACATGCCGCTCAGGTTATCCAGCAGCGACGTGATGTGCAGGTCCTGCACGATGATGCCGTTGGAATCGGTCTTCTTCTGGACGGGCTTGCGCTGCGGGCGGTCCATGCGCTTTTTCTCCTTCATGGCGCGTTCCAGCTCGCCGCTGTCGATGCGCATCATGCGGGCGGGACGGTCGTTGGTGACAATCTCCACCGCAATCACGGGCACGTCAAAGTAAGGATTCTCGTGGAAGCAGTGCACCTTGTAGAACTTCGTTACGTCGAGGCGCTGCTCGACCAGGGCGGGATTCTTCAGTTTGAAGCCCTTACCTTGCTTGAAGGCCACATACTGCACCGCGATATGCGTCATGCTGTTCAGGTCATCATGGCCGAATTCCTCGAGCTGTACCTGGATGTTAGGCTCGACGATGCCGTGGAAGCGGGTCTGCCACTCGCCTTCACCGTCACCGCGCGTCATGTAGGTAAAGTAGAGGAAATAGTTGGAATCGTTGACCAGCGAAGCATAGAACGTGGTCGTGTTCAAGTGCTTGATTTCGCGTGCCTCATAGCCCAGCACAACGTTCAGCACCTCGCCCTCGGGCGTCTCCTCGATGGGCAGCACGGGCTCAGGCTCCATCTTGGGCCTGGGTGCGGGCTTATCGGGCTCGACCTGACGCGTGCGCACATCCAGCGGCCGCTCATAGGCCGACGCCTTAGTGCCAGCCTGTCCCACGACAACCAGATCACGCTCCATCGCCGGGCGCTCAAAGCCATCCTCGTCCTCCACATAGACGGTCTTGCCGTCAATCCTGGACACGCGGCCACCCCCAACATCATTGAGGAACCGCACAATATCGTTAACCTTTACATTCATGATGATTTCGTTTTTTAGGCCGCAAAGGTACAAAAAATCCCCCATATAACGAAATCCCACAACTAAACCGGCCAACACAACAAGTGGCACCCGCAAAGCGGATGCCACTCTAAACCATAAACCCTAGACTCTAAACTCTAGACCCTAGACCCCCATTGAGCGCGGGCGCTCAATGGCTCAATACTTATGGTCGGTATTCTCGAGCTCGTCGCTCGTGAGTTTGCGATGGTCCATCTTGTACCAGCAGTAGGCGATATAGGCCAACACAAACGGCACGAGAATCGAGACAACGCTCATCACCGTCAAGGTGAACTCACTCGACGAACTGTTGCGCAGCGTGAGCGAACTCTGCACGTCGAGCAGCGAGGGCAGATAGGCCGTGTTGTTATAGCCCATGACCCAGAACAGCGTCATCACCACCAGCACAGTGCCGATGCCAGCGGGCCAGATGCCCTGCTTGTAGTCGCCCTTCATCAGCGTCTTGCCGATGCCGTACAGCACCATCACCACGCCCAGCAGCAGGATTATCAATGCCCACCACATGGCCACGAAATTCTTCAGGTACTTATAAGCCACCCACTCCATGTTGCCGCCGTCGTCATATCCCACGCCCGGCGAGGTCAGAATCACCACCACAACGGCGATGAACAGGGGAACGAACACGCCCGCATTGATGAGCAGCAGGTGACGCTGGCTGGCATTGACCTCGGCATCGTCAATGTTGTTGATGAAATAGAGCGACGCCAGCGTGCGCGCCAGGAAGAATACCATCACGCCAAACAGCAGGTTTTTCCAATAGAAGATGGCCTCGATGCCATGCTTGGGCCCCCATTGCGAGATGGACGAACCCTGCACATTCAGGATGTTGCTCTTGGTCACCGTGAACTCGGCGCCAAAGAACATCGTTGCCACAGCCACACCCAGCAGCACGGGACCCACGATGCCGTTGATCAACAACAGCGTGTCATAGAAACGTGAGCCGTAGATATTGCCCGGCTTGGAACGGTACTCATAGCTAATCGCCTGAATCACAAAGCTGAACAGAATGAGCATCCACAGCCAGTAGGCACCGCCAAAACTCGTGCTGTAGAACAACGGGAACGAGGCAAAGAACGCACCGCCAAAGGTCACCAGCGTCGTGTAGGTCAACTCCCACTTGCGGCCCATCGAGTTGATGAGCAGCGCACGCTTGTCGGGCTTGACATAGTGGATGAGCATCGACTGGCCGCCCTGCACCATGAGCAGGAACACCAGCAACGCGCCCAGCACCGACATGATGAGCCACCAGTAATTCTGTAATAAATTGTATGTTGTCATGTCTTGGTTCCTCCTTCCTTAATCGTTAACGGTGTCTAAATCGGTTTGTGACTTCTTGGAAATCTGCTTGCAGATGATGCCGATGTCGGCAATCAGCAACGCGGTGAACACCACGGCAAAAATCCAGAAGGTTGTCTGCACATAACCCGCACTCAGGTCACTGATGGCCACCTTGTTAGGCATCAGGTCCTGGATGGTCCACGGCTGGCGGCCCACCTCGGCGACAATCCATCCGCTAGCGCTGCACAGGTAGGTCAGCGGAATCGTGATGATGGCCAGGATGTGCCACCACTTGGCCCACTTGGCCTTGTTCAGGATATTGGGCTTATAGACGAACAGCAGTGCCAGCAGCAGGAACAGCAGCAGGTAGCCGCCCACGGTCACCATGAAGTGGAAGGTATAGAACGTCAGCGGCACATTGGGAATCGCCTCCTCGGGGCTGTCCAGATAGGCGTAGCCGAAGTGCTTGAAATCGGCATTGATGGCATTCTTGAGGCTGTCCTGTACCAAGTTGTTGCCACCATTCATCGCGGCACTGTACTGCGCCATCATCTCCTGCAGCTGCTTGCCGCGCTCGATGCGCTCGGCATAGGGAACCGTGTTCACGGGATTGCCCTCGGCGTCATAGCTCACGCCATTGATGATGTCCTCGATACCGGGCACAAAGGCATGGAAATCATGCGTGGCAAGGAACGACAGGCCATAAGGGATACTGATGTCGAACAGATAGGGATCCTGGTTGTCAAAGGCTTGCTTCGAAGGGTTCAGGATACCGAAGGCCACAATCGACTGGTCATGATTGCCCTTGTACAGGCCCTCCATGGCAGCCAGTTTCATGGGCTGGTATTTGGCCACGGTCACAGCGCTCGTGTCGCCGGTAATCATCGTGAGCACGATGCCGATGACACCCACCCAGGCACCCACCTTGAGGCTGCGCCAGCAATGGTCCAGGTTGCGCTTCTTGAGCATCATCCAGCCGCACACGCCGCACACAAACACGCCGCCCAGCGCCCACGCGCTCAGCACCGTGTGGAAAAACTTGCTCATCGCCATCGGCGACAGTGCCACGGCGGCAAAGCTCGTCATCTCGTTGCGCATGGTGGCGGGATTGAACTCGCATCCCGTGGGATACTGCATCCACGCGTTGGCCACGAGGATCCACAATGCCGACAGGCTGGCACCGATAGCGGTCAGCCACGTGGCGGCCAGGTGGAACTTGGGGCTCACCTTCCTCCAGCCGAAGAACATCACGGCAATGAACGTCGATTCCATGAAGAAGGCCAGGATGCCCTCCACGGCAAGCGGCGCGCCGAAGATGTCGCCCACAAACCAACTGTAATTGGACCAGTTGGTACCGAACTCAAACTCCAGGATGATTCCCGTGGCGACACCGATGGCGAAGTTCACCCCGAAGATTGTCATCCAGAACTTGGTTGTCGCGAGCCATTTCTCACTCTTGGTCTTCAGGTAAATCGTCTCCATAACGGCGACGATGATGCCCAGACCCAGTGTCAACGGCACGAACAGCCAATGGTAGATTGCCGTGAGTGCAAATTGCGCCCGCGACCAGTCAACTACATTGATTAATTCTTCCATAATAGATAGTTAGTTTATATTTAGTGATGATTGTCGTTAGCGGTCCACCAGTTGATGACGCACGTATTCGGTCTTTTCCTGTTCGGTGTCACACTTGGTGTTCAAGAAGTTGGGGAAGAATATCATCTTGATGATGACAAAGAAGATAAACAGCTTGATGCCGATGATCAGCCACAAGGTTTTGCCCACAGTCATGCTGCGGAATCCATCATAATACAGGTGGAAAACACGCGACCAGAATCCTTGCTGATTGTCGTTACGGTCACTCATGGCGAGAGGCATTTGAAAATTAAACAACTTACAAAATTAGTAACAAAATTCAAGTTTGCAAATAATTGGAGCAAATTTCTTTTAAAACCTCGAAAATAAGGCATAAAAACCACCAAAAACTTTGCAATTTCCTGTTTTTACTTTATATTTGCGCTATAATTACAGCATAATAATATTCATCCATAAAATATCACGCTTATGAACAAACTTACTCTTTTCAGGACATTGGCCACCATGGTGGCGTGTCTTGCATTGGCCTTGCCCGCCAGTGCCTACGACTTTGCCAAGGACGGCATCTACTATGTCATCAATGGCACAAGTGCTTATGTGACTTACAAGGACACCAACTACAACAGTTACAGCGGCACGGTGATTATTCCATCCACTGTGACCAACAATGGCACGACCTACAACGTTATCCAAATCAACCCTTCTGCCTTTAAAGACTGTGCCAACCTGAAACGTGTGGTTTTACCTCCCACGATCAGATATCTGATGAACTATGCGTTCCAGAACTGCACAGGGCTGACCAACATCACGCTCTCTGCCGACTTTATCGGTTGCTACAATTATGTGTTTGACGGTTGCACCAACTTAAAGAGCATCATCTGCCTGTCGCCAACACCATATAGTTGGAATACTAATAACTTTCCGGATTCGGTCTTGAGCAGGGCCAAACTCATTGTGCCACAGGGCAAAAAGGATGCCTATCAATCGGTGGGCGGTTGTTTGTCAACGTTTACCAACATCGAGGAAATGGACTGCGACTTTGTCGAGAATGCCATTTTCTATAAAAACTTGGGCGACAACAAGGTAGCCGTCACTCACGCCCTCCGCTTTGCCGAGGATTACAGCGGTGACATAGAGGTTCCCGAGGTGGTCGTCCATAACGGTACCACCTACAACGTGACCTCGGTAGGCACTGAAGCCTTCTATAATGGCCATGAGCTATATAGCGTGAAGCTTCCACCGACAGTCAGCAGCATCGGCAATTATGCTTTCTATGACTGTTACTATTTGAGCCAAGTGAACATCCCCGAGGGCGTCCAGTACATCAATTACTGCACCTTTGGCGCATGCCTTACGTTGCAGGAGATCATCATCCCCTCCAGTGTCACCTGGATTGCCCAAAACGCATTTAATAGCTGTAATAATCTCACTAACGTTACCTGTCGTGCGGTAACGCCGCCCATGTGTGTCGACAGCAGCAGTTTCCCCAGCCAGGCCTATGCCAATGCCACGCTCAACGTCCCCTCGTTTGCCTTGAGTGCATATCAAACTGCCGATGTTTGGAAAAATTTCTCCCGTATCGTTGCCAGCACCTACGACTTCACCTGTGACAACCTCCAGTTTGTCATCACCAGCCCCACCACGGCTAAGGTTGTAGGCCATGTACTTCCGTCACCTGCCGGCTACTATGCTATCCCCTCAACGGCCAACGGATATAACGTTACCGAGGTCGGTGATTATGCTTTTCAGAATTGCAATCAAATCACCGAAATAAACATCGGCGACAACGTGGTTACAATCGGTCGAGTTGCATTTGCGGGATGTTCGGGATTGACCAGCTTAAAGATTCCCAATTCGGTAACAAGCATCGATATCGGTGCATTCTTGGGTTGTACGGGTTTGACAAGTGTGGAGATCCCCAATTCGGTCACTTATGTAGGCGGAATGGCTTTTTCCGATTGCTCATCGTTGACAACGGTTATCATAGGAGAGAATTGCCGATTTAACAACTCATACAGTTCGGCTGCGAACGTCTTTAAAGGAACTACCGGTCTGACGTCTGTCACCTCCTTGAGTCCTGAAGCATGGAACATGGACGCCTCCAATTTTGAGCAAACTGTCTATGACAACGCTCAGTTATGGGTGCCCAAGGGCAGCAAGAGTTCCTACCAATCTACTGACGGTTGGAATCAGTTTTCCAACATAATGGAATTGCCGTACTCTTTTGAGTATGAAGGCATCTACTACAATATCACAGGCTCCAATACCGTGGAGGTAACCTATAGGACCTCTGACTATAACAGTTACAGTGGCGCAGTCTATATCCCAAGGACCGTACCCTACAACGGCAAAACCTACACGGTGACAGCAATCGGTCAGAATGCTTTTAAAATGAGCAAATCGTTGACACGTGTCGTGATGCCCAATACCATCCGTTCCATCAATGCCTATGCTTTCCATTATTGTGAAGGATTGACCGAGGTGGCTATTCCATCTTCGGTAGAGACCATAAGCAATAATGCTTTCTGGCTTTGCTTGAATCTCAAAAAAGTGGTTATTCCCAATTCGGTTCAGACCATCGGCAGTATGGCTTTCCGCAACTGCTCGGAATTGACCAGCGTGGAGATCGGTGAAAATGTGTCCTCTATAGGCTCGACTTGTTTCTATTATTGCAATAAAATCACCGAGGTGACCTGCCATGCCTTGACACCGCCCACTCTCAATGAGCCAAATAGTGATTATAATACAACCTTTATGCCCGAAGTGTACAACACCGCCGTCTTGAATATACCCCAAAATTCTAGGACAGCCTATCAGAACGCTTTGGGCTGGAAGAAATTTACCCACCTTGAGGCATTTGCAACCCTTGACGACGTCTTGAATGTTGAGGGAGGCAATATCCACTTCACAAGCGTCGGCGATTATCCATGGTACACAATGTATGATGCCGGCCGCATGTTGGCCAAGTCGGGCAATGCCGGCATACACTCCAGTTCATCAGTCATGACCGCCACCGTCAACCTCGATAGGCCTGGCGTCCTGTCGTTTGACTTCAAGGCATGGGGCGAAGGCAGCGATCCGGTTTGGGATTTATGTTGCTTCGCCATCGATGGAGTGGACCAATTCGTATATGGTGCCTACGATAACGACTGGGAGACTTATTCGGTTAATCTCTCCGAAGGCCCTCACACGCTGTCTTGGAGTTATATCAAGGACGGCAGTGTCAATCCCACTGGAGACTACTTTGCCGTGGACAATGTTGCCATCACCCTAAGAGATACGCAGCGCGGCGACGTGAACGATGACGGTAATGTGAATATCGCCGATGTCGCCGCTCTCATCGACTACCTGTTGAGCGGAGATGGCTCATCCATCAACATGAATGGGGCCGATGCCAACCAGGACGGCAGTATCAATATCGCCGATGTGGCCGACCTCATCGACTATCTGCTCAGCGGTGCATGGCCCGTGCCTGCGCCCATCGACATGTGGTACCTGTGGGGTGACTTCATCGGTACCGAGCCATGGGGTGAAGGCAATCAGATTGGCGTCAGCGCCTTGCCTCTGTATCCTGTCGGCGACTTCGACATGGAGGGTAAGGGTACACTCACGTGGACGGGATGGATTCCCAGCCAACGCTTCTCGGTGGTCCATCATCTGGATGGACATGACGCTATCGTGAGCGAAATGTGGGTAGTCAACAACAACACGGGACAATACAGCGTGCAGAACATGGTGAACGATAATCCCAACTACAATACGTTCCTGCTCAATGACAACTACTACACCATCACGCTGAACACCAGAACAATGACCTTGACCATCGAACCTCAAGATTTGCAGGTACCTGCTTTTGGATCCATCACGATTCCAGGATATTATAACGACTGGAACAACCATACCCCTACCATGCATCTGGTAAACTATGATTTAGGGCTCAATAACCATGACTGGTGGCTGGATGATTGGACACTGACCAAAGACAGTGACTATTATGGTGAGGTCAAGTTCTGCACCTACGGCGGTTGGGACTACAGCTGGGGTGCCGACGCCTTCCCCTATGGCACGGGAGTGCAAGGTGGACTGAACATTCCTGCCAAGGCTGGCACCTACACGGTCTTCTTCAACGACATCTCGGGACAATACCATTTCATCAAGAAATAACGTCTAACACTTGATTAATGAGGGCTTTAGGAAACTAGAGCCCTCTTTTTTTTGCATCCAACTAAAAACTGCTTTTTTAAATAATGTCGTTAAAGTGGAGGACTTTTTCCAAAAATACCTTATCTTTGCCAGTTAAAACAACCATTTTAAGTTTCAATGGAGTTCAGGACGACAGTAAAAACGGGCGAGAACCGGGGGTGGCTGCATCACAGCGACAGTGTGGTGCTGCTGGGCTCGTGTTTCAGTGACAACATCGGCTCCAAGATGCATGCCGCACTGTTCAACGCCATGGTCAATCCCATGGGAACGCTCTATAACCCCATGAGCATCGCACGTGGAGTGCAGCGGCTCATCCAGGGTACACCAATGGCCGGGCAGGAACTGTTCATGCAGAGCGGCGTGTGGAACAGCTTTGATTTCCATTCGCGCCACTCACTGCCCGACAAACAGGCAACCATCGACCGCATGAACCAGCGCATCGAGCAGGGCCATCAAGCCTTGAAAACGGCACAACTGCTCACCATCACACTGGGAACAGCCATCGTCTATCGCCTGAAATCGACAGGTGAGGTCGTTGCCAACTGCCACAAGGTGCCGCAGCACGAGTTTGAGCGCAAAATGGCATCGGTGAGCGACATGACCAGGGAACTGGACAGCATGCTCACCAGTCTGCACGCGTTCAACCCTGAACTGAGGGTGATTCTCACCGTGAGCCCCATCCGCCACATTGCCGACGGACTGGACACCAACTCGCTGAGCAAGGCCGCCCTGCGCGTTGCCATCCACGATGCCATCACACAGCACAAGGAGTATTGCGACTATTTCCCGTCCTATGAGATCATGCTGGACGACCTGCGCGACTACCGCTTCTACAGCAGCGACATGGTGCATCCCAGCGATGTGGCCGTGGAATACATCTGGCAGGCCTTCCAGGCCACCTATCTCGATGACCACAGCGCTCTGGCCGTGTCACGCTGCGAACGCATCTACAAGAGGCTACAGCATCGGCCCATGAGCGCCAACCGCGAGACGGTGGACCGCTTCAATGCCGATACCGCCAGCGTGGTGCGCAACCTCATCAAGGAATACCCCTACTTGTCGCAGAATCCAGAACTCAAAAGAGTACTGCAAAACTAACAACTAGGGACTAAAAACTAGGGACTAAAAACTAGGGACTAAGGACTAGAAACTAAAAACTAAAGAATGAACTACTCGATAACCGAAATATCCAATGCGCTGGAAGTGACCGGCGGACGCATCATCGACGAGGACGCTATCGTGAGCCAGCTGCTCACCGACTCGCGCTCGCTCACCATGCCCGAAGAGACCATCTTCTTTGCCCTGCGCACCGAGGGTGGCGACGGACACAACTACATCCCCGATCTGTTTGACAAGGGAGTGCGCAACTTTGTTGTCGCCAGCGACTATTACCCGCAGCCCGAGTGTGCCGGGGCCAACTACATCGCCGTGGAGTCGCCCCTCGACGCCCTGCAGGCGCTCGCCACGTTCCACCGCCGACGCTTCCGCGAGTTGCCCGTCATCGGCATCACCGGCAGCCGTGGCAAGACGGCTGTTAAGGAGTGGCTCTACCAACTGCTGAAGGACGACTACCGCATCGTGCGCTCGCCCCGCAGCTACAATAGCCAGATCGGCGTCCCCCTGTCGTTGTGGGACATTGACAACAACACCGACCTGGCCATCATCGAGGCCGGCATCTCGCGTGTGGGCGAGATGGACAACCTGCAGGCGATGATCAGGCCCACTATCGGCATCATCACCAACCTGGGCAGTGAGCACAACGACGGCTTTGCATCGATGGAGCAAAAAGCCCAGGAAAAGGCCAAGATCCTTTTCAACTGCGAGGGCATCGTCTATTGCGCCGACGACCCGCTGGTGACACACACCATTGCACCGCTGGTCGAGAGCGACGTGGCCCAGGAGATGTCGTGGTCACGCAACCACTGCGATGCTCCCCTGCAAGTGGACGGCGCCGAGCGCACCGAGAGGTCCACAACACTGCATTACACCTATGATGACGAGCCCGGCACGGTGACCATCCCCTTCACCGCCGACCGTGACCTGAACAACGCCATCACCTGTCTGGCGGTGCTGCTCTACATGGGGCTCGATCGGGAAACCATCGCCCAACGTATGGCTGCACTCACGCCCGTGGGCACACGCCTCAACGTTATCGAGGGCGTGAACAACTGCACCGTCATTGTCGACAGTTACACGAGCGATTACAACTCGCTCACCCCGGCCCTCAACTTCATGACCCGCCGCGCGGGCAACCGCCCCTGCACCGTCATCCTGAGCGACCTGAGTACCGAGAGTTACAGCGGTGACGAACTTTATATCCGCGTGAGCGAACTGCTCAAGACCAAGCGCGTGAACCGCCTCATCGGCATCGGTAAGGAAATGTGCCGTTACAGCCACTATTTCGAAGGGATGCCCCTCACCCATTTCTATAACGACACGCAGGAGTTCATCAGCGATGTCACCAAGGGCGACTTCGAAGACGAGACCGTGCTCATCAAGGGCGATCCCAGCTTTGGCTTCAGCCAGATCATCGACCTGCTGGAAGCCAAGCAGCACATCACCGTCATGGAAGTGGACCTGAACGCCCTGGCACACAATTTCAAATTCTTCAAGTCGCTCATCAAGCCGGGGACCAAGACCGTGGGCATGGTCAAGGCCAGCGGTTACGGCGCCGGCAGCTACGAGATTGCCAAGACGCTGCAGGACTGCGGCTGTGACTATCTCGCCGTCGCCGTGCATGACGAGGGTGTGGACCTGCGCAAGGCCAGCATCACGATGCCTATCATCGTGCTCAACCCCAACGGAGTGAACTACAAGGCGATGTTCCAGTACCGACTGGAGCCCGAGTTGTACAACCTGGACATGGGTTGGGAACTCATCAAGGAAGGCAAGAAATATGGCGTGAAGGACTTCCCCGTCCACATCAAGATTGACAGCGGCATGCACCGCTTGGGCTTTACCCGCGAGGAGTTGCCGCAACTCATCGAGATGCTCAAGGGACAATCCGTCATCAAGCCGGCATCGGTATTTACCCACCTGGCAGTCGCCGACGAACCCGGGCAAGACGACTATACCAAGGCCCAATTCGACTACTTTGACGCTTGCAGCGAGCTGTTGCAGCAGTCGTTCGACCACCAAATCATGCGGCACGTGCTCAACACGAGCGGCATCGTGCGCTTCCCCGAGCGCCAATACGACATGGTGCGCATCGGCATCGGCCTGTACGGCATCCGCACCCTGTTTGACGGCAGCGAAGCGGCTCTCAAGCCCGTGTCGGCATTGCGCTCCATCATCATCAGCATCAAGGAGTGGCCCAGCGGAACCACCGTGGGCTACGGCCGCCATGGCGTGCTCGAGCGCGACAGCCGCATTGCCACGGTCAACATCGGCTATGCCGACGGATTTGACCGTCATTTTGGTAATGGCAAGGTGAGCATGTGGGTAGCCGGCAAACTTTGTCCCACTGTGGGCAACGTGTGCATGGATGCCGTGATGATCGATGTGACCGACGTGCCCTGCAAGGTGGGCGATACGGTCGAGATTTTCGGAGAGCATGTGCCTGTCGAGCAACTGAGCGAGGCTCGCGGCACCATCCCCTACGAGATACTGACAAGCATCGCGCCCCGCGTGAAGCGCGTTTATTATCGTGAATAAGACAACATGACAAGGAAGATTGTTTGCATATTGACATTAACCGCGATGTTGCTGGGCATGGCTCACCATGCCACAGCCCAGGACATCTTGGCCAATGGCATCTACTACAATATCATCAGCGACACACAGGTTGCCGTAGCACCGGCCTATTTTGACGGCACTAACCACTACGAGGGCTGCATCATCTTGCCCGAACGGGTATATTGCGACGGTGTGAACTACGATGTGACGGCTATTGAGGCCAGGGCATTTTGGCAGTCAAACGTTACCGAGGTACAGATTCCTAACAGCGTCACCATGATTGGCGAGGCAGCGTTTGCCGATGCCGAATGGCTGACCAGCATCACCCTGCCCCTAGGGCTCACCGCCATCAGCCGCTATATGCTTGCAGGAACTGCCGTGACCAACATCGTGCTGCCCGAGGGCATCACCGACATCGGCATGGCAGCCTTCGAGGACTGCACCGACCTGAAGACGGTATTCCTGCCCGCTTCGCTGCAGACTATCGGGGAACGGGCTTTCGGCTACTGCATCCACCTCAACGAGATTTACAGTGATGCCGCCGAGCCGCCGCTCACCATGGGCGACGACACCTTCGAGGACTGCGACAACATTCACATCATGGTGGCCGACGAGGCCACCTCGCGCCGCTACCAGAATGACCCCTTGTGGGGCGATGACGAACTGTTCTCGCTGTGGGTAGATGAAGGTCTGGCGATCATTCCTACCATGCAACAGGAGAATATAGGTGAGAGCTGGACCGCATTGAGGTTGGGCAACAACCTGGCTTACAAGATTTACGGACCTGACGGCTACCTGATGGCTCTCACCGCTGCCGACCGCTATTTCCTGCCTGTCGGCGCCTTGAGCACCGACTATCTGGTGGTTCCCACGACGCTGATGTATGACGAGGAAGAACTGCAACTGGTAGCCACAGCCCAGCCGACTGCCATCGAGGAAATCGGCGAGGAAGAAAAGACCGAACCCGAAATCAACATCCTGGGATTGGACGGCACCATCCACATCCAGGGCGACGCCCACGGCCTGTGGACATTCATCTACGACGTGTACGGCAACCTATGGTATGAACGTCCTCTCATCAACAGCTGGATCAGCCTGCCGGGAAATCGCGTTTATGTCGTGAAGGTGGGCGACACCGTCCGCAAAGTTTATTTGAACTGATTTATGCTCAAGACCGAAGATATCGACATCAAATACATGCGCATGGCGCTTGACGAGGCGCACAAGGCCCTGGAGCGCGACGAGGTGCCCATCGGGGCCGTCATCGTCAGCAAGGGACGCGTCATCGGGCGCGGACACAACCTGACCGAGGCGCTCACCGACGTCACTGCCCATGCCGAGATGCAGGCCATCACGGCATCGGCGGCCACACTGGGAGGCAAATACCTGACCGACTGCACGTTATATGTTACCGTGGAGCCATGTCTGATGTGTGCCGGTGCCCTGGCATGGAGCCAAATCTCACGCATCGTCTATGGCGCGAGCGACGACAAGCGAGGCTATCACACCCAGTGTGCCTCGCCTTTCCACCCTAAAACCACCGTCACCGCTGGCGTCCTTGCCGACGAGTGCGGCAAACTGATGACCGATTTTTTCAAGAAAAAAAGACCTATCAAGAAATGATGACCAAACTTTCTCAACGACTTCTCCTGCTGGTGGCCCTGTTTGTAGGGATTGCCACAAGCGCTTGTGCCCGTCCTGCAGAACAAACTCCGACTCAACCGCCCGTCCAGGGCGACACCATCGAGGTCATGAGCACGTCGATGCAACGCAACATCAAGAATGTTGTCATCGTGCCAGCCAAGTATTTTGACAAAGACCTGCAAGACCAGCGATATCCCGTGCTGTACCTGCTGCACGGCGCTTACGGCTGCTATAACGACTGGCCTAGAAGAGCCAGCCTGGACAGCCTGTCCAACGAGTATGGCTTCATCATCGTGTGTCCCGACGGGCAAGACAGCTGGTACGTGGATTCACCTATCGATCCCAAGATGCAGTTCGAGACCTACGTCAGCAAGGAACTGGTGGAATATATCGACAGCCACTACCGCACCTTTGCCAACCGCTACATGCGGGCCATCACGGGCCTGAGCATGGGCGGCCACGGCTCACTGCTGCTGGCTTTCAAGCATCCTGACGTGTTCTGGTCCTGCGGCAGCATGAGCGGATGCATGAACATCACAAGATTTCCCGACAAGTGGCACATCAAGGACCGCCTGGGAGAATATAACGACAACAAGAAGCGGTGGGAAGAGAATGCCGTGTACAACCAACTGGACAAGGTCAAGGCATCGACCCTGAAACCCGCGCAGAACATCATCATCGACGATGGCTTGAAAGACATTTTCTATCCGCAGAACATGGCGATGCACGAACTGATGGTCGAGAAGGAAATTGACCACGACTTCATCATCCGTCCCGGTGCGCACACGTGGACCTACTGGGTCAATGCGCTCGATTATCATTTCGTGTTCTTCCACAAGGCCTTCGACCGCGGCGCCAAACTCATGCAACAAGAACAGCCTTAAATACCACTTAACAATGAAACGACCCAAAATACTCATCATCTACACCGGCGGCACCATCGGCATGATCGAGAATCCCGAGACCCATGCCCTGCAGCCGTTTGATTTCTCACACCTGATCGACAATGTCCCCAAGGTCAAGAAACTGGACTTTGACATTGACAACATCCAGTTCAATCCACCCATCGACAGCTCCAACATGGACCCGTCCCACTGGCGTGATATCGCACTGGCCATCGAGGAACACTACGACCGCTATGACGGATTTGTCGTTCTGCACGGCACCGACACCATGGCCTTCACGGCATCGGCGCTCAGTTTCATGCTCGAGAACCTGAGCAAGCCCGTCATCATCACGGGCTCGCAGCTGCCCATCGGCGAGGTGCGCACCGACGGCGAGGAGAACCTGATTACCGCACTGCAGGTCGCTGCCGCCACCGACGAGAAGGGCCGCCCGCGCGTTCAGGAAGTCGCCATCCTGTTCGAGAACTACCTGTGGCGCGGCAACCGTGCCACCAAGATGAGTGCCGACAACTTCAACGCCTTCAAGAGTTTCAACTATCCCGAACTGGCCGAAATCGGGCTAGACATCGAGTATAACCCCAACAGCCTGAGGAAAATGCCGCCACGCCCGTTGAAGGTGTGCACCGACATGGACGCCAACGTCATGTTCCTCGAACTCAATCCCGGCATGACCCAGCAGACCCTTGACTACCTGTTAAACACGCCAGGCATCAAGGGCATCGTGCTCAAGACCTACGGCGCCGGCAACACGCCCAGCCATCCCTGGTTCATCAAGTGTATCAAGGAAGCCGTTGACCGCGGTGTGGTCATTGTCAACGTGACCCAGTGTGTAAATGGCGGTGTGAACTGCTCGCTTTATGAGACCGGCAAGACGCTGCTTGATGCAGGCGTCATCAGCGGCTATGACATCACCAGCGAGGCCGCCATCACCAAGCTGATGTTCCTCTTCGGCATGCAATACACCCCCAGCATGGTCAAGAAATACATGGCCAGCGACCTCTGCGGCGAAGTCACCATCCCGTGAGAGCAAAGCACTTTTGATTAATCGTGGAATGGCATCGAAGCGCATTACATATATTGATACGTTAAAAGGCATTTGTATCATACTTGTAGTGTTCATGCACTGTGAACTGCCTGATGGCGACAGTGAGTTAGCTACACAGATAGGCAATGCGCTGCGCACCTACAGAATGCCAACTTACTACTTCCTCTCAGGCATCTTTTTTAAGCTATATGGCGGCCTGAGTGATTTCACACGCCACAAAGTCAATAACATCATTATTCCGTTGTTATTTTTCAATCTGCTAAGCTTTGTGGGGTGTGCACTTTTTGCTTTTGTCGAAAGCTGGAAGAATAGCGTTCCATTTCAATTTGAATGGACCTATGTCTTTGACATCCTCTATCGGAATGATATCCATCTTAAACCGGTAATGCCATTGTGGTTCCTGCTGAGTTTATTCTGGAGCAACATCATTTTTTATGTGCTCAAAAAATGGCTGAACGACATTTGGGTAGCAATTTCTGTTCTCTGTTTGGCTATTGTCGGCTACTTGCTGGATTCACACCAGATTGAGTTACCATGGTTTATGGTCTCCTCCTTAACGGGCTTGCCTTATTTTGTGCTCGGGCATTATGTCAAGCAGTTCGGTTGGCTGGAAGGGCATAACATTTCCCGATGGATGGGAACAGTGCAATTCTTTGTTTTCGCATTCGTTGCCTTCCTATTAGCCCGCGATTATACTGACCCTGAATCAATTGGGAATGTTGGCCAATTCCTGTTCTATCGTTACGTGATACCCTTCACATCGGTTTTGTCATTGTTTTTGCTCTGCAAGAGTTGGCCTCGACGAGTGCCGGTTGTGACCATGCTAGGACGCTATTCCATCATCGTGCTAGGCACTCACATGTTCTTGATTACATACCTGAATGTGATTCCGATTAAGATTTTCGGTACGGCAAACATCACGTTGATACGCTATGCCCTGTTCCTGATGGTCATTGTCTTAGAACTCGCCATCGTCCCCCTATTGCGGAATGTGTTCCCACGCTTCACGGCACAACAGGAATTCTTCAAACAGGGTTGGAAACTAGCATGGACACACAAAAACTGACAAATAAAATAACGACATACCGCCTGCTCTCAATAGATTACAGGCGGCATGCTGTGTATTAGTGGCCTAATAGATTAGTAGGTCATGCGGGGCTCGAGTTCCTTGGCTTGGTCGATCATTTTCTGGATTTCGGCCTCGGCGGGAACGCGGCCACACAGGTGTTTCTCCTCATTGACCTCGGCGACCTTGGCGGCGAGGTTGGCAGCAACACGGTTGCGCAGTTCCTTGACGGTATCCACACCGGCAGCCTCAAGCAGTTCGGCAAATTGCGGGCCGATGCCGTTAACGCGGAACAGGTCGGCATGGTTGGTCCACTTGAGAATCAGTTTCTCGCTGATGCCAGTTTTCTCGGCCATGATTTTGCGTCCGATAGGACCTGAACAGGCGTCAAGCAACTGCTCGACGTTCTCAATACCCTGGGCAATCAATTTGGGAGCATAAGCTTCCCCGATGCCTTCAATGTCAATAATCTTGTAATTCATTGTAAATGATTATTTTGGGGCAGTTTATTACTCGTCTTTCTTCTCACACTTGCAGTTGCAGTCGATGATCTTCCAGATCAACGCTGCCAGCGCACCGCCAATGAACGGACCCACGATGAATACCCACAGTTCGCTCAGGGCTTGACCTCCCTGGAACAGGGCCGGACCGATGGAGCGTGCAGGGTTAACCGAGGTGCCGGTGAAGTGGATGCCCACCAGGTGGATGAGGATGAGCGACAGACCGATGGCCAGACCAGCAAAGTTGTTGGTGGCACCATTGGTAGCTGCAGTAGCGCCCAGCACAACGAGCACAAAGAGCATAGTCAGCACAATCTCGACAATCAGGCCGTTAGTCACGCCAAAGGCACACGAGTTGGCACCGGTACTTGTCGTGATGATAGCATCGGGCGATGCCGTGCCAACGATACCTGCCAGCACAGCGGCTGCAAGAATAGCACCGATAACCTGGAATACCATGTACATACCGCAATCCTTAGCATTCATTCGGCCGCTCAAGAAGACGCCCAGCGTGATGGCAGGATTGATGTGGCATCCGCTGATGCCGCCAATGGTGTAGGCCATGGCAACAACGGCAAGACCAAAGGCCATAGCAGTTCCAACAATCGAAGCGGTGTCAGTTCCGCAACCCAATGCGACAGCTGCACCACAACCTAAGAACGTCAGCACGAATGTGCCCACCATTTCTGCTAAATACTTTTTCATAGATTAAAGAAATTTATTTTGGTTCAACAAGTTGATTTACAATCTATACAACGACTTATTTCACTTTAGAAATTGCAAACTTAGCAATTTTTAATGAAATTAGCAAGAAATTTTTAATATATCTTCGTATATTTGCAAATTAAATACATCAGTAAACCTGAACAGACTAATATAGAGTAAGACTATGAATGTTTCGATAGTGGGAACAGGATATGTGGGTTTGGTGAGCGGTACTTGCTTTGCCGACCTGGGCGTTAACGTGACCTGTGTGGACCGTGACAGCCAAAAGATTAACCGTCTCGTTTATGGCTCAATCCCCATCTATGAGCCGGGACTGGACAACATGATCAACCGCAACGTCAACGACAAGCGGCTCACGTTCCTGAGCGACTATAAACAAGGCTTTATCAACCAGGACTTTGTCTTCTGCGCCATCGACACCACCGCCGATGAGGACGGCTCGACCGATTTGGGCCCCATCCTTGACGTTGCCAAGGACTTCGGGCAGAACATCACCCAATACAGCGTGTTTGTCATCAAGTCGACAGTGCCTGTAGGCACGGCCCTGCAAGTCACCAAAATCATCGCCAAGACCCTCGAGGAGCGCGGAGCCGACATCAAGTTTGACGTCGCCAGCAACCCCGACTTCCTCACCGAGGGCAACGGCATCAAGGACTTCATGAAACCCGACCGCATCGTCATCGGCACCGAGACCACCAGTGCCCGTCAGGCCATGGAGCGCCTGTACCGCACTATCCTGATGCACAACAACCGCACCGTCATCTACACCGACACCCGCACGGCCGAGATGATCAAGTATGCCGCCACATCGATGCTCGCCACCCGCGTGAGCTTCATGAACGAGATTGCCAACCTGTGCGAGATTGTGGGCGCCGACGTCAACGTGGTGCGCCACGGCGTGGGCTCCGACAGCCGCATCGGCCCCAAGTACATCTTCCCCGGCTGTGGCTACGGCGGCACTTTGTTCCCGCAGGACATCAACGACCTCATCAAGATTGGCAACGAGCATAACCAGAACATGGATATCCTCAAGGCCGTCGAGAGCGTCAACAATCGCCAGAAACGCATCCTGTTCAAGAAACTCAACGACCATTTCAAGGGCGACCTCGAGGGCAAGACCGTAGCCCTGTGGGGCCTGAGTTTCAAACCCGAGACCGATGACATGACCTCTGCCCCCTCGATCGACACGATCAACCTGCTCATGGATGCCGGATGCCATGTGCGCGTCTATGACCCCGTGGCCATGAACGCCACCAAGCGCCGCTGGAGCAACGTGTATTGCGGCCTGGACATGTATGATGCCGTCAAGGGCGCCGACGCCGTGCTGCTGCTCACCGAGTGGCGCCAATTCCGCATCCCCGCCTGGCAAACGGTAAAAAGCCTGATGAAGACGCCACTGGTCATCGACGGCCGCAACGTCTACGACGGCAAAGAACTCGAAGAATACGGCTTCACCTACTACTGCATCGGCCGCTAATAAACAATAGTCAATCGCAAGTAGTCAAAGTAGCCGGATGGCCCCTAAACCCTAGACCCTAGACCATCAAGCGCCTCCCTGGGAGGCGCTTGATGTTAATACTGGTATTCTGTGTCAATGACTTCAAACTCGGTTCGTCGGTTCACCTGGTCGGCGGCTTCCTGATCCTCCTTGCTCAGGGTCTTGATGAATTCCTCGGTCAGGGTCACACCCTCTTCAAACTGCGGATACTGGCTGTGGATGCGCTTGGTCACCGTCTTGGGACGCGACTCGCCATAGCCCATCGGTTTAAGGCGCTCACGCGGGATGCCGTTGGCAATCAGATAATCCACAACGCTTTGTGCACGTCGCTGCGAGAGTCCCTGATTATATTTCGCACTGCCCACACGGTCGGTGTGCGATGCCATCTCGATGACGATGTTGGGGTGATCCTTCAAGAGCATGACCATGCTGTCGAGTGCCAGTTTGGATTCGTCGCGCAGGACGGCCTTGTCGAAGTCATAGAAGATATTCTCGATAATCTGTGCCTTGAACATGGCAGCGAGGATGAAGTCCACATTGTACTCGGCGTCTTCCTCGGTGCTGTCGCTCACAAACTCCTGACGGGCATTGAGATAGCCATCGGCACCAGCCATCATCGCATATTTCACGCCGCGCTGCAGGTCGAAACGGAACGACCCGTCGGGCTTGGCAGCGGTCTTCTGGTTACTGCCGTCGTCGCCCACGATGCGGATTACCGCGTTGGGCACCGGCTCGTCGTCCTTGTCCACCACATATCCCGAAATCCAAATCTGCAGGTCAGGCTTCACAAAACTGAAGATGTGGTCATAGCCACGGGCATCGCCTCGGTTGCTCGAGAAAAATCCGCTCTCGCCGGCACCAAAGGTGAGGCCAAAGTCATCGGCTGCCGAGTTCATCGGCACACCCATGTTCTCGATTTCCCAGATGTCCATCGACGTACGGCCCTTCTCCTCCTGAGGCTGCAATTTGGCCACAAACAGGTCTAGACCGCCCATGCCGGGATGGCCGTCGCTCGAGAAGTAAAGCAGGCTGTCGGTGCGCATGTTGGGGAAACGCTCGTTGCCCTTGGTATTGATTTGCGGACCCAGGTTCTCCAGGGTACCGTGCTTGTCCTTGAGGTTGATGCGCCAGATGTCGGTTCCACCCTGCCCGCCCGGCATGTCGCTGGCAAAGTAGAGCCAGTTGCCGTCAGGGCTGACGAAGGGGTCACTATAGTTGCTCAGGGTGTCGGCGGTGATTTCAAACTTCTGCGGAGCGTTCCATTTGGCCTCGCTGCGTGTGCTGGTGTAGATTTCCACATTGGTGGGCCAGTCCTGACGTACGGCGCGGGCGAGATACATCGTCGTGCCGTCGGGCGAGAATGCGGCAGCACCCTCGTCATGCTCGGTATTCAGGCCGCCTTCCACCACCTCGGGGCGTGTCCAGGCACCCTTCTCGTTCTTCTTCGAGAAGTAGATGTCACCCTTCTTGGTACCCGTAATCTCGCTGCGCAGCTCACCCGTCGATTTCTCGTTGGTCGATGTGAAGTAGAAGTACTCCATGTTCTTGTCCAGATACATGGGGCAGTAGTCGGCACGTCGTGAATTGAACAGTTTGTCCTGCTTGACGATGTAGCGCGAGCCTTCCTCCTTCCACTGCGGGGCCAGCTCGCATCCGCGGATGCCCACTTTGGCCTCCCAACTGTCAGGAGCGATATCCAGATACTCGTTATAGCTGTTGATAGCCGCGGCATACAGGCCCTCGCGCTGCTGGGCTTGCGCCAGACGCAGCAACAGGGTGGTGTCTTCATATTCATAGCGGATGGCATTCTGGAATGCCGCAACGGCGCGGTTGCCCTGGTTGAGCTTCAGGTGGCACATGCCCAACTGGAAGGCCAACTCGCCGCGCAACCACTGGTCTTCCTTGCGGTTATAGCGGTTATAGAGCTGACGGTAGATCGCCGCCGCGTCAAAGTATTCGCCGCGGTCGTAGGCCTCGTCGGCATCCTTCAGTTTAGGGCCCTTGCACGATGACAGCGACAGCACCACCGATGCCATCATCAAGCCCACAAAAATATAGAGTATCCGTTTCATGAAATTGCTGAACTGTTGCTTTAATTATTTTTAAAAACGTTAAAGCAACCCCTTTTATTGTTTCAAGCCCCCAGAAACCCAACCTACAACCAAGGACTAACAACTAAGGACTAAGAACTAAAAACTAACAACTAAAGATAACTCCGCGTTATCGTCATCTGGGGTTTGCCGTCGAGGGCGATGCTCACGCGCGTGTAGCGCCCGTGGGTGTCGATGTCGTAGTCAAAGGTGCGCTCATGCACCACGTCGTTGCCCTTCAGCTCCTTGATGGCGATAAGGAACTTCTTGCCTGTGGCGGTGTCAAAGTCGTAGTGATAACGATAGACCTTGCCGTCCACCTCCTCGCGCACGACATAGCCGTCCTGATAGAGCAGTGTGCGCTTGTTGCCCTTGGCAGGGGTGATGACGAGCTTGGTGAGGTGGCCCCGTTCGTTATAAGTAAAGTCCTGACGGCTGCCGTTGTCGCCCTTGATGCTCTCGCGCAGGCCATGTGCGCCATAGATGGGCGCGAAGTTGATCGTGCGGTTCTTGCTCTTGCTCTGCTTGATGGTGAATCCCAGCACCTCGTCATAGTCATAGGTGTAGTCGGTGACCGTCTTGACACCCTTGCTGCCCTGGATGGTGGACTGCGTGAGCAGGCCCTGTTCGTTGAAAATGAACACATTGTCGCGCTTGCTGCCGTCGGCCATCACTACTTGCTCGTTGACGCGGCCCGTACAGCCGTTAAAGCCCAGGTCCAGATGCTCGATGCGGTAGCTGTGCGTTGGGTTGTTCACCAGGTTGGTGTAGAACAGCTTCACATGCGGGTCAACAGGGCGCATCGTGTCGATATAAGCCGTCAGGGCATCGAGTGCGACCTGCTCGTTACAGATAACGTCCTGAGCGTACATCGCTCCTATCGTCAGGCTGGCCATCATGGCCAACCACAAAAATCTCCTTTTCATAATATCTCCTTTTGCCTTTATTCTTGACAACAAAGGTAGATAAAAACTTCAATCTCACAAAAAAATCCCACATTTAGCACCATTTATGGCGACAGGATAACGTTTTTTGCCTATCTTCGCAGTTTGTTAACTCATCTAAACTAAAAACTAAGAACTAACAACTAGAAACTAATTAACATATCTATGAAAGAAGACGAAATCATTGTTCAACAACAAGACGAGATGTCGTTGCCCGACAACGCCGCTCGCGAGCTCAAGCCCGGGGAAAAGTACGTCCCCATCTTGAAGCCCGACAAGACCTATCCCGAGATTACGCCCTACAGCGTCTCGCTGGGTCTGATCATGGCGGTCATCTTCAGTGCCGCAGCAGCCTATCTGGGCCTTAAGGTGGGCCAGGTGTTTGAGGCTGCCATCCCCATCGCCATCATTGCCGCCGGCATTGGTGCCGCGACCAAACGCAAAAACTCGCTCGGCGAGAATGTCATCATCCAGTCGATCGGTGCCGCTTCGGGCATCATCGTGGCTGGTGCCATCTTTACCCTGCCTGCCCTGTACATCCTGCAGGCCGAGTATCCCGAAATCACCGTCAACTTCCTCGAAGTCTTCCTCAGCTCGCTGCTGGGCGGCTGCTTGGGTATTCTGTTCTTCATCCCCTTCCGCAAGTACTTCGTGAGCGACATGCACGGCAAGTTCCCGTTCCCCGAGGCTACCGCGACCACCCAGGTGCTCGTCAGCGGCCAGAAGGGCGGCGACCAGGCCCGTCCCCTGCTCATTGCGGGTATCGTGGGCGGTCTGTACGACTTCCTGCTCTCGACCTTCGGCTGGTGGAAAGAGGTGCTCACCACCCAAGCCATCCCCGCCATGGAGAGCTTCACCAACAATGTGAAGATGATCTTCAAGATCAACACCGGTGCCGCTGTGCTGGGTCTGGGCTACATCATCGGCCTGCCCTATGCCTTCATCATCTTTGCCGGTAGTGCCTTCATCTGGTGGATCATCGTTCCCCTCATGGGCATGAATCCCGAGTTTGCCCAGATGGCTCCCGACGAGATCTTCGCCGGCGGTGCACGCTACATCGGTATCGGCGGTATCGCCATGAGCGGTATCATCGGCATCGTCAAGTCGTGGGGTGTCATCAAGAACGCTGCCGGCCTCGCCGGACAGGCCTTCAAGGGACAGGACCAGAACGTGCAGGTCGAGCGCCATCAGCGCGACATCTCCATGAAGGTCCTCGTGTTTGCCCTGCTGGCAGCCCTGCTCGTGACCTTCGTGTTCTTCTACATCGGCGTCATCCACAACCTGCTGCAGACCATCGTGGCCTTCCTCGTTGTGCTGGTTATCGCCTTCCTGTTCACCACTGTGGCAGCTAACGCTATCGCCATCGTGGGCAGCAACCCCGTTTCGGGTATGACCCTGATGACCCTTATCGTGGCCAGCGTCATCTTCGTCGCTATCGGCCTCGAGGGCTCCAAGGGTATCGTGGCCGCCATGGTCATTGGTGGTGTGGTCTGCACCGCCCTGTCGATGGCTGGCGGTATGGTTACCGATATGAAGATCGGTTACTGGATTGGCACCACGCCCGCCAAGCAGCAGACTTGGAAGTTCGTCGGCACCCTCGTGTCGGCAGCCACCGTCGGTGGTGTGATGATGATCCTGAACAAGGCCTACGGCTTCACCGGTCCCAACGCCATGGTAGCTCCCCAGGCTAACGCCATGGCAGCCGTTATCAAGCCCCTGATGATGGGTGGCGAAACCCCCTGGTTACTCTACGGCGTGGGCGCTATCCTCGCCCTCCTGCTCAACTGGCTCAAGGTGCCTGCCCTGCCCTTCTCGCTGGGTATGTTCATCCCCTTGCAGCTCAATGCTCCGCTGCTTGTCGGCGCCATCATCAGCTGGTTCGTCGGCAGCCGCAGCAAGGACGAAGCCGTTAACAAGGCCCGCAAGGAGCGCGGCACCCTGCTCGCCAGCGGTTTCATCGCCGGTGGTGCCCTCATGGGCGTTGTCAGTGCAGCCATGATCTTCTTCGGCTTCAAGTACGTCAGCCCCCTGAGCGACAGTGCCAGCAACTGGCTCGCCATCGTCATGTACATCGCCCTCATTCTCTTCCTCGCCGTTTCCTGCCTCCGCGCCAAGAAAGAGAACTAATCAGTAATTGAACTGCCAATAAACTATTGAGACGCAACACCCTTGCGTCTCTTTTTTTATGCCTCATGATGAGGGGAACCGCGACAAGCCATCCTGGTTGTTATGGTAATTGGTGAATCAAAAACAGTAAGGGAGATGGATGGTTGTTTTGGAAATCTGCCAGAAAATATCTACTTTTGCGGCAAGTTTTCGGAACGCTTCATGGCAATTTGCTATCAAGACATACACATATAAACCATATAAACTATGAAAACAAGCATTAAATCAATTCTACTTGTCCTGGCAATTCTTTTACCGGCACTTGTTTCAGCCCATGACTTTGAGGTCAATGGCATCTATTACAACATCAATGGCAACGAGGCAACAATCACTTATCAAGGCTCGTATCCCACTGAATCTGATGAGTATTCGGGTGATGTCGTGATTCCCTCTACGGTCAGTTACAATGGCACCACTTACCGTGTCACGGCCATCGGGCAGTCTGCATTTCAGGAATGCATGAACTTGACGAGCATTGAGATTCCCAACACTGTCACTACGATTGGCAACTACTCGTTTGAGCGTTGCTATAGATTGAGAGACATTGAGATTCCCAGCTCGGTGACCACCATCGGCAACAGCGCTTTCTGCTATTGCGACGGTCTGACGGTTGTTGACATCCCCAATTCGGTCACTGCTATCGGTAACGCCACATTCCAATCCTGCGACGAACTGACTACCGTAAACTTCGGCAATTCAGTCAAGTCGATCGGCAATTGGGCATTTGCCTGGTGCTCCAAATTGTCAAGTGTGACCATCCCCAACTCGGTCAATACCATCGGAACGTCGGCATTTGATAGATGTACTGCCCTGTCGTGCGTGACCTTCGGCAACTCGGTTATCAGCATCGGCAACGACGCTTTCAACGGCTGTACCAGCCTGACCCGTGTCAACATCACGAGCATTGCGCAATGGTGTAACCTCAAGTTTGGAAATGAGAAGGCCAACCCACTGACTCTCGCCCATCATCTCTACCTGAATGGCACTGAAGTTCAAGACGTGACTGTCCCCACTATCTGCACCGCCATCTGCGACTACGCCTTCGATGGCTGTTCAAGTCTCAAGAGCGTTTCCATCCCCAACACAATAACCGCAATCGGCATTTCGGCCTTTGACGACTGCGTTGCGCTGACAGACGTGAACATCCCCAACTCGGTCACGAGCATCGGCAAGAGCGCATTCTCGGGCTGCTCGAGTTTGACCAGCGTGGATATCCCTAACTCGGTCATTACCCTCGGCACCTATGCATTTACCGACTGCAGCAACATGACGAACGTATCCATCGGCAACTCGGTAACAGCTATTGACGAAGGAACTTTTTGCCGTTGTTATGCTCTTACGAGCGTCATCATTCCCAACTCGGTAACCCTTATCGGCAGTAACGCTTTCGCCTCTTGCAACAACATGACCAGCGTGACCATCGGCAACTCGGTCAAGACCATCGGTTATGCCGCATTCCTCAGCTGCAGCAAGCTGACAAGCGTGACGATTCCCGACGGCGTCGCTACTATCGGCAGCGTCGCATTCCAGAATTGTTCCGGACTGACGAGCGTAACGCTCCCCAATTCTCTCACTACTGTCGGCAACAGCGCCTTCTCTCGCTGTAGCGGATTGACCAGCATCGTTATCCCCAACTCGGTAACCACCCTGGGCAACAGCGTGTTTGACAACTGCACCGGATTGGCCCAAGTGACCCTCGGCAACTCGGTCAATGCCATCAGCTACGGATTATTCCGCTACTGCAGCAGTTTAAAGAGTGTGACCATTCCCGCCTCGGCCACGACCATTGGTAACGACGCTTTCTATGAATGCATTGCACTTGCCAGTGTGAGCATCCCGAACTCGGTGACTGAAATCGGCCACTATGCCTTCAACGGTTGTACAGCCCTGGAGAGCGTAGTCATCCCCAATTCCGTTACCACCATCGGCACCTATGCTTTCGCTAATTGAAGCAGCATGACGAGCGTCACCCTCAGTAACGCCATCACTGTAATCGACGAAAGGACTTTCCAGGGTTGCAGCAGTCTTGAGAGTGTGGTTATTCCTAACGGTGTCACGACTATCGGCTATGATGCCTTTGCCGATTGCTACGGTCTGGCAAGCGTGACCATTCCCGTTTCGGTCACCTCTCTTGCCTATTATGCATTTGAAAACTGCTACCACATCTCCTCACTGTCATTATATGGTGAAGGTGAATGGCGAGGGGGTACAATCTCAATACTCAGGCCAGTCAGCGTGTCTATCGGCAGCGAGGTCACGTCGGTCAAGGGCATGTATGTAAAGCCCTCTGTCGTCTATTGCTATGCAGTGACACCTCCCGTGTGTGACGCCAATTCATTCACCGACTACTCCGCTACCCTCCATGTGCCCGCCGCATCACTGGCAGCCTATCAGGCAGCACCTTATTGGCAAAACTTCACAAACATCGTCGGTGATGCCGTCGAGGCCCTTCCTGGCGACGTGAACGGTGACAGCCTGGTGAACATCAGCGATTTGACCCTGCTGATTGACTATCTCATGAACAACGAGACGACGACGATAAAAGAAACCAACGCCGACCTGAACAGCGACGGCAACATCAACATCGCCGACGTCACCGCCCTCATCGACCACCTCCTCACCACCAGCGACTAAAACAAGAACACCCCATCCTGTGGTCGAGGTATTGCAAGCCTCCGGCTTGTAAAAAGCACACAACTGGAACAACTCAAGCAACCGTCATTCAACAAGATAGTTGCCAAAGTTGTCCCAGTTGTCTTTTATTATAAAGTCTCATCCTGTCCGTCCAGCCACCTCGCAACGTGTCCCGTAGTCGACGGCTCCGTCGTCGAGCAATCCCCATCTAGCAATCCCCCGTGTTGTTAGAGTATTACAAGCTGCCAGCTTGTAAAAAATGTCGCGCCCTGTGGCCGAGGCATTACAAGCCTTCGGTATATAAAAAACGCCCCCTTCCTCTTGACAAGCCCTCTACAATTCACTATCTTTGCACTCTCAACAATACCATGTTAAACAATTTATCAATGAAAAACACCATGAACAACATCAATTTTTACCGTTATCCCAATGCACGCAGCGAAGCCGACTCCTGGAAGAGCTGCCAGTTCACCAGCGACACCGACCTCAGCGCCTACACAATCCAGCCATTGGTAACCATCAACGGCCAGCCATTTCTGCGTCAGCACCACTCCACCTACCTCACCGGCAAGGAAACCTGTCGCGCCCACCACTTTGCC
>CADBDH010000012.1 GCA_902793405.1 uncultured Bacteroidales bacterium | reverse complement strand
GAACACTCGCAAAGAGATGAAGACAATGGAAAAATTCAGCATTCAGTCACTGCCCGAAATCATCGTGGCAAGTCATCGTGAAGTCCTTCCCGACTACGCAGCCATCGGCTCCATGTGTGTAGAGATAATCGCTCCCGAGATGCAGCGCCTCGGCTGCAAGTGCCCACCGCCGGGCTACTGCTTTACTGTTGAACATGACATGGAGTACAAGCCGACGGACGTGGACATTGAGTATTGCGAACAGGTAGAGGAAATGGGAGAGGACAGTGCCATCATCCAGTTCAAGCGTCTGCCCGCAGTGCCCAAGGCACTCTGTATGAAGCACGTCGGCCCGTATGAAAGATTCTACGAATCGAACATCGAAGCTTTCCGTTATATAGAGGAGCATGGCTACAAGCCTGTTGGTCAGTTCCGCACCTGCTACGTTGATGGAGTCTGGAACCAGGAGGACCCCGAGAAATGGCTTTCAATCATTCAGATACCGATAGAATAACCGTTTATCCTAACCGCCCCCCTTCAAAAAACGATGGTGGCTTCAATTAGTGCAGGGGTGTAGCGAGGCTTTGCCTCGCTACACCCCTGCACTATGTCGTGGGCGCCCGTAAAGGAGCTTTTACCGGACACCCTAATAATTGATAATTATCAATAATTTATAGTTTGTTTTTTATGAACCGATGATAGCAAAATCAATTACTTCACGTTCTGTTACGTCCCGGCCCAGTCTTATCGGCTTCATGTTCTTGTAGATGAAAGATTTATTTCCTGTGGTTTCTGTCACGAATTCTCGCACTAAGATATAGATGTCGTTGTTGTAGTGAATCATACTTTTGGCATAGTTGTTGGTGTTTCCTGTTGTGCGCAGTACTTGCTCTTGTCCGTCTATTACGACAATTGCATCAGACGAGGTCGCTACGAAGACACCTTGGCTATTCCGGGCGCTAGATGTGTAGTGCATTCCAAGGATATAAGATTTGCCACCAACCAATTTGACTTGAAATATATAATCCGTGATGTTCAAATGGCTGTAGTTGCTGCCATTACGCCAATATCCAGTCTTGTTGTATCTATCACGATTAACGCCCATTAGCACGTCGTCACCATCTTTGTCGATAACGCAAACATCCAGCCCGCCATCCAAGCCTTGAATCGCAATGAAATCACCGTTATGCCAGTAACAGGCTTCATTGCTGCTAGATGGTGCCAATGTGATGTCACCATGATTGACAACCATTTGACTGGCTGAAAACTGGTCGGTTAGCAGTGGTGAATAGGTGTGTGTGAAATTCTTGCAGAGCCATTGTTTATGCTCTAGACCCGAGCTTTCCAGCGTGTAGATGTTTCCGTCATCAATGCACAAATCATAAATGTGCTCAACGGTCGTGTTAATGATGTTACCATTTTTAATAACGATGTCAACATCCCTGCCAGTGTCAGGCCATTGATGGGCAACGGCATACCAATCACTGCCATTAACCAAAAAGCGTCGGATTCGGGTTTTGGGTGCACATTTATATATGATGTCTCCCTTAGCGGTTATTACCTCATCACCTTCTTCAAAAGCATTTCTCACTGCCAAATAGATTTTCCCGGTTATGTCATCAGGATCGTTAGGTTCATCATTGTTATTACATGCCGATAACATAAGTAATCCTGCAAACATTAAAAAAAAGATCTTTTTCATTGTTGTATAAAGTTTGATAATTAGTTCTACAAATAGGTTTGAATTCGCCTACATGGAGCTTTTTTACGGATTCTCTTTATCGTAACGGAATCAGATGTCTTTGTTTTCGGTTGATTCATCGTCGTGGATGTAGAAGTGCCAATTGCGGGAGATCCACTCGATATACCGGGTCTCGATGTTCTGGACGAATCCCAGGTCAACCTTTTCCTCGGAATAGTATTCTTTGGGCCATCCGTTCAAGAAAAACCCGTAATACTCCTTGGCAATGAGTTCGGCACCATTGGGCTTCGCAATTTTCAGCGAATCAACAATCTGGTCACGCACCGCTTCCAGGCTATCGTTGGCCATGTCGCTCATTATCATTGACAGCACGCCGAAGCCAAGATCCATCACGTCCTCGACAGGAATAGTCGTAGTTGTTTGCATTGAGATGGCATAATCGCCGTCGAAGTCCTCTTGTTCGTTCTCGATGGGGGTGTAGCCAATCGAGGTGGTGATATGCTGGGGATAACCTTCTTCCTCTGTGTCTTCTTCCTTGACACCGGGTTTAAATGTGTAGCCGTGCAGACCGAAGAGATCCTCCAATTCCTCGAAGGAGTCACGGATGCCCTCCTCGGTGGAGACTTGGAGCAACAGGATGTTTTCCAACGACTTTCGGGGCATGATGCTGTCCAGGTCGGGGATGGTCGTGTATAGCGTGTCGCATGTGGCCTTTACACCCTTCTTGAGCTGGTCGCGTATCTCGCGCCAGTTGGTGATGCTCTTGAGTAATCCCATCTCATCGGTTGTGAACTCACACTCGACCGACTGCATCAACTGGCTCATGGCTTTAGTCATCAGGCTGGTGACCGTGTCGGCATCATGGAGGGTGAAGCTCAGCGGAATGTATTTCATCTTGTAACCGTCGCTGGTCGAGTCAGTCACCACAATCATGAACTCCTCCACATAGGACTCGCTGGCCGTGGTATCGTTCCCTTGAACCTTGTATTTGTTGTGCGTCTGCCTGTAGGTCATCGTGTCGTTCTTGCTGAAGTAGCCCACCACCGCAATCTCGTCCTCGGGTTCCTCTTGGCTTAACATCAGGTTTTGTGACCATGCTGTCATGGCAATGCTGGTCAGGCACAAATTCAATATGAATGATAGAAGGGTACGCCTCATAGTATTAAAAATAGTTTTATAGACTTCGGTTGCAAAGTTAGTTACAAATACAGAAACCACCAAATAATACCAAGTAATCTCGTGTTTTACAAACCCTCAACGTCCATGGTTCCGTTCTCCTTTAGATACTCTACATTTAGTTGGAAGCTGGATTGTGGGGCTCCTAGTTGCGATTTCTCCTATTTTTATGGCAATATGAGCGAATAAAATACCAATATTTTGGTATTGCTATGAATGTCATTCCCATTGTACATTTGCAGCCAACTAAAAAGCTAAATGATATGGGAATACTAAAAACGTTCTTTACTAATTGTGCACATCCTAGAGGGATGATGGGGAGAATGATGCTGCGGTTCATGAACTTCGGTCACGCGCCGCTGACAAACTGGGGTCTTGACCTTGTGAAGTTCCAGTCAGGCTGGACAATGCTTGACATCGGCTGCGGTGGCGGAGCGACATTGAAGAGACTGCTCAAGCGCAGCGACGGAGCACAGGTCTATGGCATGGACATCTCGGAGGAAAGCGTGGCAAAGGCGCGCAAAGTGAATGCCGCCGTGCTCGACAAGCAGGTGTACGTCTGCCAAGGATCTGCCGAAAAACTGCCTTACGAGGACGGTAAATTCGACCTCGTGACAGCCGTCGAGACGGTGTATTTCTGGCCCAACTTGCCTGGGTGCCTACAGGAGGTGCGGCGTGTACTGAAGGCGGGTGGCCGTTTCGTCATCATGGTAGAGGTGATTGAAGGTGATTCGATGTGGACTAACGTGGTGGAAGGCATGACGGCCTACTCGCCAGAGCAACTGCAGAAGTTGCTTGACGAGGCTGGCTTCATGGATACTGCCATCCACCGCAAGAAACCCTCGTATGCCGCCATCTTCGGCGTGAAACAGGCATCGAAGGAATCGTCATGACCATACTTGTTATCGGGTTACTTATACCCTTGCTGGGCACCATGCTCGGGTCGGCCTTCGTCTTTATGATGAAGGGCGAGATGTCCGTGAGGCTGCAGAAGGCACTGCTGGGCTTTGCTTCGGGTGTAATGGTAGCGGCTTCGGTCTGGTCATTGCTGATTCCAGCAATGGAGATGGATGCATCAGGGAGCGCATGGGCGGTATTGCCCGCTGCCGTAGGATTTCTCTTGGGCATCGGGTTCCTGTTGCTGATTGATGAGTTGACCCCGCACCTGCATCTCGGGAGCAGCAAGCCCGAGGGCCTCCGTTCCCATCTGTCCCGCACGGCGATGTTGGCCTTGGCGGTGACCATCCACAACCTGCCCGAGGGCATGGCTGTGGGCGTCGTCTTTGCCGGTGCCGACAGCGGTATCACTAACATTTCGCTGGCCAGCGCCATTGCGGTATCGCTGGGTATTGCCATCCAGAACGTCCCCGAGGGTGCCATCATCTCGATGCCGATGCGCGCGGCGGGAAACAGCCGCTGGCGGTCTTTCCTCATCGGCTCGCTGAGCGGTGCCGTTGAACCCGTCGGTGCCCTTGCTGTCTTGTTGCTGTCATCTCTGGTTTTGCCCGTTCTTCCCTATATGCTCGCTTTTGCCGCAGGAGCCATGTTCTATGTGGTTGTCGAGGAACTGATACCCGAAGCCTCAAGCGGCCAGCACACCAATGTTAGTACCATTGGCTTCGCCATCGGTTTTGTCCTGATGATGGCGCTCGATGTGGTGATGGGGTAGGGAAGCGGTTTTTCCAGAATCATGGAAGATGGGTGGTAAGCGGCTGTTAATGGTTTGCTGGAGAGAAGGGGCACCGCCGCCCGATGCACTGGTTGTTCTTGCTTGAATAGCGGCAGATGATTTCGGGACGTTCCATCTCCACGCCGAAGTGCTCCTTGACGAAATCGACGGCAGCGAGGATGGAGAGGAACGAGTCGCGCTTGCAGCAGCGCGGGCCGCCGATATGACCTATCTCTCCGAGGGATCTGGCCGTCATCTGGTGTGACAGGGCAAAAGGTTCGTTAGCGAGCGGCGTCGACTTGGAGATGATGGACACGAACATCCCCGTGCTGATGCCTGCACCGCAGGCGCCCCAGAAACCGCAAGCTCCGCCAGGAACGCTCTTGCCCCTGGACATCATCTCGTTCAGAGCCTTTGGCAAGTCAATCTCGCCCCCGGCATTCTTGTAGGCAGTGAGCAAGGCAGCCCCCACCATCACGTGGTGCTCGGGGCCATGCATGTGGCAGAACGGCTGCGCCATCATCTTCTCAATGATCTCAACGGGGTTTCGGGAAGCCTCGGCGAGGCATAGCCCGATGATAGTATCCAGCCCTGCTGTGTGGCAGTCGTTGCAGACGTAGTGGCCATGGACGCAGCGGGTCTTGCTGCGCTCCTTCCTGTGGCAAATGGCACACTCCATGAGTTCATCGTTCTCAAGATACTCCAGCGGAGCCTTGCATATCAAACACTCTTCTTTCATCATCGTGATGGTTTACTTTGCCAATGCATAGCCCAGGGCAACGGCTACTATGCCAAGCACTATACTGCCCAGGGCGTACAGAATGAATGTGGAATAATTGCCAGCCTGCAAGAGACACAGGCTTTCCTTTGAGAAGGTGGAAAATGTGGTGAAACCGCCACAGAAGCCAACAATCAACAGCAGGTTCAACTGCGACGAGGCATTGACGCGGTTGAAGGCTGCCCAAAGCACACCGATGAGCAGACAACCGACAATGTTGGCGGTCATCGTTGCCCACGGGAAAGCGGACCCCATGCCCTTCATGCCCAATGATACCAGGTACCGGGCGATGCCACCGAAGAAACTACCTGTACCAACAAGAATAATGTCCTTAATTATTTCCATACTTCTGTCACTGCTGCAAAGGTAACGATTATTTTGAGAAACACTCACTAATTTCGCTCAGGTCCTGTAATTAATTTGCCATTAGTTGATGGAGAGCAAGAGAGGAATTCCAGGTTGTAGTAGAGATATTCCTTATCCTTTTTGAGAAAAACAGGTGTTTTTTGAAGAAAAAATGTAGATTTTTTTTGGAACGAAAAAAGGCTGCGGTCGGCTATATTTCCTTTGCAGCGTCAAACGGATAATTGGCTTCGTAGCTCAGTAGGTCAGAGCACCACACTTTTAATATGGAGGTCCTGGGTCCGAGTCCCAGCGGAGTCACAGTAATGAAGTAAAGAAGTAATCTAGGAAAAATATGATATGAATATGTTCAGACAATTATACATAAGATGGATGGTTCGTCGGGGAAAGGCCATAGATATATGGTCGCATAGCGATTATCCCTCCCAGGTGTTATCCAACCTGTGCAGCAATCCGTTCACCTTTGACGGGGTGGCGTGCGGCAGCATGGAGGGCTTTCTCCAGTCGCTCAAGCAACAGGATCGCAACAAGCAGCGGCAGATATGCGCCATGAAGGGCCGCAATGCCAAGAGGGCGTCGAGCGTCCATTGGCAGACCGACCAGATTGTCTGGTGGAAGGACATCGCCATAGACCGGCAGTCCGAGGATTTCCAGCAGCTGATACGCCATGCCTATCAAGCCATGTTCGACCAGAGCGAGCGGTTCCGCGCAGCGCTGATGGCGACAAGGGGCATGAGGCTCTACCACTCCCGTGGCAAGAGTGACCCGTTCAAGACCATCCTGACCGAGCAGGAATTCTGCCAGATACTCACCGACCTGCGCGACAAGTATGACGAACGCGACAAGGGCCTGGGACACCGCAGGCTCATCTTCGTCGAGGTCGAATACGATCCCTCGTCAACGGACGGTGAGCGCTAAGTTTACCCATAAAAAGCACACAGAATGCCCCGGCTTCATCGATCGGTTGAAGTCGGGGCATCGTTCTATCCGTAGTTCAACAGGGCGGTGAGCCGCTCGCGCACAAGCGTGAGCACGTCCCGCATCTCATTCACGGTTGCCTTGCCGTCGTCGTCAAGCATCTCAACGGCCTGCTTGAGCAGACGGCAGTCATCCTCGGTCAGGGGCATCTCGTTGATCGAGTAGTTGGGGTCGGCGTACCTGTAGTAGATCTTGTCAAAGACCTCGATCGGGGCGTTGTAGCCCAACTTGTCGGACCGCATGATTTGGAGGTCGCCCTGCACGGTCCGCACGGACACTCCCTTGGTGATGCCCTCCATCTCGTATAGGGCATCCGAGCAAGCCTCGGTCAGGTCGTCTATGGTCCACAGACGGTACCTGTTCCGCAGGCAGCGGTCTATAGTCTTGTAGCGTATTAACGCGTTCTTGTTTGCCGGCATTTTTATTTGATGTAATTGAATTGTCCATAATGCTTGTTGGTTATAATATCAGGCTGCGCATGGAGCGGCATCATCCGCGCTGCGCTTCTGATGATGATTAAACGATTTGAATGAATAACTCGTTGTTTTCAACACTTGTCTAACTCTCGATAGTCTTAATCTGTCCATAATACTTGTTGTCTAAACAATTGATTAGTAAATGTTTTGTCGAGCGTTGATAATCTCTTTCACACGTTCAAATGAGACGGGAGTATAATTGTTGTTGTCAACACCCACGTCATATTGCGTCGCCATCAGCAAGGGCAACCGCTGCTTATCCTTTTCCTTGCCCTGCCCGTTCCCTCGCGTGTGCACATGGCCGAACAGTTGCCACACTTTGCCATGAGAGTCACCGTAGCTCAAGAAGGGATGGTGATTCAGGAAGATGGGTTGGTTGTCAATGACGACATACAGCTCAAATGCGACTTGCTCGAAGCGTTCAAGCATCTCGGCCCGCAG
This sequence comes from uncultured Bacteroidales bacterium, assembly GCA_902793405.1. GTDB lineage: Bacteria > Bacteroidota > Bacteroidia > Bacteroidales > Muribaculaceae > Sodaliphilus. The sequence goes on along the minus strand of CADBDH010000012.1, from coordinate 66,217 downwards.
GTGATAGATGTCGTGGTTGCCCACAACCAGCACAATCCTTCCGTTGAGTTGGTCAAGGAAACGGTACCACACTTCTGCACCGCCAAAGGCGAAGTCGCCCAGGTGGAACACCAGGTCGTTCTTGCCGACCACACGGTTCCAGTTCTCGATGAGTGCCTGGTTCATATCTTCAATATCGCCGAAGGGACGATTGCAGTGGCGCAGGATGGATGTGTGGCCAAAGTGGGTGTCTGATGTGAAAAACACTTTCTTTCCCGAGAGCGTATTCCCCGGTTTCAATTTACCTGCCTGCATCAGGTGCAAGGCAATCGTGTCTAGTCTTTCGTTCATAATTCGACGTTTTGTGCGCCCCAGTCGGCGCGATTAATAATTAATTATCTCTAATCCCTAAACTCTAAACTGCGAGCGGATGCGAGCAACACGCGGAAGCCATTCGTGAAATTTGATTTGAACGCGGATGCCATTAGTAAAATTTGATGTAATTTGAACGCGGATGCCATTAGTATAATTCGCGTAATTCGTAGTTTTAAACATATTTCGTAGTTTTAAATAAAAGAAGAGCGGTTGGAATTCGACTTTCCAACCGCTCTTTATCGTTTGCTTGAGCAGTATCTCAGGATATGGCTACACGTTACATCACTTCGTGAGTGTCACGTGGGCACCGATTCCTGAAAGTCGTTGAGCACATTTCGGGTATTGCATAATCTGGTGTGCAGATATGGCGATAGCCTCCAAACCAACTCGTGGCCTGAACGTTTTTGCCTTTAAATATGTCAACTCTCAGTGTCAGCATGATAGCCTTATCTTAAAATTGGCCGCAAAATTACACCTTTTCGCCGTAGCCGCCAAATTTCCAACGGACTTTTTACTTGATGATGCATTTCTTGCCCGAGTAATCTTCCGTTTTAATCCATCAAAATATCTTTTTGCAAAGATAGTGCTTTTCCTTAAAAGTAATATTCATTCAATCACTTTCTCTAGCCGAGGCATTGCCATGCCACCTTCACCTTTGATTGTCTTCCCACTCTTGATGTAAACGATACCACTTCTCGCTGTGTGCGCCTAAAGCTCCTATCTGTCTGGGGTGGGCTAGGGGAAGTATATTGTAGGTCTTGCCATTGATTGCGGTTTGCGAATAATGGCCATATCCATACAAATCGACATATTCCTGTAAATTCTTGTAATCAACTTCGGCCACTCGGTTCAGGTACTGGATTATGGGAATGTCACCAAGAAGAATTAAGGTCTCTGCTTGGGACTCTTCCAATTCCGAAGTGATCTCCTCGCTGCGGGCCTTGTTACAAAAGGAGTTTGTCTTTTTTGGAATAGTCACTTCGTTTAACCCATATAACTTTGCCAGAGGTTCGTATATTCTATGAATGATATTGATTTGGTTGTAATTCAATCTCGTTTCCGGCAACAGGTCACACAGCCATGCGTCATTACGTGTAAAGCCCAATGGGGCAAGAATCTGGTTATCTAATACCTTAGCCGATGGGCCATTCAGGTTAGTCCTCGCCGGCTCCAGTGTACCCATTTGCTCAGGAATGTCGATTCTGCTGATAATCTCCGCAGCTTCTTTCTGATTTCCATCCCAAAAGATCCGAGGCTCACTCGCAACGGCAAGCGCTTCGCACATTAATTTATCATCTTTTATCCATCGTGCATGAACGGCACTGGCATAAACTCCCAGCACAAAGACCTTCTTTGGGCTTCTGTCTTGTTGAACTAATCGACGAACAGTTTCGCCGAAGGGAAATAGGTATTTCATATTAATCTAGATATTATCGTTTCTTCTTGATTAATAATCCTCCTGCAATGGCTAAAAGCAAACTTGCGACAATCACTTTCATATCGGGCAGGATGATAACTGGCGTACTCGACATCTGCATCTCGCCTAGTTGCAGCCAGCAGTAAACAGCCAGCAGCGTAGCCGTGAGATTGCATCCTGCATGGAGTGCCACGCTATACCAGACGTTGCGCGACCAGACGAATACCAACCCGTAGAACAGGGCACTGATGAAAGCGCCGGGGAAGTTACGCACGTGAAGCATCCCAAACAATATCGCCATCACCACAACGACGGCTATCTGTGTGCGGCGGCGGCCGAAGGGGGAGATAGCCATTTGCCTGAAGCACAACTCTTCCAGTACAGGTGCCAGCAACACGGCATGGACGCTCGACAACAGGTCTTCGCGCAACTCTGCGGTGGTGTAGGTCAGTGGCTTCATCTGTATGTTATGAACCAGCGACGTGATACCATAAACGATATACTCATCGGTAACGCGCCACAGGGGTGCTATCAGCAACAACCCCACAATGACCGAGACCTTTGGCAACTTCAGCGGAAATTGTCTGGCCGTGGGAAACACTTTCGGTTCAACACGATGCACGAGAAACAGCGTCAGAGCGATTCCTGCAAATGTGATCAGCCAAGTCAACACTTCGCCGACGACAGTCGGATTATCGCCGGCAACAGGCATAGCGGTCACATAGATGACGGCTACACCGTAAGCAGCCGAAAGAATCGGCATCAGTGGCTTTATATGGCTGGCGGCTTTGTTCATGACGTAAATCCCTGTATATCGTTCTGTCACTGCTGCAAAGGTAGCGATTTCTCGCGAAATGCCCGCAACTTTTTTGATTGCAACAGCCTCTTTAATCATCATCCTTTTTCCACACCCTCGAGCCGTTCATTTTGTCTGGGCAAGGTAGGCGGCGCCTCAACAATGCTCAAATAAATTTGGCATTGTGCTCGGCTTGCACTACCTTTGCAGTCAAAGAAGCTATTAATCTCGCGCAATGGCCAAGTGCCGCGCCTTAAAACATTTCACAACTTGATATGAACAGATTTATAATACTTGCCCTGGCAATAGGCCTCGCCTTTGCCGGTTCAGCACAAGACCGTTCTCAGGGTGGCATCAGCCCCGACATGATGCGCCAAATCGTCGCCAACTCGGCAAACCGCCAAAACAAGGCCATCAGCAATGCCATGGCGACAAATGCCATCGACGATCTCGCACGCAACTACCGCAACAACACGATTACCGACACTCACTTCAGCATCGAGACTCCCAAGCAATCGATCCACAACCAGCGACAGAGCGGACGCTGCTGGATGTACTCCAGTTTCAACGTGATGCGTGCCAACTTCGCGCGTCGTCACGGCGACTCCATTGCCGTGGAGTTCTCTCACGACTACCTCTTCTTCTATGACCAGCTCGAGAAGGCCAACCTCATGCTGCAAGGCGTGATCGACTGCGCCGAAAAGCCCATTGACGACACGCGCGTGCAGTTCTTCTTCCACCATCCCATGAACGATGGCGGCACTTTCTGCGGCGCTGCCGACTTGGCCGAGAAATACGGCCTCGTGCCCGTTGAGGTACAGCCCGAGACCTACTCGGCCGAACGCACCTCACGCATGAGCCAACTCATCGACTCTAAGCTGCGCGAGTTCGGACTGGAACTGCGTCAGATGGTTGCCGACAAAAAGAGCAAAAAAGCCATCAACCAGCGCAAGACCGAGATGCTCGGCACCATCTATTCCATGCTCTCGCTCACGCTGGGCGAACCCATCAAGTCGTTCACCTACGCCTTCCGCGACAAGAACGGCAAGCCTGTAGGCCCCGCGCGCACCTACACCCCGCTGGAATTCTACCGCGAGACGGTGGGCGGCCCCATCAACGGCACCTTCATCATGGCGATGAACGACCCCCGCAGGGAATACTACAAGACCTATGAGGTGGAATATGACCGCCACACCTACGACGGCCACAACTGGCGCTACGTCAACCTCCCCATGGAGGACATCGCAGCCATGGCCATCGCGTCGCTCAAGGATTCCACCAAGCTCTATGCCAGCTTCGACGTGGGCAAACAGCTCAACCGTGCCAACGGCTACCTCGCCCTCGACAACTTTGACTATGCCACACTGTTCGGCACCACATTCCCCATGAACAAGGCCCAGCGCATCGCCACCTTCGACAGCGGCTCGACCCACGCCATGACCATCTGCGCCGTCGATCTTGACGACAACGGCAACCCCGTCAAGTGGAAAGTGGAGAACTCCTGGGGCGCCGACAGCGGACACAAGGGTTACATCATCATGACCAACGAGTGGTTCAACGAGTACTCCTTCCGCCTGGTCGTTGACAAGAAATACGTGCCGCAGCACATCCTCAAGGCTGCCGAAACCAAGCCCGTGATGCTGATGCCCGAAGATCCCCTCTTCGGCACCGACGATTAACAATCGACCGATAATCAGACGCAAAACTCCTGCCGCAGTGTATGCCGGCAGGAGTTTTTTATAAATAACCAACAAAGTGACACAAGTAGAGACGCAAAATCTTGCGTCTCAAGAGCGGCATAAAGTAATGCCATTTATCTAGAGAGCGTATCAAAATATTGACTTAGTCCCGTCCATCCAGGTTCTCCCATGTGTTGCCATGACGTGATTCCAGATGAGCGGGTATGAGAAATGCCGCCCTCGTGAGGCGGCATTCTCTCATAGATGTTGCTGGGCGTGGTGCCCTGGGCGTTGGCGTTACGGCCTCAAGATTTTTTTGCCGTCTTGGATGATGATGCCTCGTGTCTCGCTCGTGGCGGGCAGACCGGTGATGGTGTAAGCCCTTGAGTTGCCGACGGGGGCGATAATCTCTTTCGCCTTGCTTGAGCCCTGGGTCTTCTCCCTGAATTCCTGCTGGGCCTTTGCCAGCTGCTCGCGGAAGCGCTCGTTGCCTTGCAACTTGGCATACAGTACCGAAGCGCCCAGGCGGCCGGCGTCTACGTCGCTCTGCCAGTGGTAACCGGCAATGACGCGGCTCTGGCCATACTCATAGCCGCGGGCAAGCAGGGTGTCGGCAACAACAGGGTTGATGTCCGACAGCAGCAAAGCCATCGTCCAGCCCAGGACGGTGTGACCCGAGGGGTAAGAGCCGTTGGTGATGTGCTCCTCTTCCTGCTCGGGCACGAGGGTAGGCTGGTTGTAGTACACGAACGGGCGAGTGCGCATATATCTCTCTTTGGCGCGGTTGCTGATGCTGTCGCATGTGGCACCCACGTCCTGCAGCAGGGTGTACAACTCGGGCGTGTCTTCCTTAGTGATCATGAGGCCCAGGATGGGGCAGAACTCCTGAATGATAGTCTGCATACCGTAAACAGCGTCACGAATGGCCATTTCGGCGCGTTCCTGGTTCTGGCGTTGACGAATGCCCCACAGGTATTGGTTCTGGTCCGCAGCGAAACGCGATGACTCAAACTCGGGAGGGGGTGGCAGGAAGTTGACCATGTTAGGTAACTCCGACTGCGTGAAATAGGCATGGCCGTTTCTTTCATCTTGGCCAGCAAAGGCCGTCATCGTGCCACACAAGACAACGAGGGTGGCAAGGATAAAGCTACTGATTCTGCTCATAACAATAATAATTTAGTTAATGTTAGTATAATAAAAAATCTGACAATCAATAGGCTGACTGTATAGAGTCCCCGCTATAGTGGCCAGCTGCCGCTATTGCCGTACTGCCCTTTTGCGAGGATATCACTACTAATTTCCGCTGCAAATATAACAATTTTCTACAAAATATAAGCATTATTACTCAGATAAACTGCTCGCGTCAGCGAGCAGTTTATCGTCTAGGGTTTAGTGTTTAGTGTCGAGGGGGCGTCTGGACTCTTGACTATCTTTCCTGCACCAGTTCGATGGCTTGTTTGCCGGAGAGGTGGTCGATGTCGAGGCGGAGGAGCAGGACGTGGTCCAGAGATTTGTCGATTTCGTGTTGCAGGCCGGGCTCGTCGTTGGGGGAGTATCGGCGGCCCAAACGGCGCAAGGCCTGCACCTTTTCGTCTGTGTCCTCGAGGATGTGGATGCGGCCAAAGGCGATCACGCTCCTGAAGTGGGTCGTGAATTCGGCGGGCTTGATGTCATCCTGATCGATGACGCAAAACGAACAACGGTTGTCGCGCCTGATGGCATCGACTTTGTGCCCCTGCACGGCCGAATGGAAAATGATAGCCCCGTTGGCATAGACATAGCTGAGGGGAACGGCATAGGGGTAGCCGCCGTCGCCCGTCAACGCTAGCACGCCCGATGTGCATCGGCCGAGGATGCGTTCACATTCTTCACGGGATAATTGCTGCCGATTGCGGCGCATGGGTCTGAATGCGGTCATGATGATAGTCGTTTTAGCGGTTATTTCATGCGTTTCTCAAACACGAACAGGCCGTCGCTGGGGTCGAACTGTTCCGGCATGTTCGGATCGCGGTGATGGGCGTTGAAGAACTCGATGGCGTGGAAGCCGCAGCAGTTGATGTAGAAGTGGATGTTACGGCGGTCGAAATAGGGGGTGCAGGTCTCCCACACCTCAACCTCGGGGTGCATTGCCTCGATGGCCTTCCAGATGGCTTGGCCGGTGCCCTTACCCTGCACACCGACTTTCACGTAGAGGAAAGCCAACTCGCCATGATGCTTCACACTGTCGATGGTGATGATGGCACCGCCCACACGCTGTCCGTCGGCATCGATGGCCTCATAGGCTTCGGCCCCCTCGGCCCTCAATGCCTGATAGAAGTCCCCGTCGGGCAGCACCTGCCACTGGTTTTCGCCGTCTTCCTTGATATGTCCCTGAAAGCCGCTCTCAAATGCCTCCTGCATCTCCTCCTTGAAGGCGATAGTGCGCTCCTCAGCGAGCCTGACAAGTTCAATTCCTGTTTCCATCGTATCTCATTTTTGCTCTTGTGTGAGATTGTTTGGTCTATCAAATCCTGGATGCGGATCAGTTGGTCTTGCCAAGGTAATCAAACAGATTGATGTTGCCGGTAACGGTGTCGATATTCAGGGTGGGGACCGACTCCACCATGCGGGTCTTGCCACTGGCCTTATCAACATAGAAAGACACCAGTGCGCCCGTGTAGCTGCGGAAGATGACCTGGTATTCCGTCTCAGTCTCGTCTCCCATGATGACAGACATCATGACGGGATTGTCCTCGGTAGCACTCCAGTCATATTCGCTGTGGCAATAGTTGTTCACGCCCTCGTAGGCCATTTCGGCAGTTATTTCGGCATGTTGATTCACATCTGTTTTGTTCTTGTGGCATGAACAAAACAGCAACGCCATCAATACAAATGTAGTGACAATATTCTTCATAATTTAGATTTTATCTTTCTCGTAGGGGCAAAGGTAGCGTTTTTTCGCCAAGCGGCCAATTTCCTAAGAAATTATGCCGATTTCAGCATTAATTGAATTAGAATTCTTATCTTTGCAGCAGTAATTATAGCGGTGGTTCTGTCACTGCCCGCAAATTAACCCACGACAATTATTCAATTCATTCAGATTATGAAGAAATTATTTTTTACCTTGATGTTGATGCTTGTGTCGGCGTTCGTCCTTAATGCCCAGAGCCTGACGGCCCATCAATGGGGGACAAAACTTGCCGATGATGACGGCAAAGATGTACTCGTGGCTTTGGCCTTCGATAAAAACGGAGCCTGCGAACTCCTCGTCGGGGCAGAGCATCAGATGAAAGAAGACGGTGTGCCCGTCACCATTACGGGTAGTGTGAGCGTTCCCGGCACCTACACCTTGAACGACAAAGACTTGGTTATGGACCTTGACAGAAGCAAGGCCGAGGTGGACTTTGACTATGAAATCAAAGGCATGGATGCCAAGACCAAGGCCAAGATGGACAAGCAAATCAGGGGTGAACTCAACGGCTTGAAAGGCGAATTCAAAAAAACGATGCTTGATGGAATGCCCAAGATGCACAACATGAAGATCGTCTCGCTCACCAGCAAGGAACTCATCCTCAAGATTGACAACGGACGTGAAATGCCATTCTACGCATTATAACGATTAACAATTCATTACCACATCACGAAGGGTGCAGGCTGCCACAGTCCTGCACCCTTCGCATGGGTAATAATGGATTGGTAAATGGGGACGGTTCTTTTGATGTATTTTTTCATGCTTGTTGGGGATTTTCTTCGGACATTTTGGGGGAATTTTGTACCTTTGTGGAATTGATTTTTGGGCATTGGAAGCTGATTGATTTCCGATAATGGGTTTGAGAAATGAATACGTTAAGAATTATGCTGGCTGCGACCTTGGTTTGCACCGCTTTTACTGGCAATGGCGTGATGAATGACCGTGTGTTTGACATAGTGGAAAAAGATGGCTACAACCTGGTCGTGCAACAGCATGGCCCGACGCTGGGCTATAGCCCCGACAGCGGCGTGGGAATCATCAGTGTGGACGGATTGGCATTCAAGGACCTGAACCGCAACGGCAAGCTTGAACCCTATGAGGACTGGCGACTGTCAGCCAAAGAACGGGCGCGTGATTTGGCATCCAGACTCTCGATAGAGGAAATTGCCGGACTGATGCTGTACAGCAGCCATCAGCCTGTGCCCCAAACAGCTGGAACGGTCTATGGGGGCAAAACCTATAAGGACAGTGGCGCCCAGCCGTGGGAATTGACCGACGTGCAGCGTGCATTTCTCGAGAACGACAACGTGCGTGCCGTGCTGGTCACCAAGGTCGAGAGTCCTGCCACAGCAGCGCGATGGAACAACAAGGTGCAAGCCCTTGTAGAGGGATTGAAACACGGCATACCCGCCAACAACAGCAGCGACCCGCGCAACGAGACCGCGACCGCCGATGAGTTTCTGGCGGGAGCAGGAGGGCAGATTTCGCTATGGCCGCGCCCCATCGGCATGGGCGCCATTATGGACCCGGAGCTGGTGCGGCGATTTGGCGAAATCGCTTCTCGTGAATATCGTGCGCTGGGCATCACCACAGCCCTTTCACCTCAAGTCGACCTCGCAACCGACCCGCGATGGCGCCGCAACCACGGCTGCTTCGGCGAGGATCCGCAGCTGGTCACCGACTATGCCAAGGCCTACTGCGACGCGTTCCAGACCAGCCAAGGCGATGCCCTCATTGCCGACGGCTGGGGCTACCACAGCGTCAATGCCATGATCAAGCATTGGCCCGGAGGTGGCTCGGAAGAGGGCGGCAGGGACTCGCACTACAGCTTCGGGCGATTTGCGGTCTATCCCGGCGGGATGTTCCAGACGCGCCTAGAGCCGTTCATCAATGGCGGGTTCCGATTGGATGGCCCAACGGGGTGCGCGAGTGCGACCATGTCGTTCTACACCGTGCCTTGGGGCATCGACCCCAGCGGCGACAATGTGGCGATGAGCTATAGCCGATACATCATCACCGAGCTGCTGCGTGAGCGTTACGGCTTTGACGGCGTTGTGTGTACCGACTGGGTGGTGACGGGCGATTATCCCGCCGTCGACAAGCATTGGGGCAAGCCTTGGGGCGTGGAGCACCTCACTGTAGCCGAGCGTCACTACAGGGCACTGCTGGCCGGCGTGGATCAGTTCGGCGGTAATCAGGACAAGGAGCCCGTTCTCGAAGCCTATCGCCTGTGGGCCAAGGACCACGGCGAGCAGAGCGCACGCGAGCGTTTCGAGGCAAGCGCCCGCAGGCTGCTGCTGAACAGTTTCCGTCTCGGGCTGTTCGAGAATCCTTATGTGGACCCCGAGGAGGCGACACGCACCGTCGGCAACCCCGAGTACATGCAGGCTGGATACGAGGCGCAGCTGCGCTCCATCGTCATGCTCAAGAACAACGACGGTTGTCTGCCCCAGGCGCCGAAATCCCGCGTTTACCTCCCCAAGCGCCATTACCCGGCCATGACCGGTTTTTGGGGCGAGAAATACGAGGAGCACACCGACTATCCCATTCGCCGCGACCTGGTGGAACGCTATTTCACGGTGGTGGACGACCCTGCCGAGGCCGATTTTGCCCTGGTTGACATCGATGAGCCGATGGGCGGCTTCGGCTATTCCAGGGCTGACGTCGAAGCCGGGGGCAACGGCTACGTCCCCATCAGCCTCCAATACCGTCCTTATACTGCCTCCAGCGCACGACAACCGAGCATTGCCGGCGGTGACCCCAAGGAACAGTTTACCGACCGCAGCTATCGCGGTAAGACGGTCACCACACACAACGAGGCCGACCTCGACCTCGTACACGAAACGAGACGCCTGATGGGCGACAAACCGGTGGTAGTAACCATCAACGCGAGCCGACCGCTCGTGCTTGCCGAACTGGAGCCGACGGCCGATGCCATACTGCTGTGTTTCGGCATACAGAATCGCGCCAAACTCGACATCATCTCAGGCATGTTTGAGCCCCAAGGCCTGCTGCCGTTCCAGATGCCCGCCGATATGGAAACCGTTGAGCGCCAAAACGAAGACGTGCCGCAAGACATGACACCTTATCGTGACCGCAATGGCCATCGGTATGATTTCGCCTTCGGCATGAACTGGAACGGCATTATCAGCGACCACCGCACAGCCCGTTATAAAAAAGCCAAATAACAAGATTAACCCAAAAGACGGTGTGCCATCATCTGCTGCAAAAAAGTAAGATGATTCTCACTTCACGGGTACCTGTCGCGGCGACTAGCGACATCAATCACCCCGATACATTTGCAGATTAAATCACAGTTCCGCAGGTGGAGACAAATAGTCCACCTGCGGAACGTGCGATTTACTGCACACCGTCAGAGCGACAGGATAATCAGAACTCGAGGGGAATGGTGAGCTTGAAGATGATGTTGCGGCCCATGTTCAAGACACCCTGGCGGCCGGTGACGGGATTGACGTCGGCATATTTGAGACGGCTCAGGTGGCTCTGATAGGCCTTATTGGTAAGGTTGGTCCCCATGATGCTCAGGCAAGCCACACGCTGTCCCTTAATCATGATGTCGGTGCCGATGGCGGCATTCAACAGGCAATAGGCCGGTGTGGCGGTCTCGGTGTTGTCGGCGCGGTAGTAGTGGTCCTGCTTGAAGTTATAGTCCACACCTAGCGAGATAAAGGCATTGTTCAGCACGCGACCGTCGTGCAGGACTTCCCACTTGATGTCGGACTGCCAACGCGGAGCCGGCGTGAACGGCAGATACTTGGATTCCTCGGGCTGGTGCAGTTGCACGGCATTGACCATGGCAAAACTGGTGCCCAGGTGCAGGAAGTGCCAGGGATGGATGTCAAGTGCCACCTCGCCGCCCAGCAACTGGGCATCACCGCTGTCGTAGCGATAGGTCATGAACTCGTCGTCGATGACATCGCCCGTGCGGTGGATGAAGATGTAGTTGTCGATGCGGTTGCTGAACAGCGCCAGCTGTGCGTCCAGCCATGACGTGGTCAATTCGGCACCAAGGTCAAACTGAAGGCTGAACTCGGGCTTGAGGTCGCGGTTGCCCACCTCGTAGCGCAGCGAGCCCTCGTGCACACCGTTGCTGGCAAGTTCACTGATGTTGGGGGCGCGGAAACCACGGGCGGCATTGGCCCTCAGGTCGAGATGCTCGGTGGCGTGCCAAACGGCGCCCACGCTGGCGGTGAAGCCGTTGAAGTCGCGTTTGAAGGCCTGGAAGCGCAGGTCGCCGTCATCCATCAGCTCGCGGCTGTCGAGGTGACGGTTGTCGAAGCGCAATCCGCCGTTCAGTGCCCAACGGCCGACGTTGGCCGTCGTTGTGACGAAGGCACCGAAGTCAAACAGGCTGTAGTCGGGAATCAGGAACTCGTCGCCCTTGTTGAGCGAGCGTTGCCACATGCCGCTCACGCCACTGGTGATGCGCCAGTCTTCGCCCAAGCGTCGTGTCACGTAGTGGATGTTGTAGTTCACCGTGTGCAGCTTGAGGTAAAGGCCGTATTCGTCGGGCTCCTCAAATTCCTGGCGGCGGTTCTGCTGGTAGGCCAGCACGGCATTGAGCCTGCCGTCGCCCAGATAGAAGGCGTTGTCAAGCACGGCTTTGTAGTGATACACCTGCTGGTAGGGTAGGCCATGGTGATAGGTCTTGGTGTCGGCATAGGGTTGCACCAGCTTGCCCGTCTGCGGGTCGCGCTCGCCCTCGGCGATGCTGGGCGTGAGGTGGAAATAGGAGCCTGTCAGGCGCGTGTGTCCCCAAGTCTTGTTGATGCCCAGCATACCCGACAGAGCACGCTCGCGGAACTGCGAGTTGGGCACGTAGCCGTCACCGGGAGTCTTATAGGCGTGGGCGAACTTGTCGCCATAGCGGATGTTCCATGACAACCCCTGCTTGTTGCCGCCGTAGTTGAACGAGTAGTTCACGAGGCCGCTGTTGGTATGGTATTCGCTGTTCACATTCAGGCGCATCTTGCCTAGTGGCACCACGGGGTCGGTGTTGAGTTTGAGGACTCCCGCCAGGGCGTCCGAGCCGTAGAGCAGGCTTGCGGGACCCTTGAGCACCTCGACCGAGCTCACGGCGTTGCCGTCAATCTCTACACCGTGCTCGTCGCCCCACTGCTGCCCCTCCTGGCGCACACCGTCGGCCACGACGACCACACGGTTATAACCCAGTCCGCGGATGACGGGCTTGGAGATGCCGCTGCCGGTGCTCACCTGCGACACGCCGGGCAGTTTGGCCACAGCGTCAACAATGTTGGTGGCCGGGGTCATGCGCAGGCTGTTACGGTCAACGATACCCGCAGGCATCGACATGTCCTGCATCTTTACGGCACCGGTCGGACCGGTGACGACCACTTGTTTGAGTTCTATGTGGCGAAAGAACACGTCGGTCGAGTCGAGCACGACCGCTTCTTGCGCTGCCATCGTGCACGTGCACGCCAGCAGCAGAATCAATAAGTATGATTTCATGCTGTGATTCTTTTGAATGAATAAAAAGGAATGTTCATAGGGCCGGATAATCGTTCATCGACTATCTGGCCAAAACTGATGAATCACAGCATGGATGGGGGAGCACGCAACGACGGCTGGGCCACGACCCTGACAACAGGATCGCCAGCCAGGTAATACTCCAGTTGGGTCGTGACCTGCTTCACCACCAGGCTGGTCACCGTGCGGGGAACATCTATCTGTGTGCTCAGGAACCGGCACGACAGGCACTCATCAATGTGATGGTTACTTGTCGTGATGTGGCCCGAATGGTGAACCGCAGTGTGGCATTGGTCACAATCGACAGCCCTGGAGAAATCGTTGATGGAATGCACATGAAGCGAAGCAAGCAACACCATCGGCACATATACCGACAGTATCATCCAAGCAAACAATCGTTGCTTGCGAGTGATGCCGTTATGTGTTAACTTGCTGTTCATGCGCCGCAAAGGTAGTGATATTTCTCAATAACAAAATCCTAAACTGGAAAAAATCAGACTCCATGAAGAGTAGTATTGTCGCAATAAGTTGTCCTGTTTCACGTTATAAATATGAGTCTTATTGATAGCAACCCAATTCAGATATACAATGGAAAATCATTAACCCCCAAAATAGTGAGCAACTCAATGGCTCACGAAACTTAAGTATCATTCTAAAACTTTTAGGACATGTTAAAGAAACTATTCATTGCCATGCTCATGGGCATGATGACCCTGGGTGCCATGGCTCAAGGGGGTAAATTCACTGTGAAAGGAACGTTTGAGGGCCGCAAAGACTCGGTCACTCTCGAAATCGTCGATGTTAACAGTTGGGAAACCATTGCCAAAGAAACGCGTGCCATCACCGGTGAGGAGCATGAACTTACCATCGACCTGAAGGATGCGGCATTGCTCTATGTCACCGATGTGAAGAGGCTCACCACGGTATTTCCCGCCATCCCGGGGGAGACGCTCGCCTTTTATCAAAATGAGTACAAAGTCACCCACTTGGGCGGATCACAATTCTATGTGGACTATGACGAAGCCCAACAAATCGTTGGCCCGATTCTGGTTGGCATGAATGAGTGCAATAAGCACTTGAGCGGTGAATTTGGGCCATTTTATGGAGATGTATATGATCTATATAGCAAATTGAACTTCGGGCTATACAATGAAGTGCTGATTCCTGCAGTGCACAACTATGTCAAGGCCCATCCCGACCAGGATGCTGCAGCAGCGCTGATATTTCTTTTCGCTTTTGATACCAAAGAAATTGAGAAAGCCTCAGCCATGCTGACCGAACGGGCCCGCAACAGCGTGGCGGCAAACCTGTATAAGGCCGTCAACAGGGAGACCGTCGTCCGCAACGTCGAGAGTCCAACGGACTGAAACATCACCAAATAGAACAAATCCGAGCGCACCTTCGTGGGTGCGCTCGGTCTAATAAAATACGCGGTATCTAAATTTACCGGTTGAGGGGCTCCTGCAGGATAAAGTAGAGCTCCTAATGGCTCTTACTTGATGAAGACCTTCTTGCCGTTAACGATATAGAAGCCCTTAAGGCCGGCTGTGTCGCTCACGCGGCGACCGTCGATTGTGAAGATGCCGTTCTGAGTGGTTGTCTCGTCACTTTGTATATTGTCGATTCCGCTGTCGTTCTCGTCAACAATACGTATGTTGTCGAAGAATACAGCATCGCCCCACGTTGTGATGGTGCCGCTCATCCAGTCTTCGGTCGACGGATTAACAAACGATGCGGTAAAGGCCAGTCTCGAGTAGCGGGCATCCTTGATGTAGTTGAGCGGTATCGAGATGGTGGCCCACTCGTCGCTGAGCATTACCTCTTGCAGCAGGACAGGTTCGCCGGCAAGTGTGCTGCCCGTAATCCAAAGCGTCTCAACGCCATTACCCTTCACGTCGATATAGAGCACAGGATTGGAAGCGTCCTGCAGTGCCAGCTTGCCTGATTTCAGCGTAAAGTCTCCCGTAAACCAAGTTGTGGTCATGGCCAATCCGTAACCGTCATCGTCCGATGCCTGGTCCACAACATACAGGGAAGCATCACTATCCTTTTCCCACAAGTAGGAAACGTCGCCATCGGCAAAGTTCTCCTCGAAGGGCAGAGTGTAAGGCGCACCTGTGAGTAACGTCACACTGACGGGATAGCCCTCACCGGCCTCGTTGACAGGCTTGACGCCCCAGGTGGTGAACTGCTGTTCGCCCTCGTCGGTATTGTACTCAAGGGTATAGTGGTCGACACCCTTCACGCTGCCAAGAACGTCGGTGAAGTCATACCCCCAACCGTTGAACTCGGTGGCCAGGATCTGATACTCCACATCATCGGGATTCAGATAGTAGCCGTTGGCGCCCTCGGTGACCATTGGCCAACTGAACTCGACGCTGGTGCCGTTGTCTGCAGCCTGCACACCGTAGAAGCTGCCGGGTGCGTCCTGGCCAATCCATACCTTCACCTTGTCGCTCGGGAGACCCATGCCAGAGGCATTGTAAGCGATCACTTGATAGGTGTAGTAGTTGGGGGTCTCGACCGTGGTGGTTATCTCGACCGTAGCACCGGGCTCGACATTCTCCCTGGTTTCTACGACCACGCCGTTGCACAGCAGTTCAATCTTCGTCAGATTCTCGGTCAGAGCTGTGCCGTCAATGGCCATTGACGGTGCGGTAAATGTCACAATGGCCAGTTTGGCACCGAGCTCGCCCGGAACCACTGCCAGGTCGCTGACAGCGGCAGGAGCGGTAGGCTCTGCACCCTTCTCGATGACCAGCTTGTCAACAAACAAGTCATAAGCATACATATCGCTGATGCAGTGGATAGCGACAAAATACAGTCCGCTTTCATCGGCCGTGAAGCTGCCTTCAAAGTCAGTGGCTTCGTCGGCCTGGAAGGCCGTCACGGGAATAACGGTCATGGTAAGGGCATCGGGTGTGCCCTGACGGCCGGCCAGGACCTCAAAGCGTTCGGCTGCATATCCGGTGTGAGCCGTAAAAGTCACTTTAAAGTTTTTGCCGGCTTCAGCCCTGACGGGCATCACCACCAGATAGTCGTCGGCATCGGCATTGTAGCTGGGAGGATATATCAATCCGTTCTCGTAGTCATTCCATTCCCATGTGTTGCCGTCACCATTGGCATCAATGACGTTAAGCACGTTGAGTACGCTCGGGTCAGTAAATTCAATGATATAGGGAATATCCTGAGCCTCGAAGAAGAACACGGTGAGTATCGGCGACTTCTGTCCTCTTCCGTTCTCGTTGTAGGCAATGGCAGTGTAGGTGTGATTACCGATGGTCATGCCTTCATCCTCAAACTGCACGGCGGCTCCAGGAGCGATATCCTCCAGCGTCTTCACCACCGCACCGTCGCGCAGCACCTCAATCTTCGTCAGGTTCGTTGTCAGTACCGAGCCGTCGAAGGCCATGGCAGGAGCCGTGAAGCTGACGGTGGCCTTCAGTTCGTCGGCATCCTGAACCACCTGCAAGTCTGTAATGGCAGCAGGGGCATTGCCGGCAGCGCCTTCCTCAACGACGAAGTTGTCAACATACAGCGAATAGCCTCCGGCCACGCTGATGTCATGGATGCCGAAGTAGTAATAGCCTGTCTCGTCAACAGTCAGTCTATCGTTCTCTAACGTGACCGCACCCAACGACTCGACAGCGACAGCAGCAATGGCATCCTGGGTCAATGCTGCTGGAGAGGGGCTCATGCCCATTTTGAGTTCGATGGTCTTTTCAGCATCATCGGTGTTCTTCCACGTGTCGATGGCCACATAGTAGTTCTTGCCGGCCTCCAGCTTGATGGCGGGTGAGATCAGCCAGTCGTCGGCATCATAGTCATAGCTGCCGAAGTGTGAGAACTTCCCGTCGAATGGATACCATGTGCTGTTGTCTTCGTTGCCATCGACAATGGTGAACGACTTCTGGTCGCCCATCGTCGTGAAGCCGTTGACATAGGGCAGCACATCTACCTGCGTGACGATGTTAATCGGCTTATACACCGTCAAGGCATCGCCGAAGATGGCATATTCATCGTTGTCACTCCAGAACAGGCCGATAAAGTAGTTCTCGGCTCCCATCTTGAACTCTGTCGTGCCTTCCAGCGTCAGGCTGCCATCGTCGCCAATGGTGAAGGTAAAGCCGTCAGCATGACTGTCGGCAGGCTCAATGGTGCCGTCACCGATGCCGTGAGCCCAACGCAGATTGATGGAGGCATTGTACTCCTCGGAATAAGACACGGGCTGGTTGGCAGCGACTTTAATCTCGTTGCCGACCTTTGTGCCCTTCACCCAATAGCCACGCTGATAGCCGTAGATGAGGTCTTTGAAGTACACCGTTCCGTCACTGCACTCCACAACCTCTATCGTGCCGTCCTGGGCCTCATAGTACAGGAACATGCCGTCACCGTAATCCTCACCAAGCATTCCTTGACCAGTGCGCTCGTAAGTTTTCGACTCACCCTCGGCTGGCTGAATGATGATGCCATGTTCATCCACCACCTCACCAGCTGCGTCGCGGCTGGGAGCCTTCAGGCTGTTCACTGTTGTCGGAAACAAACGCGAAGCACTCAATTGAGCGTACGTTCCCCGACCCTTCTGCGACCCACTTGACGGGTCGCTACCTTGTGGAGCCTGGGCCATTGCCGGCAATGCCAGCACTAGCGCAGCCAGCACTCCACACCATAGAATTCGTAAACCTTTTGTCATAGTAAATCATTAAAAATTGATAGTAAAACCCGTTGATAATATGGCACAAAAATACGAATAATTTCAAAAAACCGCAAATAATTAATTTCGAAAATAGGTTCATGAAAGAGAAAGCACCATCAATAACAAGGCCAGGCGCTCCCCATCAATGAGGGCGCCTGGCGGTAGATGTTTCTATAGTAGGCGATTAGTCGCCGGAACTCTGCAAGCGTGGGTTACCAGTTGAGGGGCTCTTGCAGGATGACGCCGTCGGTCATGGGGCTGTCGGCCTCGGTGAACGGGGTGGCCTTGTACTGGATGCAGAGCATCGTCAGGTCCTCGCTGCCGGTGTTCTTCAACGCGCGCTTGCCGTTGGGCGATACGCGGATGACGCTACCCTCGCTGACGGGGAAGATCTCACCATCGACCTGATACTGGCCCTCGCCACGCAGGATGAAGTAAAGTTCCTCGTGGGTCTTGTGGGTGTGCAGGAAACCGCTGTCCTGTCCGGGAACGAGCGTCTGGAAAGAGAACTCGCTGGCAACGGCGCCAACGGCCTGTCCGCCGAAGACCTTGCCCTGAATCTTGAAGTCCGGGCCCATGGGCAACTCGTGTTCAATAATCTCGCTGATGCGGCCAACGTTGATGGCGGCATAATTTGCACCCTGTGCAATCTTTTCAATCTGTTTCATTGTAGTAAAATGTGATTAATGGTTTTTATTGGATGAATAATTCTTGCGGTCATTCAAGATGTCGGCCAGGTTGGCCAGTGCCCACTCAATCAGGCTGTTGATGTGTGGCATGAGCGACTTGCCGCGCTCGGTGATGCTGTATTCCACCCGTGGCGGTATCTCGGCATAGGCCTGCCTCAGTACCAGTCCGTCGGCCTCCAGGTTGCGCAGCGCCACGGTGAGCATCTTCTGCGAGATGTCGGGGATGGCCGCGAGGATGTCGGAATACCGCATCGCCGTGTCCTTGCCGTCGAGCGTGTACAGTATCAGCATCGACCAGCGGTCACTGATGCGCGACAGGATATTGCGTATCGGGCAATCAGGAAAGTAGGGATCAACAATAATGTCTCGTAACATATTCCGTTCTGATTTTCAGTTATACTAACTTTTCTCTCGTTTCGGTTGCAAAGTTACTAACTCTGTCCCGAACCGCAATGAACCGCCCCAAATGTTCGCTACGCACTTTGATGTTAGAAATGGCCAAATCAACACTTTAAAAAACTCACTTTTATGCTTTATTAAGACTTGGACGTCCCATCCGTACCTATTCAGCCGATTGACCCCACGAAAAGGCGTTTGGCTGAGTGGTTAAAGACCCCACGCCTACATTATTGCTCGCGGGGTAAACGAACCCGTGGGGATGCAGTATCGTTGCTGCACCCCCACGGGTAAAGAGTTTCGGAATCTATCGTCTAGATTACTTGACGAAGACCTTCTTGTTGCCAATCAGATAAATACCCTTCAGGCCCTCGAGGCTGGTGGCTTGGCGGCGCACCAGACGGCCGTCGATGGTGTACACGTCCACGGGTTGGCCATCCAACGTGATCTCGTTGATGCCGCTGGTGATGTCTATCACGGCCTTGGCTGGGGCAGACTCCTTACCGCCCTCATAGACTGCGGTCACTGCAAACGTGTGCTCGCCGTTAGACAAGCCCGTACCAGGCAGATCATAGTTGGTATCGGTAGTACTGCCGACTAATTCGCCATCAACATAAATGTTGTAGCCAACAGGTGCCGATGCACCACGCTCAAAGGTGACGTCATCGAGCAAGAGGCCAAAGATGTCTTGGGCAGTGTGGCGGATGGCGAAACGCTTAGTACCCTCGGGGAGGGTGAAGGTGAACTCGGTCCAGTCGGTGGCATCGGTCCATATCTCATCGAGCGGGATAAAGCTGTCGATAGCGTCGTCGGTGGTCGAATAGAGCACCTCAAAGCTCTCATAGCCATAGTTGGCTGTAATCACGCGAGCGAAGAAACTGATCTCCTGCTCATTGCCTATCAATTCGGGCGAGATGAGCCAGTGGTCGGTGCTGGGAATGGGATCAACGCCGAATACACAGGTGGACAACATGAACTGGTTGCCACTATGGGGCTCATAGATCGAACCTACCTCGGCGGGGAATTCCTCATACATGGAATTGAAGACCATCCATGCCATGGGATCGCCCAGGTTGGGTACCTCAAAGCCTGTGAAGCTGTAGCACTGCAGTCCGTTGCCGTCGTAGAGCGACCAGTCACCCAGGGCGCCATTGTGCTGCGTTGCGGTGATGCCACCCAAGCTGAACTCAGGGAATGCCCCGGTATCTTCAAAGTCCTCGGTCACTCGCATTGCACCTTCGGTATCGGGTGCCGTCCACGAGAGGGCCAGGTCGTTGCCCGATATCTTCTCGACAACCAGGTCGGTGGGCGAGGGAACAGCGGGCTCGACAATGGTGATATAGGCCTGGGCTTCGTTGTTGGCGGGCTGCTGGTCCATATCATAGACCACGTGAGCTACGACCTCAACATCACCGGCTTCATCAAGTATCGATGTCGGGAACTCAACCGTCTGGGTCCAGGCAGTGAAGGAAGCAAGCGCCTGGTTGGGCGTCACATCCAGCAACTGCTTGTCGCCGGCCGTGAGCAGCATCTCGAATCCGTTAGCTGCATTCTCGCCCTCGTTGGTCACGGTAACCGTTATTGAAGTCTTGTTGCCGGCCACTACACTTGAGGGAGCACTAACCGCTATCGACAGGTCATGCTGATACAAGTCGGCAATGTGGATATTGTCTACCAGGAGCAGGTCGCCCAGGTAAACCACCTCACCTTCCCAAGGATCAATCTCGGAAGCATTGGCATATTCAGCCAAGAGGCAAACGCGAGCGTAGCGACCACCCTGCAGGGCTGTGAGGGGCACCTTCACCTGCGTGAAGGCATTACCCACTGCAATATTGTTCTGAAGGAGAGTAAATTCGCCACCGTCAACACTGCCATAAACTGCCAGCGAACGGATGTCAGGACTGGCGACATCAAAAAGGAGTGTCGGGTTAGCAAGACCCTTCAGGTCAAGTTTGCCCGAGTAGAAGTACACCATGCCTTCCTCCTCGCTGAGCAATGCCATTGACGAAGCGTCATCGTCAGACGATTGAGGCGAAATCATGATCGTGCCGTTGGTCTCCCAGAAGTAATGCAGTTCATCGTCGGCAAAGCCCTCGACAAGGGGCAGCTCATAGGGAGCGCCCACGAGCAGGCCAGTCGTTGCACTCTGGCCTTCGAACTCGGCATTGGCCTCGTTCCTGGTCTCGACAATCCAGTACTCCATGCGCTGTTCGCCCTCGTCGGTGTCGAAGGGCACGTCGTAGGCGTCTGCATCGGTGAGTGTGGCGAGCAGTTCATTCTTCTCGATGGAATAGTCGGTCCATCCCTCTTCGGCATATGTGCTCCAGACGAGATAGTTGACAGTGGCAGGATTCACGGGGCCACCATTCTCGCCGGTGTTGCCCACCTTGTCCCAATTCAGCGCAACGATGTCGTCACCGTCGGTAGCCGTAAGGTTCTGGACAGGACTCGGGACATCGGGGCCGACATAGGCAGTCACCTTTTCGCTCTTCAAGCCCTTGCCCGACTCGTTGTAGGCGATGGCCTGGTAAGTGTGGTAGCCGACTTCATCAGGCTCATCCACATAGACCACGGTTGTGCCGGGAGTGACATCCTCAACGCAGCCCACAACGGTGCCGTCGCGCAGGATGTCGATTCTAGTCAGGTTGGCGGTCAACGGTTCACCGTTGATGGTGAAACTGGGAGCAGTCAGCGTGACTTCGGCCCGCAGTGCGGCCAGTTCATCGGCAACAACGCTGATGGCAGGTGCGGCAGGAGCCGTGGGCTCGGCACCAAAGTCAATGTTAATGTAGTTCACCATGAGGCGATAGGCGTCGGCATCGCTGATGGCATGGATGGCCAGGTAATACTTGCCAGCCTCATTCACCGAGAACATGCCTTCGTATTCCTCACCCTCGTCTTCGTAGGTGGTAACATCGGTGGGCAGAATGACCGTGGTGGTCATGGCCTCGGCCGTGGGCTCGGCACCCAGCAGCACTTCAAATCGCTCGTCTATACCTGAATTGCGGACATTGACAAGCACATTGTAGTTTTTGTGAGCCTCCAGCCAAATGGGAAGTGTGACAAGGTAGTCATCGGCCGCATTGTCTGAACTGTAATTGTAATTGGTCTTGTAGGTATTATCCCAATTCCATGTGCTGCCGTCCTCATTGGCATCGATCACCGTAAAGATGTCAAAGTTCTCGGGCTGGGTCAAATCGGCGGTATAGGGCACATTGAGCGTGACAATGATTTTCACGGCCACAACCTCGCTCTTGTCGCCAGCGCCATTCTCGTTATAGGCCACAGCATAATACTTGTGCTGGCCCAGGGTCAGGTCATCACCATTGTCCACCCAAGTCAACGCAGCGCCAGGAGCCACGTCCTCGAAGGTGTGGATTACTTGGTCGTCACGCACGAGTTCAACCTTTTCCAGGTTGGCCGCCAAGGGCTCACCGTTGCGTTTCACCACAGGAGCAGTGAAATTGAGGGTGACCTCGAGTTGCTCTTCGGTCTGGACGGCAGTAAAGTCGGTGGGAGCGGCAGGCGCCTCCATCTCATAGACGTCGACCATCACGTTGTCCACAAAGAGCTTGTTCATGTCGGCAAGCGAGATGGCATGGAAACCGATATAATAGGTTCCAGTCTCGCTCACGGTAATCTTGGCTTCGAGTCGCTGGGGCTCCTCCCAGGTTACATCGGTCGGTTCAACGACCTTGATGGTCATGGCCTCGGCCGTGGCATCGTTGCCGGCCATCACCTCGATGACCTCGTCAAATCCCTTGTTCCAGGTGTCAAACGTCAAGCTGTACTGCTTGCCGGCAACGAAATGGAACGCGGGCGAAACCAGCCAGTCGTCGGCATCAAAGGACTCGTTGTAGGTGTAACGCGCAAACCAGTTATCTTCGCTGTTATAGGCGAAGTCCCAGGTATCGTGGTCTTCATTGGCATCGATGATGGTGAACGACTCTTGCTCTTCCTGGGTCTGGAAGGTGTTCAGGTAAGGATAGTCCTCAATGGGTTTGAAGGGATCCTCGCGGCTGATGGCGAGGTCCTCAATCCAGACGTCATAATTCACATTCTCGTCATTGTCGTTGGCAAGCAGCTCGACGAGCGAGGTGAATACGCCACCCTCCTCGTCATAGGCCATCTCGTAGGACATCAGGAGGTCGCCGTTGTAACCCACGGCGTAGATGGTCTGGCCGTCCAATTCGCCCAGCACCTGCATGCCGCCGAAGGTCACGGTGCCGTCGTTGATGACGCCGTGCATCCACGCGTCGGGATAACCGGCAAACAAGCCCTGCAGGTACACGTCATTACCGTCAAATCCCACGTTAACCTGTCCACGAAAGGGAACAGAAGATCCTTCGTAGTAATGGCCGCGGGTGTACCACGTCTCGGTCTGCAGGCCGGCCGGTGGCGTCACGGTCACCACATCAAGGGGCACATAGTCGTGGTCGAAGGTATAGATGCTCTCGTAGTCCCCAAAGTCAGAGAAGAACGAGTTGCCGTCGTATTCATAGAAAATGCCGATGATGTTGTCCTCGTCAGAGCCCTCGAGCGTAATCTGGTCGCCGTCGATAGTCATGGTAATGACGTCGCGCGCATCATTCCTGAAATAGTCGCCGTCCACCTTCACGCCCCAATAGATGGCATAAGGCACCTCGGAATAGCTTTCATAGTTCACCAGCTGCCCTGTGGGAATGGTAATCGTGTTGCCACTCAAGGAGCCTTTCACCCAGACATTGTTGCGATAGGTGGAGATGAGGTCCCTGATATAGACATCGCCGTTGTCGCAGAACACGACATGCACCTTGCCGAACTGCTCGGTGAGCAGCCATGAGGAGCCGTCAGGGTCATAAATCAGCGCCATTCCTGAGCGGTTGTAGATTTTGCGCTGGCCCTCGGCGGGCTTGATGATCACGCCATCGTCGTCACGCACTTCGTCGGCACGTCGAGGAGCATTCCCCCTTTTCAGGCTGGGCCTGGCAACAGGTTGATGGGCCATTCTCTTGATGGCGGTTTCCTTCTTGTCCTTCACCTTGGACACAGCAGTGGCTGCTTGAGCCTTGGCTTTCTCAACGGCGTCCCGCTTTTTGTCGGCAGACGCCGTCTGCACGGTCGCCACATCGGTTTGTGAGGCGACGACGTCAACTTTCCGGGAGGGCTGGTTCTTGATCTTCCTCAAACCGTCATGAGTGGCCCTGGCCATTTTGGTGGTCAAGTCCACAGACCGCTGAGGCGAATCCTGAGCCCTCGCCTGTAATGGCAACAGCAGGAGCATTGCCATAGCAAGCAAAAACATGTTTCTTTTCCCCATAATAATTGTTGATAAAGAATTAAACTTATAATTGGTTTTTCGCTCGCAAATATAGCAAAAAATCTTCACCTTGCAAGCACATCCACAAGTTGTTATAGCCATCCAATCAGCGAATGAACGGCTTAACAGCACGAAAACGTAAAAACCTGAAGCCTAAAGCCTATAGCCTAAAACCTAAAGCCTAATATACATGAGGATGATGTCCTCGTAGTGGCCGTCCTTCATCAGGAAGCCCTGGGGAATGCGGCCCAGTTGGGTGAAGCCCAGGCGCTCATACAGGTGCAGGGCATGGACGTTTGCCGCCACGACAGCGTTGAACTGCATGAGGCGGAAGCCCAGCTGGGCGCCCATGGCCAGCGAGTCCTTGACGAGCAACTCGCCGATGTGCAACCCGCGCTTGTCCGACCTGACGGCATAGCTGGTGTTGGCAATGTGCCCGCACCGGCCCACGTTGTTGGGGTGCAGGATGTAGAGGCCGACGACCTCGCCCGTCTCGCTATCCACTGCCACACCGGTATAGGACTGGCTGGAGAAGAAGCCGTCTGCCTCCTGTTCGGTCAGTTCGTCAAGTTGCGGGAAGGCCACGCCCTCGCGCACCACCTCGTTCCAGATGTCCATGGCTTGGGCTGCGTCCTGTTTCTGATATTCCCTGATGGAGACCATTTGCCTCAGCGGGTATTATTTCTCATACAACTCCAGGGGCAGGCCATCGGGGTCATAGAAGAACATGAAACGGCGGTTGGTCGAGAGGTCAACCCTGATGGCTTCATGCTCAACGCCCATTCTTTCCAGCTCTTCAACTTCGGCCAGTATGTCGTCAACCTCAAAGGCCAGATGACGGAGTCCGGCTGCCTCGGGATTTGTCGGCCGTGCAGGCGGTGACGGGAAAGAGAACAACTCTATCACATACTGGTCACCCAGGGCCAGGTCGGTCTTGTAGCCCTTGCTCTCCTCACGGTAATTCTCAGCCAGGACGGTAAATCCCAACACACTTTTATAGAACTCAAGAGTCCGCTCATAGTCCGAGCAGATAATAGCAATGTGATGTACTCTATTGACGCGTATCATAATTTTAATCTTTTTTTTCGATATACTCCCATGTAACACAGTGCAATGCGCCACCTCCATCATTGCCTTTAACTCTAACGAGAGGCTCGGCATAGATGGGAATAATCTTCAGGCCAGGAAACAACCGTTCAAAATGTTTCATAGCAGCGATATCATCCTGGCTGTCAAATTTCTCAGAAAGGCAAGGAAGCAGAATTCCCCCGGGAACCTGTAAATAATTGAGGTAGCACCACGAATCTATATCGCCGTCCCAAGCGGGAAGTTCTTCGACTTCAAAATGGGCATCCAGGATTTTCCTCAGCTTTTTATGGAATGGCATATCGTTCTTTTTCCAGCAGCCATTCAATAGTATTCGGCCGTCACCCAGGTTTGCCACCATGCCGTCGGCATGTCCGCAAGGGTCTTTCATATCCCTGGGCAGCAGGATAATATCTGTACATTTGAGCGAATCTTTCAGGTCTTGTAACAGTTCAGGAGCAGGCTTGTCCGGGTTTTCGCTGAAAATCTTGTCAGTCATAATGACCTTATCGCCGCAACGAACATAATTACCGCCATCAAAAATGATCTTCATGTCACTTGGCATGAACAGCTTGAGTTCGCTACATGCATCCTGCTGAGGGGTTATATAACCATATAATTTTTCATTTTCTCTCAGATAATCTGGATTGTACTTATATCTTGCATATGTTCCATCGTCTGAAATCATTACCGGCATATAGTCTCGACACCAATAATCTTTAGTGTTGTTTAGCTCGTGATGCTCGACATGCAGTTCATCGAGTGCTGCAAAAATAGCTTGTGCCACGCCTTTAGTCTTGGCTGTGGTCCTGAGATGTTTGGATGTGTAGATAATAGGATTATTCATAATAGTAGTATACTTGAAATTAATATAATTATGATTTACAGTTCGATGACATGAGGCTCGACGTTGGTGTCATGGGTGGCCAACGACTCGACGCAGTCGGGCGACATACTCTGCTCACCTTTCTATTACTCCTGCAAAGATAACGATTTTTTCGCAAATCATGCACTTTCTTTCGATTTCGTTATCCACGACGAACCCCGAAGGCTTACCGTCTAGCCTTCGGGGTCCATGTCATTTTACGGGCTTTTCAGTCTACTGACAAGAATCTTGATTTTGCCTGAAACCATTACTTGACAGTTTTAAGAACAGGGAAAAGTTGGAACGGCTCTAGGTTTTTCTTTGTGATTATTTGCGGGATTGTTGTATCTTTGTCGAATTAACAACCAAGGTTTAGGAATATGAAGAAGTTTATTGTTATTGCGATTATGATGGCGATGTTATCGATGCAAGGCGCTATTGCGCAGTCACTTGATGGCTATAAGGAGGTTAACCTGAAAGAGGAGTTTACCGACAATGCGTTCACGTTCTTTTCCCGTGCGCCCATCCTGCTGTCTGGTGACAAGACTGAGCACAATGCCATGACCATAGGGTGGGGCAGTCTGGGTAATTATCTGGGCTACAACCGTTTGACTGTGAGCGTGTATGTGGCTCCGGCGCGTTACACCTACGAGTTCATGGAGCGTTACCCGCGGTTCACCATCATGGAGTTTGACGACGAGCGGGTGGCGCAATACATGGGCAGCCACAGCGGACGTGACGGCGACAAAGCGGCGGCGCTTGGCCTGCATGTGGCCTACACGCCCAGCGGAACGCCTTATTACACCGAGGCCAAGACCGTCATCGAGTGCGAAATCATCACCGCTTTCCACCAAGAGGAAAAGGACTTCCGCAACGATACCCCGCGCCAATTCTACGAAAGGTTCAGCGCCGGCATCCACGCCGTCTATATCGGCGAGATCATCGGCGCCTGGAAGAAGTAAGACCGCCCGTTGCCAAGCTAACGCCTTAAAACGCTGATCGAGTTTCGCTCGAGAAATCAAACAGAATTATTAATATAAATTTGTTTGATTTCCCGTGCCTCAGCACGGTCTATAATACAGGGTCATAATAAAGCGACAGACACTTTATCTCTTCTTGAAGATCAGGTTCATTGTTGCGGGGTCGAGGGGGCGCATGGTGGGCAGGCTGAGTGACTTGACCATGTGCAGCGTGCCCTGCTTGTACTTCTGAAAATGCTCGGTCTTCAAGTGCGCCTGGTAGGCGGCATCCGAGGCATAGATCTCGAGGATGCGGATTTGTGTGGGCTCCTCGGCGCTCTGCATCGGGAACAGGCAGATGACGCCCGGTTCGAGCTCAACACTCAGGCGGTCCACCTCGTTGGCAAACTCCAGATATTCCTCCAAGTATTGCGGATACACCTCGATTTCGGCAATACGCACAATCATCGTTGAGGCCGTTGCTGCAGCCGATGGCTTTTCTTCTGTCTCTTGAAATAGCCAGGAGGCATTCTTCCACAGTATCATCTCCTTGAACGGCGCCAGGTCGGGCTCATCGGTGAGGTACTGTTTCATCCTCGCCAGGCCCTGCGTGAGCACCTGCGGGGCGACGTAGGGATAGTCCGAGCCATATAACAGATGGTCGGGCGTGGTAATTGTCAGCATCATGCGGATGGTCTCGGGCGAATGGGCACCTGCCAGGTCATAGTAGAGCGTGGCCAGATTGGCCTCCCAATCGATGTCGCCCACCATCTTGTTGGCCTGCATGACGGGCGTGAGCGACTTCATGCGCGGCACGGCCAGCGGCAGATAGGCCCCGCAATGGGGAACCACCACTTTCACGTTGGGATAGCGGGCCAGCACGTTGCGGCTGATCATGTTGGTCACGGCACGGGTCGTTTCCGACAGGTATTCCTGCATGGCCAGCGGCGTTTGCGCCATCACCTCGCTGTTGACGGGGTCAGGACGGTGGGGATGCAGGATGATGACCGCCCGCCGCTCGTTGAGCACGGCAAACAGCGTATCCAGTTCCGGAGCGCCCAGATATTGCCCCTTGACGTTTGTCGCCAACTTGATGCCGTCGGCTTTCAATATATCCAGTGCATAAATGGCCTCACTGATGGCCGCATCGACATCGGGCAGCGGCAGCGCGGCACAGAAAAGGAACCGTCCCGGATGCTCGCGCTTGATGCGGGCCGCCTCCTCGTTGGTCGCTCTCACCACTGCGGGCGATGACGGTTGCGGGGCAGCCAGCGTCAGCACCGAGGTCTCGATGCCCGCCTCGTCCATCCAACGCAGATGGCTCTCCAAGTCATACTGCGGCAGCGGGAAGCCCTCCTCCATGAGGCGTCCTTCAGCCTCCAGTGCCGATACAAAGCCAGGGGTGATGATGTGGCTGTGCACATCCATCACTCCCTGAGCCATCATGCTTAAGGCCATAGCCATGTATAGAAACGTGACTGTGATTCTCATATCATTCCATACTGTGCTCCCAGCCGCCACGGGTGTCAATGCCGGTGGCATCGGCCAGTTTCTCTAATCTCGCTACTTCTTCGGCAGTCAACTGAATCTTTGCGGCTTCGGCGGCCTCAACGACGTGGCGCTCCTTGGTTGCTCCGATGAGAGGCATTGCCCCCTTGGCGATAGCCCAAGCGATGCCAATCTGTGAGCACGATGCACCATACTTCTGGCCGATTGCGGTCATCTCATTGGTCAGAGCCTCCAACTGGGGCAGTACGGGGTTATACTTCTTGCCGCGGTCGCTCTCCTCGGGCAGCGGGTTCTCCTTGTTGTATTTACCGCTGAGCGCTCCTTGCTCCAGCACCATGTAGGCCCAAAACTCGATGCCGTTCTTCTTGCAGTAGTCAAGCACACCGCCCTTCTCGCTAGAGCGGTACAGCAACGAGAAATGGTTCTGGACGGCACTCACTTTAAAGCCTGCCTCGCCCAGGATTTCGTTGGCACGCTCAATCTCCTGGATGTTATGGTTGGACACGCCCACGCGTTTTACCTTACCGCTCTTGAGCAAGGGGATAAGTCCGGGCGTCCAGCGCTCCACGTCCATGGGATTGTGAATCCAGTACATGTCGATGTAACCGCAGTCCATGCGCTCGATGGATGCATCGGCCATCTTCTCGACGCTGTTCTCAAAGATCTCAGCAATCTGAGGGGTGAACTTGGTTGAAATGGCCACATCGTCACGGTTCACGCCTTTGGCAAGTGTGCCGAGGATGCGCTCCGATTCGCCCATACCGTAAACTGTGGCGGTGTCCCACAGGTTCAGGCCAGCCTTCATCGCGGCCTCGAACACGGGTTTCAGATTCTCAACATCGGTATTGGAACCGAACACGGCATCTCCGCCAAACGCACCTGCACCCCAGGCCCAGGTACCCAATGCAATCTTTGTTTCCTTCATCATAGTTTTTTTTTAATTAAAATGAATGTTTGTTTTCTGGTTGCAAAGGTATGGCGAAATACAAATTCAAGGCCAAATCGATTTACTGATAAATCAACCTTTTTTACCGATTTTCAAGAATAATGATTATTTTTGCGCCTGCGATGGAGAAAATATTAAAAGTACACAATGTCAACGACTATGCCAGGTACATCGGCGCGCCTGTGCTGCATCCGCTCGTCTCGGTGATCCACTACGACGAGTTGGAGCATTGCCGGCACTCGTTGAACAACTACGATGTCTATGGGCTGTTCATTGCCGACGAAACGCTGGAGGAACTGACCTATGGCCTGACAACCTATGACCTGCACCGCCATGCCCTGATGTGCGTCTCGCCTGGGCAGATAGGCGGCAAAGCAGACATCGGAGAGGAAATACAGACTAAGGGCTGGGCCTTGTTGTTCGACCCCTTGCTGATACACGGCACCGATTTGGAGAAGCGGATGCCTGCCTACAGTTTTTTCTCCTATAACACCAACGAGGCGCTGCTCATGGGTGATGACCAGCGACAAATCATCGTCTCGCTGTTGGAAGCGTTGAGAACCGAACTGAGCGGCACTGATGACGAGCACCAGCAGCACATCATCGTGTCCTATATCGAACTGGTACTTGAACACGTGGCGCGTTTTTATGCCAAACAGCTCTCGTTGCAGACGGCAAAGACCAATGACCTCTTGACAAGGTTCGAAAATCTGCTGAACCGCTATTATGCCGACGGCATCTATCTCACGCATGGCCTCCCCACGGTGAAATACTGCGCCCAGGAACTCTTCCTGTCACCCAATTACTTCGGTGATTTGTTTCATCAGATGACCGATGACACTGCCAGCAATGCCATCCGCCGTTTCGTCATGCAACGTGCTCAGAAATTGCTCATCGGCGGAGCGAACATCACCCAAACTGCCGAACTGCTTGGATTCGACTATCCGCAGCACTTTACCCGCATGTTCAAGAAATTCTATGGTGTTTCACCCAGCGCCTATTTGAAGCAGTTGACCAGATAGCCTATTTGTCCTTCACGATGCCGCCTATCCACTCGAAGAGTTCGTCGAGGGCATAGTCACCGCTGTGGGGGCGGTTCCATGCCAGCAGGAAGTTCACATTCTTACCCGCATTCTGGAGTTTGAGGGCGAGGTTGATGGGCACGGGGAAGGAGGTGTCGCGGTCACGCGCTCCGTGGCGGATGTACCAGTGGGGGGCCACATCGGTCACGCCGTCGCCGATGAAGTTCATCGGGTTCATCAGACGCACGTTTTCACGTATCTCGTCGGTCAGCACCGAGCCTGTCTTTGCCGCACTGTAATCGGTAAAGTTGACTTTGCTGCCGCTCTTGTCGCCAAACTCATCGTTCTCGCCAGACGCACGGCCGCCTGCCACGCCCTGAGTGTCGAAGGCTGGGGCAGTCTTCAGCGGCTGCGTGGAAACGACATAGTTGAGATAGGTCGCCATGTCCAGGTCGATGATGTAATCGCCAGGTTTGCCGCCGCGGCCACCGCGTTGCATCATGGGCGGCATCTGACCTCCGTCTGGGCGCATGCCGCCGTTAATGGGTGGCATCCCGCCCATTTCTTCCTTGCTGAACTTGAAGCCGAGGCTGTCGGGCAGGTCGGCGCCGGCATTCTTGGCAATCTGTGCTGAGCGGATAAGTTCGCGCTTGATGTAATCCAGGTAGTTGTCGGCAGTGAGCGGTGTGCCGTCAGGCGTGTGCAGGTTCAGGCTCTCGAGATAGGCAGGGAACTGTGCCTTAAGTTCGTTGCTTACGGCGAGTACGGCTGCGTCGCCCTGCTGACGGCTGTCGGTGCCGTTATAGAGCCACTCGTAGGCCATGTCGGCATGGTCCAAGTCGATAATCGGGCAATAGCACACCGAGGCGAATACGTCATCACGCTGCTGGGCGGCACCCATGGCACGCAACAGCGGCTCATAGGCGGGATTGTTGCCCGTGGCACCCATCAGGCTCGACATCGCTCCACCGGCGCTTGTGCCGTCGGTGATAATCTTCTCGGCGTCACCGAGCATCACGTCGTCAAACTGGCGCAGGTAGCGGATGGCGGCCTTAAGGTCCAAGATAGCGGCAGGCGCACGGCCCGTGTAGATGGTCTGCCCTTTCTTGATGCCGGCCTTCTTGTCGGTTTTGGTTGCAACCACCGTCGAGTTGCGGCCACGGCTGCCGGGAATGGCAACCACATAGCCCTCCTTCAAGGCCCTGCCCGTGGCATCGCTGGCCTTGGGTTGCTGGGCGGACGCTGCCATATAGCCGCCCACATAGGTGCGCAGCAGTAACGGGGTTTGTTGGGTCGCTCCGTCAGGCACATACACATTGATGGTCTGATAGGCCGAGTCCTCTACATTGGTCACGAAGAACATGCCCTCATAGGCCGTGTAGTTCACCTCCGTGCCATCGGGCATCGTCAAGGCCCTCGTCTCACCGATTGACGGGTCAAACTTCAGTTGCGGCGGCGTTTTCACCGCCTTGGTCTTAGCGCTCGCGCCAGCCACCACAGCCAGCGCCAGCATCCATGTCAATATCCTCTTCATGTGATTATTAAATTGATTACCTGCTCCAAAGGTAATCAAAAAAACAACATAGGCGGTTCACCGACCGCCCACTTTTTCCCTTTTTTCCAACTTGTATTCGTGATTTTTCTCAGGGAGTCTGTCAGACTATTTGAACGAATCAGATTCTATTTGTAGTATTCAGGCTTTAGCTCATAGGTTACTGAAACGCGTTCATTTGGCTCATATTGAATGTGTACGCTATATTCTGGATAGTAAAAGGTTATCTCTTCTCCAGATTCACTTTTCTGGGATGAGTCATACCTTTTAAAGCTGTTCCCAAATTTATGATATACGCTTTCCAAAGCGTTTCCAGAATTACCAGGAAGATTTATAGTATAATGCTTGAAAGAATAAGATTGTTTGTAAACTATACCATTATACAGATACAGAGAAAAAGCTTCATTGTCATGTTTCGACTCATATATATTATCATTGCATTCTTTCAAATGAGGATACATACTTTTAATTTCTTTGAGTGAACATTTGAGATGATTGTCTGGAAGAATGATATGGATGCCATATTCACTGCAATAGCAGAATTCTTTCCATACTTTCATTTCAACGACAAGAGAAGAATCATTCAAGATCTCTACTAGTTTGTCATAGTATCCCACACAAGAGAACTTAAGGATTGCACCTTTCTCCACCTCAATGCTGAAATTGCCATCAATATCAGTGGCGACACCGCGACGGGAACCCACATCCACAACACTCGCAAAGATACAAGGTTCATTGTTTTCTGCATCAACCACCTTACCCGTTATCTTAAACTGCTCGGCACTTACACTACAGGCTAACGATAAAAATATGAAAAACAATATCTGTCTCATCATCCAATTCTTTTAATTTTACCGCAAATATACATAGATATTGATGAAAAACAAATAAAAAGACTATCATCCGCAATAATGGCAACGGTTTTTGGGGAGATTCACAGGAAATTTTGTATTTTTGTGTCTTTCAAACGATAATAAAAGGGAACGATATAGCAGTTAGCCCATTGGTTATTAACCGCCCTGCGGGCGGGAAATTGAACAAATTAAATTTTAAAATTAATTTTATTTTAATTTACCGTGCGAAGCACGGTAATAGTTGCGACATTCAGTCATTGGGCGAACATCCATATCATTACTTTAATCATTTGGGTTATGGAATATGTAAAATTGGGAAATTCTGACTTGCGCGTATCGCGCATCTGCCTGGGTTGCATGGGTTTCGGTGACCCGACCATCGGCCAGCACTCATGGACCATCGGCGAGGAGCCGACACGGGAAATCATCCGCCGCAGCCTCGACCTGGGCGTGAACTTCTTCGACACTGCCATCGCCTATCAGTTGGGCACCTCTGAGCAGTATGTGGGACGGGCCTTGCGTGACATGGCACGGCGCGACGACGTGGTCGTGGCCACTAAATTCCTGCCGCGCACCGACGAGGAGATTGCCGCTGGCATCGATGGCCGCCAGCATGTGCTGAACAACATCGACTGCAGCCTGCAGCATCTGGGCATGGATTATGTGGACCTGTACATCTATCACATTTGGGACTACAAGACACCTGCCGAGGAAATTCTGGAGGGTATGAACGAGGCGGTCCGCGCGGGCAAAGCCCGCTACATCGGCATTGCCAACGCCTATGCCT
Source organism: uncultured Bacteroidales bacterium (assembly GCA_902793405.1). Classification (GTDB taxonomy): domain Bacteria; phylum Bacteroidota; class Bacteroidia; order Bacteroidales; family Muribaculaceae; genus Sodaliphilus. The sequence continues at coordinate 32,853 of CADBDH010000012.1, read as the reverse complement.
ATCAGTTGGCCAAGATGAACGCGCTGGCCGAGAAACGCGGCTGGGCGAAATTCATCAGCGTGCAGAATCACTACAATCTGATTATGCGCGAGGAGGAACGCGAGATGCAGCCGCTGTGCCGCGAGGACAATATTGCACAGACGCCCTATAGCGCCCTGGCCTCGGGCAAACTGGCCAAGCGTCCCGGCGAGACATCCGCACGCCAGGAGAAAGATGCCTTCATGCATTTCAAGTATGACGCTACGGCCGAGCAGGACAACCGCATCGTGGAGCGTGTCGTGGAACTGGCCGACCGCTACGGTGTGGAGATGACGCAGATTTCGTTGGCCTGGCTGCTGAGCAAGGTGGAATCGCCCATTGTGGGAGCCACCAAACTCCACCACATCGAGGGTGCCGTGCGTGCGCTCGACATCCAACTGACAGCCGACGACATCCGCTATCTGGAAGAGCCATACGTGCCGCACAACCTCTCGGGCGTGATGGCCGTCAACAAACCGGTCATGGACGCTGAGCCCGTCTGGGTGGCAGCAGCCAAGAATAAATGACAAAAGAAGCCCACAGAATATGCGATCAATTCCATAGAACGGTATTGATCGGATCATGCAACAAACGAGCCTGGCTATAAACCAGGCTCATTTGTTCCCATTGATATTCGCCAGATAGTCAATTAAACCGAATAAATGACTGAATATCATTATCTTAATGGTGGTTTATGTGCAGGGGCTTTATTTGTTGATCTCAAGAATCCCATCCACTTCATGTTCGACAAAAGGTCCCTCCTTACATTCCAGCAGCACACAGGGCTCGGAACACTCAAGACTATGCCACACATTCTTGGGAATGTCAACGCCATATCGGCCTTCTTCGTGACTCAAGACACAAGACTCCACGACCTCACCTTGGTCATTGTAAATCAACACTTTCACCTTGCCCTTTAAAATCACAAAGGTCTCGTCCTTGGTGGGATGATGATGAACTGGAACCTGGGTGCCGGGTTCCAAGGCATTGAGAAAACGATGGCATTTGTCTTCAAGGCTCTGATGGAAATTGTAGTTCTTCCTGAGCCTGGGAGACTTTTTCGCCTCCTCGGCCAAATCATTCACCAATTGATCGTCAATAATCTTCATAAGCACCGACATAACTAAGTCAAACAAACCCTAATCTACTCGCGCAGCGAGCACACACGTAAGCCTTAGTTTAATTAGTTTAATTCGTAGACCAAAAACTTAGCGCCTTAGCGGCTTAGCGTGGGGCAAAAAGAATGCGTAAGCCCCTCTAAACCCTAAACTCTAAACTCTAAACTGCGAGCGCAGCGAGCATACTAAATTTTCATCACGCGTTTCATCTCCAGGTTCTCGTAGCCCTCGGGGCAGTGGGTGGAGAGATATACGGTGGGATTGTTGCTGATGAATTCACGCACACGGTCCAGGGTCTCGCGAGCAGCTGCCTGGTCCTCGAAGATGATCGAGAGCTTGTTGGCCTTGAGTGCGGCGTCGCAGTAGGTCACGTCGCCGTGGAACATGTAGTAGAGGCCGTCATGCTCCAGAATGGCGATGCTGTTGCCATGGGTATGTCCCTTGGCCTCGATGAACCACAGGCCGTCAATCACCTGCATCGCGTTGGGGAAGTTGTGATAGGCCTGGCCATACTCGGCGCGGACGATGTTGTCGCCCTCGAGCTTCATCGCGTCGGCGTCAGCGGGAGCGATATAAATCTTGGCGTTGGGGAACTCACCGATGCAGTCGCTGTGGTCGGGGTGCTTGTGGGTGATGAGGATCTTGGTCACCTGCTCGGGCTTGTAGCCTGTGGCGGCAAAGGCCTCCATGTAGTTGGCAACTTCCTCGCCCATGTAGAGCGGGGCACCCAGTTTCTTGGCCGGAGCCTTGAAGTCGGCTTTGAATCCGGTGTCGATCAGTATCACCTCGTCGCCCGTGTCGATGAGGAAGTTCTGCAGACTGCTGCGGTAGATGATCTGTTCATCGAAGGCTTCACGTCCTTCTTCGCCGCCAAAGGCGAACGCCTGGTTCATAAAGCCACCGTCAAACATTCGGATTGCTTTGATAATCATAATATTATAGTATTAATTCTAGTATTATTTTTAGTATTTATTCTGTCTGTTTTAGTCTCTCGCTATCAATATCTAAAAACCCAAGCATTCGGGCGCGGATGCTTTTGTTTAATTCGTTTAATTCGTAGACCGAAAACGTAGCGGCTCAGCGTTGAGTAAAAAGCACGCGGAAGCCTCTCTAAGCTCTAAGCAGCTCGCGCAGCGAGCATTCACGCGGAAGCCTCTCTAAACCCTAAACTCTAAACTCTAAACTGCTCGCGCAGCGAGCATATTCACGAGATCTTGGATTTTCTGCTTGGTGGCGTCGGTTTTCTGCTCATTGATGGTGGCGGTCACGATGCCGGTGTCCTCGACTTTCCAGTAGTTGCAGATGTCGCGGTACTCGGCCTTGGCGCCGTCATACACGCCTGGCGAATAGGAAGACAGGAGCAGCGCCATCTTCTTCACCTTGGCAGGGCTGTTCACGCAGTACATGCGCTGGATGGGCGCCTGTATCAGGGCGTTCATCGTGAAGTAATATATGGGAGCGGCCAGTACCAGCACTTCGGCTTCGGCCATGAGCGGATAGAGTTCCTGCATATCGTCCTGCTGGATGCAGGCTCCGTTGCCCTTGCCATGGCAGTATTCGCAGGCCAGGCAGCCGGCAATCTTTTTCTTCGACACGTTTACCAGTGTCACTTCATGACCTGCTGCCTCGGCAGCCTTCTTGTACTCTTCGGCCATCCATGCGGTGTTGCCGTTCGCTCTGGGTGAGCTTTGTAAAATCAGAATGTTCATAGCGGTTGAATTAATTAATGTTGACTGACTCCGCAAATATACAAAAAATAACGGACAACTTAGTCATAATTAAGGGAAAAAACTATTGCAGGATGATATCGGCAATCTCTCTACGGGCTTTATCGCCCTCGGGGCAGGGCCATAGAGGATAGACGTGTCCCATCTTCTCGGCCACATGAAGTTGTGCGTCCACACCGGCTGCTTTCATCTTGTTGCAGGTGTTCACGATATCGGTATAGAATATCTCCCATGTGCCGGTGAAGAGGTCGGTGGGCGGTAGTCCCTGCATGTCGCCATACAGTGGTGAAATCATCGGGTCGCGCGGATTCAAAGTTCCGGCCCAGTCGGTACCCACTTTCCTCAAGACTTCGGCATTGAGAAAAGTGTCCTTTTCCTGCAGTGCATCATCGCCACCCAGTACGTCCACCCAGGGCGAGATGAGCACCAGGCGCTTGGGTTGCTCGATGGAGTCGCCCCGCATCTCCTGTGCCAGGGCGAGGGTGAAACCACCGCCGGCCGAGTCGCCCATGACGATGATTCGTCCCGCTGAGTACTGCTGGATTAACTGCTGATAGAGCTGCATCATCAGCGGATGGGCATCCTTGGCTGTGTAGCAGTAGAGCAGGGGATAGTTGGGCGCTACGATGCCGCAGCCCGTTGTCCTGGCCCACTCGGCCATCGCTGCCCAATGCCGCGAGGAGAAGTTGTGGTAGTAGGCACCGCCATGGATGTAAAGCACGATGGGTTTGCTGGCGTCCTGAGGCTCCATGTGGAACACCTGCATGCCGCCCACGCGGTACTGGCGCATTTCACGGGGAAACTTCACATCGCCTGGAATTTCCACTGTGCTCTGATCGGTCATGTCACCCCTTTGCTGTTCATAGTCCTCCAAACTTGACTGTGAGAATGAATGGCTGATGATGATGGCCTGCGGCGAGCGCCCGTCAATCAGCCAGACTGCAACACCGAGGACAATGATAGCGGCAATGATGTATGCCAGCTTACGTAGTACGTTCCTTGTTCTCTTTTTCATAATAACCTTGAATTTTAACTGAAATCATTTGTTAAGCCTTCAAAGGTACTATATTGTATGCAAATATTAGTATTTTATTTAGAAAAATTCCAAGGATTATTCTTATACTATTCAAAAATCAGATTTGTATCATGCTCTTGGGGATATTTCACACGATAAAAAAAGACTCCATCATCTTGCGGACAGCAAGATGATGGAGTCATGTTTGGACGCCAAGGCAGGGCGTCTGTTCGATTACTTGAGAATGGTGTACTGGTCGTCGGTCACGGGCTCCAGCCATTCGTTGCTGGCACCTTCCTGCACATCCTTGTGATAGGTGAGGTGTTGCATCCAGCTGTCGGCGGCAGCGCCATGCCAGTGCTTGGCTCCCTCGGGAATCTCGATGACTACACCGGGCTTCAGCTCGACGGCGGGTTTGCCCCATTCCTGGTACCAGCCCCTGCCATAGACACATACCAGCACCTGCACCTGCTTGTGGTGGATGTGCCAGTTGTTGCGGTAGCCGGGCTCGAAGGTGACGTTGAACATACCGCCTCCCATGGCTGTGAGATAGCTCTGGCCAGTAAAGAACTGGGCATAGGCGTCGTTGGGATCACCAACGGGCCAGCTCGAGTTCAACCCGGCAGGGCTCTGGGCCATCTGGGTGTTGGCAGCATCGGCGATGCCCAGCTGCTGTATGGCTATGGCAGCCCTGAGGGCTTCGGCCTTGCCGACCTTGGCGAGCAATGCCTTGGGGATGGCCAACAGTTGCGCATCGGTCACTCCCATATTACGGGCGCCGCTCACGTGGGCTGCCAGCTGGGGCTCGACACCCTGCAGACCAGCCAGGGCACTCACCGTGACGAGTTCACGGTCGGCATGGGTGAGGTTGTCGCGGGCGAAGATGTCGCCAAACAGATGGGCCTTGAGGTAATAATCCTCGGCCGGGCAGAAGGTGTAGTTGAAAGGTTGCCCCGAGAGCTTTGTCTGCACTTCGGTGCCCTGTTTCAAGGCGTCGTAATTGCGGGGCAGGTCACTGGCGTCTTTACCCTCGATAGTGGTCTTGCCGTCGGCTTTGCGCTCTTGCAGCACTTTTTGGAGTGTGCCTAACGCGTTGAGCGAACGGGGAAATCCCGTGTAGGCGTAAAGCTGCGAAAGGGCCTCTTTGACCTGGCTGACCGTAAGGCCTGCGTCAAGTCCCTCGTTGATGGCGATGGCCAGCGACGACTGGTCGCCGCGTGCTTCATGACAAGCGATGGCTGACATGGCTGCGGCCTGTTGTTCGTTGAAAGATAAGGTGTTCATCTTGTTATCGTTTACGTTGTTCTTGCTGTAGCCAGCCAGCATCATCATGCAGGCTACGGCTGTGATTAAAAAACGTTTCAGTGTCATAATGACTTATTTTTTAAGAATTTATAGTGTCGTTCCGCTTGATGGGACGGATGACCCGTGCCGGACTCCCTGCCACCACCGTGTCGGGCGGCACATCCTTGGTCACCACGCTGCCGGCAGCCACAATGGCATTCTCGCCGACCGTCACACCGGCCAGCACCTTGACATCGGCTCCCAGCCATGCGTTGCGGCCGATGGTGATGGGCTTGGTGAGCAGCGAATGGCGTTGGGCGGGTTCCTCGGGATGATATTCGGTGGCTAGCACACAGTGGGGACCGATAAAGGCACCTTCCTCGATGGTGATGCCGCCAATGGCCAGAAATGTGCATCCGAAGTTGACAAAACTGTCACGGCCGAAGCGCGTGGTGAGCCCGTAGTTGATGTTGAACGGCGGGAACACGCGAACGGTGTCGTCCACGTCGCTGCCGGTGATGTCGCGCAGGTAGTCGCGCACCTCGGCCTCGGTGTGGTAACCGGTATTCAGCTCGGCGCAGAGCCGCATCGTCCGTTGCACGCCGGCATACAGCTCATCGCTGCCAACGTAGTCTTTTCCTGTGGGTGTTGTGTTCATTGTCAAATGTTTTTACCCATCTCGAAAGCCTCTTGCAGTTTGGCGTTGCCGTTGATGTCGCCAGCGTCGTTCACGCCGCCGCCGAACAGGTGCCCCTTGAGTGAACATTTCGCATAGCAGTCGATCCAGCCCTGCAGTCCGCCCTCGGCACGCTTCGGGGTCGATTCCTCGTCCTCGGCAGCCGTGGTCAGCAGGTAGATGTCGCGAAAGCGGTAATCCTTGGGGTACATGGCATTCATGCGGTCGATGAGCGTTTTCATCTGGCCCGACATCTCGTAGTAGTAGATGGGCGTCGCCCAGCACACCACGTCGGCCTCAAGCACGCTGTCCATAATGGCTGGCACATCGTCCTTGAAAACACAGGCACCGGTCTTCTGGCATGACAGGCAACCGATACAGAACTTGATTTCTTTTCCTCGCAGCGAGATGAGTTCCACTGCATGGCCAGCGGCTTTAGCGCCCGCTGCAAACTGTTCGGCCATCGCCTGGCTGTTTGAGCCGGGGCGCAGGCTGGTTGAGATAACAACTACTTTTTTCATATTGTTTCGGTTGATAAAGGACATATTTAATCGACTGCAAAATTACAACGAATCCACGAATGATTTTGTGACCATTTTACGGATTATTGTACCAGAATTACCGAATCGGTTTTAATAGGGCGCACAATGCGGGTAGGCATGATTGTCAATAGTCGGCGAGCCATCAATGCGCAGGGAATCTTTTCTCCGCGGGACGAGATATCGCCATTATTAACCGCCAATGAAAACAAGGGCAAGGCCCCTCATAACGGCAGCCTTGCCCTCTCACTAATCCCTAATCCCTAATCTCTAATCAATTTTAGTTGCCCGGCAACTAAAATTTCATATACAGGCGGCGGTTGCGGCCCGCGCGGTGACTCACGTGGATCCAGCGGCAGCCTTTCTCGTCGATGCACTGGTCAACGGGCAGGTCAAGGCGCTTGATCAGGGCCAGGAGGCGGCGGTTGGCAGCCCTTGAGCCCACGGTGATGTCGGCGGCCTCGCCGCGCTGGTGCTGGCTCGTGGGTGTCCCTCCCACGATGCGGTTCAGCTCGGGGCAGCGGTAGCCGCTGTTGACCCTGATGGGACCACCCCACGCCTCGCGCAGCGGGTCGAGCACCTTATCGACCAGTTGGTGGAGCGCCCTGACGGCACTGGCCGGTGGCGTGTTGTCGATGCCCATGATGCGCGCGGTGGTCGAGCGCGTCAGCTCTGCGATGGTGAAGTGCTTCATACCGTGTGGATGCGCATGTGAGCCTTGGGGTAGCGCAGCACCAGACACGAGGCCTCGGTCATCACCAGCGCATCCACGTTGCGCACACCGCTCTTCTTGAGGTTGAGCTGCTCGGTGCTGAAGGGGATGTGGGTGTACTTCTGGATATACTCGGGGTCGATGACGATGCCGCTGCCGCTCATGCCCACCTCGTCAAACACCTCGCTCAACAGCAGGTACAGACAGCCAAACTTGCTGCGCAGCTCGGTGAAGTCGATGCCCCACTTGCTCACGTGCTGCCCGGCGGTGATGACGCGGGTGTAGTCCTGCTTGCTGATGCGGCTGATGAGTTCGCTGCCGCCAATCAAGATCTTGCGCTTGCTGCCCGCGTTGCCGGTGAAGGCCTGGCGCATCAGTTCCACCATGTCGAGCGCGCCCGTCTCGTCGGCCGACTCCAGGTAGTGATCCTTACCTGCCTGGTTCCAGATGCCGCCGGTGAAATAGACATACTCCTTCTTGCTGTTGTCCCACAGCTGGCGCGCTACGCCAAAGAGGAACGACTTCTCCATGCCCAGTCGCATGTCATAGACGGCGGCCTCTTCCTGGTCGCTCATCGTCCAGCCCACTTCCTTGTTGGCCAGGCGTTGCAGGGTGGACTGCTCGACCTGCATCTTGAAGATCTGGCACAGGTTGCGGTTCTTGGTGGGCAGCGACTCGAACTGAGGCGACTGCACGTCGAGTTCGCTGGCGGCGCGTCCCATGCGCACCAGGGTCGAGCCGACGCTGATTTCGGGAATGCAGTTGCTCACGCCTCCCACGTTGGACCCGTTCACGGCCATGACGGTCACGCCGTTGGTGTCACGGCTCAAAACGTAGAGCATGAGGTCCTGGCCGCTCTCGCTGCCATCGGGATTGTAGCCCGACGTGTTCTGCACCAGGATGGTGTCGGTGGGGTCAAAGATGTCGTTGTTGTTGGTCTTGATGACCGTCGTGGGCGACGAGCCGTCACCGCTCTGCTCGCTCACGGGCTCAACATCCTCGATGAGTTTGGCCGTGGTGGGCTTGGTGTCCACGCTGTAGTAGTCAACGACCATGCTGCCGCTGTGCTTGCTGCCGGCGTAGCGCGAAATCTGGTCGATGGGCGTGGACATCGGACGGATCTTGACAATCTGCTGGTCAATCTCGTTGAGCAACAGGTCGGGCGAGCCTTCATGGGTCAGGTCGGTGGTCAAGGGACCGTCAATGACGTGCTTGCCTCCGTCGGTGCCCGCGATGAGCATGCCCACGGCGAGCGTGGCGCCCGATCCGTCACCCACACACGATGCCAGAATGGCAATCAGAATCATGGTGATGACAAAGATGATTAACTTCTTGTGGTTGCGCATCCAGCGCAAGGTCTTGATAAAATTACTGGTTTTCATGGTTGGTTGAGTTGTTAAGTTTTAAGTTTTTAGTTTTAAGTTTTTAGTTGTTAGTGCAGATGCTATCGCTTGGAAGGACTCCTCACTTCTAATTCCTCATTTTTAATTCAGTCCCAGATGCTGCGGCGGCAGTAGCGGGGAAAGACGGGAGTGGCTTGAGCTTCATCCTCGTCTTGAGGTTGGGGATGCAGGACGGCTTCGATCTTCTCGTTGCGTCCGCGCAGGTAGCCTGTCGCGTCGGCGTTTTGCACGTCCTCGTCATGGGTGATGCCACGGGCCAGGGTCGTGAGCAGGTCGTCGCTCAGGCCTTCGGGGCCGATGCCCTCGGTGAGTTGGACGAGCCGTTGGGTGGTGCCCTCGTCCAGCCCCATCTCCTTGGCACGGTCAGTAAGGGTGGGGGAGGCGGCCGGCTCCTGGCTCTGGATGGCCTCTTCATGCTGGCGAAAAGGCGGTGGTGTCACTGCGGCGGCCTTTGCCGCCAGTTGCTGTTCTAGATTCTCATTCATGTTAGTTTAAGTTTTAAGTTTTTAAGTTTTAAGTTTTTAGTTGTTAGTATCAGGCCTGTTAACTGTTCACTATTCACTATTCACTATTCACTATTAACTGTTAACTGTTCACTGTTCTTGTTATCTTGCGGTCGCGCTGGCGGCGAAAAGCCTCGAACGTGTCATACACGTCGCTCAGTGCGATGTTGGCGTTTTCGCTTTGCTGCTGGTAGATGTTGGCGCTGTTCACGGTGGGCGCTTTGCCTTGCAGGGCGCCGCTCACGCCGCTGATTTCCTCAAACATCTTCATTTGCAGCTCTATCATCTGAAACGCGTTGGAGTTGCCGCCGTTGGAGTTGATCTGCTCGGGCTTGGCGTCACTGTAGCGTGGGTTGTAGGGCAGCAGGCCGTTGGCACTGGACCAGCAGCGGCGCGCGTCCTCCCACGTCCAGCCGTCGGGCAGGGCGGTCTCGGGGAACAGGAGCACTCCCTTGGCGCTGCTGCGCATCACCTGGTCGAGCAGCGAAATCATGCGGTTGACGTGCTTTTGCGTGTCGATGATGTCCTCGACTACGGCATGCACTTCGCCGTCGATGAGTGGATAGAGTTTGATGGCAAAGGGATGGCTGCCGTGAGGCCACGGCGAGTCGTACTCGGCCAGCAGGTCGCCCATTGGGCTGAACCAGCGGCAGTGCCACACAGTGGCGATGTCCCAGCGGGTGGTGACGTCGGGGCGGTTTTTCATGCGATGGCTGCCGCTTGCCGCCTCCACTGTGAGCGAGCCCTCGCGACGGTTGTGGCAGACGACCACCTCGCGGCTCTCCAGCGTCCACACCTCAATGGCGCGGCACTTGCCGTCGGGAGCGTGCCAGAAGTCGGTGCCCAACTGGGAGTCGGCACCCAGGCGTGTCGTGAAGTCGGCCTGGCGGCTCTCGGCGCCGTCGGTATAGAGGCGTCGCACCCATGCCGCCTTGCGCGGATTGTTGCCGGCCACGCGGCGCAGCAGTTGGGCGATGTTTAGGTCATGCAGCTGCCCGATGAGTTCGCAGTCCCAGGCACGGGTATCGTTCATCGTGGCCGCAAACACCTTGTTGACGTTCACGTTCTCGACCCGCACGCGCTCGTCCTCGCCGGGCTCGTGCCAGTTCTCGACGCGCTGGATGCAGCAGCCCGAGATGAGGAATTCCTCCAGCGCACGGCTGTCGAGTTCGTCCAGTTCGTTGTTCCTCTTGGCCAGGGCAAGCGTCGCGTTGTCATCGCCCTCGGCCTTGATGTACTGGCTGCGGAAGCGGCCAATAATGGTCTTGACCAGTTGCCTGATCATGTTGTTGGTGATGCTCTCGCAGCCCTGGCTGGCCAGCAGCTCGCCCTCGGTCATCATTCGGCCCTCGTGGTCGCGCACCAGGTCGCCCCATTGGTCGCCGTAGGTAAACCGCTTGTTCCTCAGCCGAGCCTGCCGCAGTCCTGCTGCGTTCATCCACGCCCGGTAGGCCGCGTGCAGCACCCTTGTGTGTCTCTCGTTGTTCATGGTGTTGTTAGTTTTTAGTTGCTAGTTGTTAGTCTTTATCGACGCTGCAAAATTACAACCACCCAAAGGGCTCGCACCATGTCAAAAAGCACAAGCCTTTAAAAACTAAACGCCGATTGCGCTGATTGAACGAATTAATCCGTGAAAATCAGCGCAATCAGCGTTTAACTAAAGTTTTATTGAAGATAAAAGTTGTTCTAGTTGTTTACTCCAAATTTTGTTTGTGTTGTTTGAAATCTTCGTGACTGAACTCCTGGAAAGCGGATGCCAATTAGCTTAATTCGTATAATTCGTAGACCTTAAATACTAGGCGCCTTGGCGTGGGGCCAAGTGCGCGAGTGGCTATGCGTTGAGGATGATGTTGATGATGGCATTGACGTCGGCAATGTTGACCTCGCTGTCGCCGTTGATGTCACCGGTAGCCTCAAGTGTGCCGCTCAGGATCATGTTGATGACAGCGTTGACGTCGGCAATATTGACCTCGCCATCGCCGTTCACGTCGCCATTGGGGGTCGCTGGCACATTATATACAAACGAGATGACGGGACCATAGGCCGTGGTGTGGCTGTTGCCGTCAAAGTCCTGGTAGGTCGTCTTGCAACGCGCATAATAGGTGTTTCCGTCAACCATGTAATTGCCGTCCACCTTGATTTCCCCAGCGGGCAACGTGGTCTCGTAACGGCCGTTTTTCAGCGTCTCGATAAAGCGCGAACGTCCCCAGGTGCCCTCTTTGCTCGACACCTCGATCACATAGGAAGTGGCCCACGACTGCGGCTTGAGCGTGATGTGCTCGTCACTGAACAGGCTGCCGCCATCGACGGGAACGGCAAAACGGGCTGCCGCATGGGCGACCGAGAACCGCACCACATCGCTGGTCATCGTTTCGCCACCGGTGGTGAGTGTAACGCGGGCAAAATAGGTGTTGCCGGGCTCCAGCAGTTCGTCGGGAACGATGGCCGAGCCGGTGGCCGATGAGCCGGTATAGATGATGTGGGAGAACGCGTCATCGCTGGCTACCTCGATAGTAGCCGCCTCGCTGCTGCCACAGGTGTACCACGTCACGGTGACGGGAACGTCAAGGTCCTCGCTGCCGTCGGCAGGCGAGAGGATGGTGAGCAGCATGGGAGTGAAGCAGCGCACCTCGCTCACGCCGCTGTAGCAGCTGTCGGCACACGACTGCACGCGCCAGTACTGCTGCTTGCTGTGGGTGAGTTTGTCGAAGTCCAGTACGCTCACGGCCGTGTCAGTGACCGTTATGCGCTCCAGTATGTTGCTGAACTCGGGCGTCGCTGCCAGTTCCACGATATAGTTGGTTGCACCCTCCACCTGGTGCCACGTGAACTTGAACGGGGCATCGACTGTGGCTCCGTCGGCGGGCGTGATGAGCACTGGATTGTCGAGCTGGTCGAGCTCCACGCTCAGGAAGGCGGGCAACCACTCGTTGCCCACGCGGTCCAGCACACAAACGGCATACTGGTAGCCCTGGCGATAGGGCTCGGGAATCTCAAACGACGGCTCATAGGTCATGCCCAGCAGGTAGTCGATCTGGCCCGCGAAGGTGGTCGTGTTCATCGTGATGGGGAAGGCATAGACAGTATAGCGCACGTTCTCATAGCCGTCCCACTGCAGCGTGTTGCTCACCCGCTCCAGGTTCTGCACCTCGCCTGGGTTGTAGCCTTCTTTCCACGGCATCACTGGCGGAAGGGCGGGACGCGTGAACACGGTATTCTTGAGGTAATGCCCCAGCGGGTTGCTGCTCAGGGCATACAGGTATTTGCACGAGTAGAAGATGGCGCCAGGGTTGCCGTCGACCGAGCTGGTGCGGTTAAATTCCACTTCGTCGGCATATTCCTTGTACTGCACGGCGGTCGAGGACCCCGTCAAACCCGAAATCGATGATGATATATAGACCTGGCGGCCAAAGTGGGCAGCAATCTTGCCCCACCACCCGGTAATCAGGCCGTAGTCGTTGGTGCTGTGGCCAAAGGGCCAATACACCTGTGGCGAGATGTAGTCGATGCTCTGTGCTTCGAGCCACGCCAGCGGGTCGCTGAAGATGCCGTTATACTGCCAGTCGCTGCCCGTGGGACACGGCTCCACGCCATGCTTGCCGGCCACAGCCGAACTCGATGCTGCCACACTGGCGGGAGAGATGCCGTAGCGCACCTCGGGACGTGTCTCCTGAATCATGTCATACACGGCTTGCACCATGCGGTTGACGTTGTCGCGGCGCCAGTCGCCAAATGACAATGAAGTGCCCGATGCCTGCCACTCGTCGTAGTCTTCGGCGCTGGCATCGGTGGGAATGCCGCTGGGATAGAAGTAGTCGTCATACAGGATGCCGTCCACGTCATAGTGGGTGATGATATCTTTGCACACCGCAACAATGCGGTCAATCGTGCGCTGCTGTCCCGGGTCTAGAATCACGGTCGCGCCATAGCTCAACAGCCAGCCGTCATTCTTGAGCTCCTGGTCATAGGGGGTGTTCCAGTCGGTGCCCGTGCTCCAGCGGTAGGGATTCACCCAGGCGTGGCACTCCATGCCTCGCTTGTGGCAGCCCTCCACCACATACTGCAGCGGGTCAAACCCCGGATCCTGCCCGCGGCGTCCCGTCAGGTAGCTCGACCACGGCTCGATGCTCGACTGGTACATCGCGTCACACATCGAGCGCACCTGGAAATTCACCGCATTGAAGTTGTTGACCTGCAACGAGTCGAGCAGGCGGTCCATCTCCTGCATCTGGCGGGTGGCACCGGCGCCCTGTGTGGGCCAGTCCAGGCACCACACCGTGGCAATCCAAGCCGAGCGGAATTCACGCTTGGGAATGCCATAGCCCCAAGCCTGGGTAACCATGACTATGACTAATGCAAAAGCAGTAATTATTCGTTTCATATCCTAAATATTTGTGGTTAATCCTTAAAAAATGTTTTGAATTTACAAAGATAATATAATCCATCGCCACAACAAGCAATTGCTCTCCACATTATAAATATTTAACGAAAAACCCCTCTGCTTTTTTACGGCAAAGGGGGCATTAGTGTTATAACAATCAGGTTGTTAATGTTGCCTGTTGTTGTCTATGTTGTTTGAATGTCTAGTGGGTTACAATTTCTCGAAGGGGATGCGAGCCAGGAGTTCACCGAATCGCTCGGCACCCTCCTGTAACTGCCCCTCGACCATCTTGCGCAGGAAGAACGGCAGGTTGAGCTGCAGCTCGGCTGTGCTCATCGTCGTGTCGTCGGGTTGCCTTTCCAGGTTAACGACCATGTTGATGGGCACGGGCGACGACGATGCGGTATAAACGACACGTTGGCCCTCGATGCTGTTCTCGTGGTCCAGCGACAGGGACACCTCGCCCATGGGCGACTGGATGGAAATCGAGTCCTCGCTGAATTTCACTGTGTCCAGATGCTGGCGTGCCTGCTCGTCAATGTGGTCGGCATGGGCCTCGATCTGCTGCTTGATGAGCGAGGGATTGGTCAGTTTGCTGTAAATTGTCGCGGCATCGCAAGCGATGACATGGGGAGAACTCTTGAACGTTTCCATTGCAGTTATATATCGAACAGTTAATAATTTCTATTATCTCTAAACCCTAAACTCTAGACCCTAGACCCTTCCTTTGAGCCCCAGGGCTCAAAGGAACTAATCCACAGCGTCAAAGCCCGCAGGGGTCCAGTTCTCGGGGTCGCTGTGCCATTGCTGCAGCGTGTCGGCGTCGGCTTGGGTGATGGTGCCGTTGTCGATGGCCACGTCGAGCATCGTTTCAAAGTTGGTGAGCGTGATGATGGGAAGCTTGGCGCGCTTGAGCGCCTTTGCCGCCATCGAGAACCGGTAATCATAGATGACCACTACGCCCTGAACAATACCGCCCGCATCGCGCACGGTGTTCAGGCACTTCAGGCAGTTGTTGCCTGTCGAGAGCTGATCCTCGATGAGCACCACCTTCTGTCCTGGCTTGATGTCGCCCTCGATGAGGTTCTCCAGACCATGGTCCTTGGGCGTGGAGCGCACATACACGAAGGGCATGGCCAGCGAGTCGGCCACCAATGCGCCGTGGGCGATGGCGCCCGTGGCGATACCGGCAATGACCTCGGCGTCACCAAAGTTTTCCATAATCAGTCGCGCCATCTCCACCTTGATGAGGTTGCGCACCTCGGGGTAGGACAGCGTCATTCTCAGGTCGGTATAGATGGGGGACTGCCATCCTGTGGCCCATGCAAAAGGACTGTCGGGCTGCAGTTTGATGGCATTGATTCGCATCAGTTTCTCGGCAAGTAAAGTATCTAAATTCTTCATCGTGGTTATCAAAGGTTGAAAAAGTTGGGCGAAATTAGCAAATAAATTGCGTTTTCGCCCAATAATCGTTCAAGAAAAAACAAAAAACTTGTTAACACGGCTCCTGGGCAACACATTGTCACAGGATTTCGGTAGCAGTTACATGTTCATCGCGATTCTAAATCCCAGGTTGTTGGCGCGCTCGTTGGGATCATAGCTGTTGCGGCAAGTCACACGGCACGACATGCATTCCCAGTCCCAGCCACCACCGCGCACGACGTTGGTGTAGCCTGATTCGGGACCCACGGGATTGACTTGCGGATCATAGCTGTAGCTATAGTAGAAATCCTGGCACCACTCGAGCACATTGCCCGACATGTCATAGATTTCCAGCGAGTTGGGCAACTTGGTGGCCACCGTGTGCGGCCTGCCGTCGGAGTTCTCGTAATACCATGCCACCTCATCGGCATCATTGCTGCCGGCAAACAGCAGATGAACGCCGCCCTCGCCACCGCGAGCCGCAAATTCCCATTCGGCCTCGGTGGGCATGCGGAAGACCTTGCCAGTGAGTTCAGTCAGCTTATCGACAAATCGGCAGCAATCAAACAGGTTCACGTTCACCACGGGGCCCTGCAGGTCGCCTTCAAAGCCGGCTATATCGCCCTCGGTCACCGCCAGCCATTGTTCCCAGGTCACCTCGGTTTGGCTGATGTAATAACCCGACAGTGTCACCTCGTGGGGAGGATACTCGTTGCGGCGGGCGTATTCGGTCTCGTCGTAGGAGGCTCCCATCGTGAACGTGCCGCCTTGAACGGGAACCATCACAAAGGTCACGCCATTGACTTCGACCTTGACGGGTTCAACCTGTGGCACATTGCCCGTGAGCAGCATATCAATCAGGGTAGAGACATCGGTGATGTTGAACGACCCGTCGCCGTCCACGTCAAGTTGCGGGTCGATGTAGGAGTCGTTATTGCCGATGAGCAGGTCAATCATGGATGTCACGTCACTGATGGTGACCCGGCCGTCACCATTCACGTCGCCCTGGATGCGTGTTGTGGCTGCCGCGGTCAGCGAACAGGCTGCCAGCAGCAGGCAAATGATTCTGAAAATGTAAAGTTGATTATTCATCGCTAATTTGTGGAATTAAAGGATTTATATATGTGACATGCAAATATACAACAAATTCTTGAATTTTCCGCATCGGATTTTCAAAAATATCACGGTTATTTTGTATTTTTGCGACCATGAACGACGAATCACAGATTATGACAACAGGAAAGACGGGCATCGTGCTCGAGGGTGGCGGCATGCGCGGCATGTACACCTGCGGCATCCTTGACGTGCTCATGGAGAACCGCATCTACCTCGACGGCATGGTGGGCGTGTCGGCCGGCATCGCATTCGGCTGCAACTACAAGTCCAGGCAAAAGGGACGTGCCCTGCGCTACAATGTCCGTTTTGCCCGCGACAAGCGCTACAGCGGCATCATGTCGCTGTTGAAGACCGGCAACTACTACAATGCCTATTTCGCCTACAAGCTGGTGCCCACCCACTATGATGTGTTTGACTACAACGTGTTTGAGGAAACGCCCATGGAGTGCTATGCCGTCTGCTTCGACGTCAACACGGGCGAAGCTGTCTATCAGCGCCTCGAACATGTGAACGATGATTTCTTTGAGTGGATTCGTGCATCGGCGTCGATGCCGGTGGTCGCACAGCCCGTGCAGGTGGGCGGACGGCTGCTGCTGGACGGCGGCCTGGCCGACAACATTCCCCTGGAGTTCATGATGAGCAAGGGATATGACCGCAACGTGGTCATCCTCACCCGCGAGGAAGGTTACCGCAAGACGGCCGAGCACGGCATGTGGCTGATGAAGCACCTGTTGCGCAAATATCCCAAGGTCATCGAAGCCCTCAAGCATCGTCCGGCATTCTACAACCAGCAGTTGCAGGTGGTGCGTGAGCAGGAGCGCAAGGGCAATGCCTTTGTCTTCCGCCCCATGAAACCGCTCGATGTAAGCCGCACGACCCATGACTACAAGGAGATGAACCGTGTCTATCAGCAGGGCAGGGAAGAGGCGCTGGCACGCCTCGACGAGCTCAAGAAATTCCTGGCCAACGAGAAGAACACCCCTGTCGATGAGTAATCCCCGACAACCGCTCACCACCGCCCAGGCGATGAACCGTGCTGCTGCCCTGTGCTCCCGCAGCGAGCAGGCTCCTGCCGACATCCGCGACAAACTGCTGCAGTGGGGCCTCAGTGCCGACGAGGCCGGCCAGGTGCTCGATCAGCTCACTAGTCAGAGCTTTATCGACGAGCAGCGCTATGCCCGGGCCTTTGTCAACGACCGCTTCGCCTTCAACGGGTGGGGTAGAGTGAAAATCGCCCACCAGTTGCGCCTCAAGGGCATCTCCAGCGAACTCATCAACGAGGCAATGAACCTTATCGACGAGGAGAAATACCGCCAGCGGCTTATCGAGCTGTTGCGGGTCAAGTGGCGCTCGGTAAGCGACCGTGAGCCCCGTGCCGCATGGGCGGCAATGATGCGCTTTGCTGCATCGCGCGGCTTTGAGGCGGGTATCGCTGGTGAATGTGTCAAACAAGTGACCCGGCTCGATGATCAGGACGATTAAACAATGGCTTGGCGCTGCCACCGACGTGGTGCTGCCGCGTGTCTGCCCCGTATGTGGCCAGGCGCTCGATGGCGACGAGAAGTGGCTGTGCCGCAAGTGCCTGGCCGACCTGCCGCGCACCCGCTATGAGGACGTGGATTTCAATACCATGGAGCAACATTTTGCCGGTAAGGTGCCTATCGAGCGTGCCACGGCCTATTTCTTTTATGAAAAGGATGCCCCCTATGCTTCGGTACTCCACGACATCAAGTATCACAGCACGCCTCTCATGGGACAGTGGCTCGCGGCACGTGCCGTTCATGACATGGCGGCAAGCCATTTCTTTGACAGCATCGACGTGGTGACCGCCGTGCCCCTGCACCGCAGCAAACTCGCCCATCGGGGCTACAACCAGAGCGAATACCTTGCCCGCGGCATCGCCGGCGAACTGAATATCCCTTATCTCGAAACCTTAAAGGCCATCCGCCCCCACAGCACCCAAACGCATAAAGGCGCCCTGGAACGATGGCAGAACATCCAGGACAACTACGCCTTGAATCATAAAAATGCCGACCAGTTGGCCGGCAAACACATTCTACTTGTTGACGATGTCATCACTACCGGCTCCACACTCACCGTGTGCGCATCCCTGTTAAAGGGCATCCCGGGTGTCAACGTCTCGCTCTTCACCCTTGCAGCCGCCCGCCTTGAATAAAAAACGGCGCCTTGCGGGCGCCGTTAATTTTTAGAATTCTTCCTTTTCCTTAGCCAGGTTGCGATAGGCTAATTTGTCTTCCAAGTATTCTTGGGTTGCGATCAGCGTGGGCTTGGGCAGCTTCTCGTAATACTTCGAGATTTCAATCTGCTCGCGGTTCTCGCTGATTTCTTCCAAGTTGTCGTTCAGGGTGGCAAACTCCTCCAGCTTCTTCTGGAGGTCGGTCTTCATCTCGGCGGCAATTTGGTTGGCGCGCTTGCTGATGATGCAAACGGTCTCGTAGATGTTGCCTGTGGGTTCTGCCATCTCGATGATGTCATGAACGGTCGTTGTGAGTGGAGCGTTTGTTTTCTTGTAATCCATGTCTTACTTGAACTATTTATATATTGTGTTATTGTTATCAGTGGGTACGTGTGTCCCGTTATTTGCCATTCACGTGTTTGTTGGCAATCTTGAAGATGTTGTCGGCCTCCTTGCGCATCTTGCTGTCGGGATAGTCGTTGATGAACGAGTAGTACTCGTCGATGACGGTGCGGAAGCGTTCGGTCTTCTTCTCGACGACGCTCTCGACGGCCTCGCGGTAGCGGGCACGCAGCACGAGCATCTCCAGCTCTTCCTTATACTTGCTGTAAGGGTAGTCCTTAATGGCGTTTTGAGCGGTGATCACAGCGCTCTCGTAGTTGTTGCCCATGTAGTTGCCCAGGTTGTAGTACAGCGTGGCATTCTGCAGCTCCTTGAGCACAAGCTTGTCCTGCAACTCAAACACGGCGCTCTGGGCGATGGCTACCTTGTCGCTCTTGGGGAAGTAGTCCAGGAAGGCCTGTAACTCTTCCATCGCGCGGATGGTCTCGCTCTGGTCGAGCTGGGCTTCGGGAGAGTCCAGATAGAAACCGTAACCGGCATAGAAGCGCGCCAACTCGGCATACTGGCCGCGTGGGTAGCGCTGGTAATACTGCTTGAAGTAGGAACCGGCACTGATGTAATCCTTGTTCTCGTAGTAGCTCAGTCCGAGCAGATAGAGCGACTCCTCGGCGTGAGGCGTACCGCGGAAGATGGGCACCAGGTCGGTCAGGATGGTATAGGCCTGGGCATAGCGTTTGTTCTCAAACGCCTTCTTGGCATAGGCATACTTGTACTCAAGGTCACTGCTCTTCATCACCTTGTTGTACTCGCCGCAACCTGCCAGCATGCAGGCCAAAGCCATGATTATTGTCAATCTCTTGATCATTAAAACTCGTTTTTGCGCATTTAGCCCGCAAAATTACTTTTTTTTTATAAGATGTACAAATCTTGGCCCCGATTTACCTGTTTATTTCGCAAAATTTAACTGTATGCGCCCCAACTCTTACTTTTATTTTTCAAAAATGGGGCCTTTGCCGGGATTGTTCGGGATTTTGTAGTATATTTGTGGGTTAAATCAACTTTAAAACCTCAACCGATATGAAAATAGGAGACAAGATTCCCGAGAACCTGGGCGTTGACATGAATGGCAACGAAGTGAAGGCCAGCGACTTTGCCGGTAAGAAACTCATCATTTACTTTTACCCTAAGGACAACACTCCGGGCTGCACTGCCGAGGCCTGCAGTCTGGCGACGGGCTACGGGGCGCTGAAGCGTGCCGGGTATGCACTGCTGGGCGTGAGCAAGGACAGTGCCGCCAGCCACCAGAAGTTTGCCGACAAGTACAGCTTGCCGTTCCCGCTGATCGCCGACGTGGATACCTCGCTGAACCAGGCCTTTGGCGTCTGGCGCGAGAAGAAGATGGCGGGCCGCACCTACATGGGCACCGTGCGCACCACCTTCATCATCGACGAGCAGGGCATCGTCAAGCACATCATCGAGAAAGTCAACACCAAGGACAGCGCCAACCAAATCCTGGAGCTGGGCTTCTGAATTGTCAGGTCAACAGTGCCGTGACTCGGTCGCGGCCCCAAATCAAAGAAAAAAGCATGAAAAAGATAGTCTTAACACTCGCCATGCTGGTGCTCGCCATGAGTGCCGGCGCCTTGACCCTTGAGGAATGTGTATTGCGCGGCAGCTCGCCACGTGGCATCGGAGCCATGCAGCCCTCCAAGAGCGACGGCCGTTACTTTTACCGCTTGAGCGACGATGGCAACGCCATCAACCGCATCAGCTATGCCAAGGGCGACGAGAGCGTCCTGGTCGATACCCGTGACGAGGTGGTCACCGGCTGGGACGATTTTGAGGTCACCGCCGACGGCGCCTACGTCCTGCTGTGGAACAACTCTCAGGAAATCTACCGCTACAGTTTCAGTGCCGACTACTACGTCTATGACCTCAAGAACAAGACAATGACGGCCCTGAGCGATGGCGGCGGCGAGGAAATCGCTACCCTCTCGCCCGACGGCAAGCGTGTGGCCTACGTCAAGGGCAACAACGTCTATGTGCGCAACCTCATCGACGGCACCACCGTGCAGGTAACGCGCGACGGCGAGAAGAACAAGATCATCTATGGTGTCCCCGACTGGGTCTATCAGGAGGAACTGGGCATGCTCAACACCCTCAACTGGTCGAGCGACAGCCGTTCGCTGGCCTTCCTGCGCTGGGACGAGAGCCAGGTCAAGATGGCTTCGATGGTCATCTATCAGGGCACCTGCAACCCCAAGGACGAGTATGCGCTCTATCCTGGCCGCTACGACTTCAAGTATCCCGTGGCCGGCGAGCAGAACTCCATCGTGAGCGTTCATTGCTATGACGTGGTAGACGGTACGTTCAAGAAACTGAATGTGCCCCTCGACAAGGAGGACTACGTCTGCCACATCACCTTCAGCCCCGATCCGCAGCGCCTGATGGTGCAGCGCCTGAACCGCCACCAGAACGACCTGCGCATCTACGCCGTCAACCCGCTCACCGACGAGTGCAAGCAGGTCTATCACGAGACCTCCGACACCTGGGTCGATGCCGAGACCAGTCAGCAGGTACAGTACGAGGACAAATTCTTCGTCATCCCCAGCGAGCGCTCGGGCTACATGCAGCTCTACCAGTATGACCTGGACGGCAACCTCATGCGCCAGCTCACCAACGACAACAACAAGATTGTTTCGCAGTTCTACGGCTACGACAAGGCCACCAAGCGCTTCTTTTACCAGGCCTCGTGCGGCCCGCTCAACCGTGTCGTGGAGTGTGTCGATGCCAAGGGCAAGGTGACCCGCCTGGCGCCCTCGACCGTCGACGGCCAGGGCACTGCATCGGCCATCTTTAACGGTGATTTCACCTATTACGTGGGCCGTTACAGCGATGCCGTCACGCCCGACCAGTACCGCATCTATGACCGCAAGGGCAAGCGCGTGCGCGACCTGCAGCTCAACGAGGAGTATGCCCGCCGCTACACCGCTGTCGATGTCCCCAAGAAGGAGTTCTTCACCATGGAGCATGACGGCTATACCCTCAACGGCTACATGATCAAGCCGGTGGACTTTGACCCGACCAAGAAATATCCCGTCATCATGGAGCATTACAACGGCCCCGGCTCGCAGGAAGTGCTCAACAAGTGGCGCATGGGCTGGGAGCAGTACTTTGCCAGCGAGGGCTATATCGTGTGCGAGGTGGACAGCCGTGGCACGGGCTTCCGCGGCAAGGACTTTGAGTCGATTACCTACTTGAACCTGGGCAAATATGAGACCGAGGATGCCGTGGCAGCCGCCAATTACATGGCCAGCCAGCCCTGGGCCGATGCCGACCACATCGGCATCATGGGATGGAGCTACGGCGGCTTCCAGACGCTCATGGCGATGAGCGAGCCCGGCAGCAACTACGCCTGTGGCGTGAGCATCGCCCCGGTGACCACCTGGCGTTTCTATGACAGCATCTACACCGAGCGTTACATGCGCACGCCCCAGGAGAACCCCGAGGGCTACAGCAACTTCCCGCTCAACCGTGCCGAGAACCTCAATGGCCGCGTGCTCATCATGTTCGGCAGCGCCGACGACAACGTGCACATCGTCAACTCGATGCAGTACGTCTCCAAGCTGGTGGACATGAACCGCACCTGCGACATGATGGTCTTCCCTAACATGAATCACAGCATCCGCGACTGCTCGGCCCGCTACGTCGTCTACAAGCGCGCCCTCGAATTCTACAACCAATACCTCAAGTAAACCCTGAAATAAGAAGACAAGAAGGACAAAAAAGACAATTGTTTTAAATATATTCTATTGTCCTTCTTGTCTTTCTTGTCTTCACAATTGATATCGGAAAGATACTACTCATTATAATTAAATGGCAGAATGGATTATAAGGATGTGTTTTTTGTGATAACGGGGCCGACGGCGACGGGCAAGACGGCCCGGGCGGTGCATCTGGCCAAGGCAATTGGCGGCGAAATCATAAGCGCCGACTCCCGCCAGATTTACCGTGGCATGGACATCGGCACAGGCAAGGACCTGGCCGAGTATGACGGCGTGCCCTATCACCTCATCGACATCCGTCCCGCTGGCTACCGCTACAGCCTGTATGAGTTCCTTGAGGACTTCAAGCGTGTCTATGACGACATCCGCCGTCGCGGCAAACCCGTCATCATGTGCGGTGGCACGGGGATGTATGTCGAGACCGTTGTCAAGGGCATCAAGTTGCCGCCCGTGCCCCGCAACGAGGAGTTGCGTGCCGAGTTGGCCGGCAAATCGCTTGAGGAATTGACCGCTCTGCTCAAGACCATGAAGACCCTGCGCAACAACAGCGACATCGACACCGTGGCGCGCGCCACTAGAGCCATTGAGATATGCCGCTACTACGAGCTGCACCCCGATCTCAAGGCCCTCACCGAGCCTCACCCCATGGAGAACGCCCTGGTCATCGGCGTCGAGGTGGACCGTGACACCCGCCGTGAGCGCATCAGCCGCCGCCTGCGCGCCCGCCTGGACGAAGGCATGATCGACGAGGTGCGACGCCTCATCGACGAGGGTATCGACCCCGAGGATTTGATTTATTACGGCCTGGAGTATAAATTCGTCACCCAGCACGTCATCGGCCAGTTGACCAAGGACGAGATGTTCCGCCAGCTCGAAATCGCCATCCACCAGTTCGCCAAGCGCCAAATGACCTGGTTCCGCGGCATGGAAAAACGCGGCACCCCCATCCACTGGCTCTCCAGCACCCTCCCTCCCGACGACTTCACCGCCCAAGTCCTCCACCTTGCCACCCAAATGCAACCCAACAAACAATAAAACGACTAACAAAACAGGCCAATGAAAACATTATACAAGACCGTCAACACCAATGGTGAATATAGCTGTGGAGACATCGGCATCTCAAAAGAGGAGTGGTTTGAGCTGCTGAAGGACAACGAAGCACAGCAATATCGAGATGTTCTGTTCTGCTTCTTACGTATGCCGGAACATGCAGCAACATGTTCCGCTGTTGCGAAGAAGAACGGAAAAAACTATGAACATTACAATGCAAAAATATCCAACTTCGCCAAGTGGGTTCAACGGAAACTCAATAGATTCCAAGTCTTAAACACAGATGGCAGTGAAACTTTCTGGTGTATCCCCATGCAGAAAGGCTGGGACACTAAACAAGGTTTCAAATGGCAGTTGCGAGACGAACTTGTTGAGGCCCTTCAATACTACCTGATGAAAGCCTTGATTATCCGCTATCGAGAGAGTGATAAACTAAAGAGCTTTGATGAATCTTACAAATGGGAGTTGCTTGATAGAACTGAGGGCAAAAGCGTTTTGGATATCATCAAAAGCCTCCAAGAGAAGATTCAAGGACAACAAGTAAACCTTGTTTATAATGCTCAATTTAACAGTGTGATGAACCATCTCTCGAAAAACAAACCTAACGAGTTGGTTGCAATAGGTGAGCATCTGTTTGATGAGTCAAAACCCATAGATGATCGTATAGCATCGTTCAAAGGTGAAATGCGGTCTATATGCCCAAGCGAATGGAATAATTGTGCCAATGATGAAAGGACCGCATCAGCCTTATTGATGTGCAAGTATCCAGAGAAATACACAACATACAAAGATGAAATCTATCAACTTGTATGCTGTTATTTCGGGTTTAACATCAAAAATGTAGGCAACAAATTCAGCCATTTTATGGAGATAATCGATGGATTTGTGGCTGATTTTGGTGAGAAAGTACAAGGCATTGTGATGCCATATATAAACCAATATCGGAACAAACCCATGAATCTTGCGATTCAAACTGTTTTCTGGTGTATGAAAGATTACATGAAATCTAAAATAATCCCAAACGAAGAAGAGCCAATGCCACTACCCAAAAAATATAAGAAGTATATCGAGTTGCTCCAAGAGACCCACAATCTGGTACTCACTGGTGCCCCAGGCACTGGAAAAACCCACATGGCCCGAGCAATCGCTGAGGAAATGGACGCTGTAACCAAGTTCGTCCAATTCCATCCGTCATACGACTACACCGACTTTGTTGAGGGTTTACGTCCCATCGAGAAAGGTGATGGTCAGATGGGATTTGAACGCAGATATCTAGAGCTGAGTTTTGGAGCATATATAAATCCATAGTAGCAGACATCCAGTCAGGTCGTTTAACATCATATCCCACTCCATATAAATCACAGAGCCTATCTGTAAAAAATGGAAGAATCGTATTTCGTGCTGATAGTAACAACCCTCGAACAGAGAAAGAGAGTAATTTAAAACTTTTGTATGATTACTTTGTCAGTCTTAACAAATACGATTTAAACACTTTTGATAAGGATGATTATTGGAATCTAATAACTAAATTAACCAATGGAGCAACAAAAACGATAGATTATATTGAATACAATTGGATACTTCAGGAAATGCTCAATCGAGCAAAGCAAATAAGTGTAAATAAAGACCAGGTCATTGTGACTCATCCAGATATTTTAGACCCTGAAGTCTTACAGTCAAAGCACAATAATAAAAAACAACTTAGACCGTTCGTTTTCATCATTGATGAAATCAATCGTGGTGAGGCTTCAAAAATCTTTGGCGAGCTGTTCTTTGCCATCGATCCAGGTTATCGAGGCAAGACGGATTTACTTGTACAGACGCAGTACCAGAACCTGGTTCCTGAAACCGATGTGTTCGCCGAAGGATTCTATGTGCCAGAAAACGTGTACATCCTTGCCACAATGAATGACATCGACCGCTCAGTAGAAAGCATGGATTTCGCCATGCGCAGGCGCTTCACCTGGCACGAAATCACGCCAGACGATACCGAGTCTATGCTTGATACGCTACCGTGCGCTGATGAGGCTAAGGATAGGATGCATCGCTTGAACCATGCCATCGCTGAAACGGATGGCCTTGGTGCTGCATACATGATTGGTCCGGCTTATTTCCTGAAACTTGACAAAAACGGAGGTGATTTCGAGAAACTTTGGAAGATGAATATCCAACCATTGTTGAAGGAGTACCTGAGAGGATTCCGCAAAACAGATGAGCTTCTCGACAAGTTCAGCAAAGCTTATTTTGGCAAGAACGAAACAACATCGGGCAACCCGTTGTTAGAAGATGAGAATTAACCTGACAGACAATAACGACAAGCAGACATTCCAACGAAAGGATGTCGCTGCCCTGTTCCCAATCGCTGATAAAACGATTGCTGAATTGTGCCGAGAAAACGAGAACTTGCTCATATTCCCATTCAGCATCGAAACGTCTGACGATAGAATAGGGGAGTCGTCTGTCATGAGCATTCTCAATACCGCCGATCCAGATATTGTCCGTATCAGTACGGGCAATGTGATGGGTTTCATAGGTGTGGGAAATCTCCAGGTTAAAATCAAATCACGATTCGATGTGGGACGAGACGACTATCTGCTGCACTATATGCTTCAGAAGGTGTTATCGTTCAATCTGTTCGACCTCAGTCACAACAATGAGCAGGAAGATGTGTTCGACTTCATCATGTTCATGTTCCCTTACTTCTTGAAAGCCGCCTTGCGCCAAGGGCTTTATCGAGAGTACCAGAACTATAAGCACAATGATGCGAACCTGAAAGGGACAATAGATGTTGGCCGACACATCGCTAGGGACATCCCGTTTGTCGGGAACATAGCATACTCGACCCGTGAGTACAGCCACGACAACGATATGACGGAACTGATTCGTCACACGATAGAGTTCATGAAAACTAAGAAGTATGGCCAATCAGTACTGAATATAGACCGTGAAACGATTGAGAATGTCGAAACCATTATCGAACATACGCCGTTATATAACAAGTTTGAGCGGGGCAATATCATCAGTAAGAACCTTAGGATGAAGACCCATCCTTACTATACTGAGTACCACCCGCTACAGACCTTGTGTCTCCAGATTCTCAGAATGGAGGAAGTGAAGTATGGTGAGAGCGATGATGAAATTTGTGGCATCCTATTTGATGGAGCTTGGCTTTGGGAAGAATATGTCAATACCATACTTTGCAATTTGGGCTTCACTCATCCGCAAAATAAACTGGGCAAAGGTCGTATATACATCTTTGATGACCATAGCGGCATTAGGTATCCTGATTTCTATAATGATGTCATGGTGCTTGATGCAAAATACAAACGGTTGGGCGGCTACGAAAAGGTGGCGCAGGTTGACAACGCTGACATTAACCAAGTGGTTACATATATGACAACACTTCATGTCGATAGAGGAGGCTTTATTGCACCATTGGAGAAGCCTCAGCTCAAGGTGCCCACATCACGCCTGAAAGATAAATTAGCAACGCTCTCCATTTTCGGCATTGAGATCAGCAAAACGGCATCATCCTATTCCGATTTTTGCGACCAGATGCAAGCCATGGAAGCCCTATTTGTTCAATCACTAAAGCTATAGTGGAATTCAGTGTGTTCTACTTTTTTGTTTTTATAACACTGCAAAACGCATCATTTCAAAAATAGAGTAAAGGATAGTTTTTATAGGGTAATTTTGGAAATGAACGAAGGGCCAATTCACTGATCTTCTTCCTCTTGTTGCTGTTTCTTTTTGATGTATTCCTCGCGGGCGTGGCGCAGGCGGCGCTGCCGTTCTTGTTCGCGGCGGCGACGGCGCTTCTCGGCGTCCTCTTGGCGGTATGCAAAATCGTTGTCAGCCATATTTAAGCAAATACTAATTTCGCTAATTTAACAAATTGTTTATCAAATAATAATTAGTATGATTCGTGTAATTCGTAGTTTGTCTACTCTTTGTGGAAGGTGTCGCTGAAGAGGGTGCGGTTCAGGATGCTGCGGCCCAGGGTCAGCTCGTCGGTGTATTCGATCTCATTGCCGACACTCACGCCGCGTGCCAGGATGGTGATTTTCACGTCGGGGTAGGGGGCCAGACGGCGGAAGATGTAGAAGTTGGTGGTGTCGCCCTCCATCGTCGCGCTCAGGGCCAGGATGACCTCCTTGATGCCGCCGGCCTTGACGCGTTCCTCCAGGCTGTCCACCTCGATGTCGGCGGGCCCGATGCCGTCCATGGGCGAGATGAGGCCGCCCAGCACGTGGTAGAGGCCGCGATGCTGGTGGGTGTTCTCGATGCTCATGACGTCCTTGACGTTCTCGACCACACAGATGGTGCTGGCGTCACGCGACGGGTTGCTGCAGATGGGGCAAACCTCGGTCTCGCTGATGTTGTGGCACACACGGCAGTAGCGTATCTCGCGGCGCAGCTTGATGATGGCCTCGCCAAAGTTCACCGCCTCCTGCTCGTCCTGCTTGAGCAGGTGCAGGACCAGCCTGAGCGCCGTCTTGCGCCCGATGCCCGGCAGCTTGGCGAACTCACTGACCGCCGACTCCAGCAACCGTGATGCAAATTCCTGTTCCATGTAATATAATTCCTGTTTTTTGAGTGGGCAAAGTTAGTCATTTTGTCACGTTCGGTGGCTGATTTTACATTATTTAATCATAAATATCTTGCTTTTTGCTTGGACAAATGGATGAATCTGAGTACCTTTGCAGTGGTAAAATTTCAAAGAAACAACATTAAAAGATTAAATAACATAACATTATGGCATTAACAAATGACAAGTTGGTCATCGTCGGCGCTGCTGGCATGATCGGTTCTAATATGGTACAAACTGCCCTGATGATGGGCTTGACTACTAACATCTGCCTCTATGACGTGTTCTCGCCCGAGGGCGTGGCCGAGGAAATGCGTCAGAGCGGTTTCGGTGACGTAAATATCGTCGCTACCACCGACGCCAAGGAAGCCTTTACCGACGCCAAATACATCATTTCCAGTGGCGGCGCTCCTCGCAAGGAGGGTATGACCCGCGAGGACCTGCTCAAGGGCAACTGTGAGATCGCTGAGGGCCTGGGCAAGGACATCAAGACCTACTGCCCCGACGTGAAGCACGTGGTTATCATCTTCAACCCCGCCGACCTGACAGGTCTGGTAACCCTGTTGTACAGCGGCTTGAAGCCCGGCCAGGTGACCACTCTGGCTGCTCTCGACACCACTCGCCTGCAGAGCGCGCTGGCCAAGAAGTTCGGTGTGATGCAGAGCGAAATCACCGGTTGCGCCACCTATGGCGGCCACGGTGAGCAGATGGCAGTATTCGGCAGCCATGTCGAAATCGCCGGTCGCAAGCTGATCGACATCATCGGCACTCCTGAATTCCCCGCCGAGGAGTGGGAGCAGATGAAGACCGACGTCACCAAGGGTGGCGCCCAAATCATCAAGCTGCGCGGCCGCAGCTCGTTCCAGAGCCCCGCTTACTTGTCGGTAGAGATGATTCGTGCTGCCATGGGTGGTGAGAAGTTCCGCTTCCCCGTTGGCACCTACGTTTGCAACGACAAGTACAACCACATCATGATGGCTATGGACACCACGCTCGACGAGAACGGCGCCAGCTACAAGGTGCCTCAGGGCATTCCCAGCGAGAACGCAAGACTCGACGCCAGCTATGAGCACCTGTGCAAGATGCGCGACGAGCTGGTTGACCTGGGTATCGTTCCTCCCATCAGCGAGTGGAACAAGATCAACCCCAACCTGTAATCCCGCATTGCCGGCCAATTTTCAGTTGGCCAATTTAACGAATAGCATTCGCATTCCGGCAATGGAGTGCGAATGCTCTCTTTTAGAAGTTGAGATAGACAAGAAGGTTTGACAATTAACATTTTGTCTTTGTTGTCCTTCTTGTCTTGATATCTGAAGAACTTAGCGGCTTCGCGTCTTGGCGTGAGTCAAAAGTGCGGATGCCAAAGCAGTGACCTGTGGCTGGAAAATAAAGACTAAAGTGCTCGCGCAGCTGGCAAAATAATAAATTTCCTTAATTATTTGGGTAATTAGGAAGATTAGTGTACTTTTGCATTGCATTTCGATGGCAATACCATGGGCAGTTAGCGCAGTTGGTTCAGAGCATCTGCCTTACAAGCAGAGGGTCGGGGGTTCGAATCCCTCACTGCCCACCATGTTTTAGATTAATAATGATAGCAATTCATTAAAGAGAACGGCCGCGAGGCCACTAATCAAAACCGTGTTATTTAGATTATTACATTACAATCAACTTACGCTTAAATGGAAACGATGGACGAGAATTTGAAGAAACCCAAGAGGCCCAGAATCGGTGAGGCTAATCTTGATGAGAACATGGAGAATGTCCGCTACGAGAAAGTGGAGTACAATGCTCACGAACCTAACCAAGGTGAAGAACAACCCAGTGCTAGCGAGGGTTACCAGCAGGAAGGCTATCAGCCCCGTCAACAAGGTTATCACAATCAGGGCTATCAGCCCCGTCAGGGTGGTTACCAGCCCCGTCATCAGGGTGGTTACCAGCCCCGTTATCAGCAGCGCCAGGGTGGCTATCAGCCCCGTTATCAGCAGCGCTACCAGCAGCCCCAGGCAGCAGGTGAACAGGATCCCAATGCCGAGGGCAATACCATGAACCCCGAACAGCAGGGCGGCTACCAGCCCCGTCAGGGCTATCAGCCCCGCCAGGGTGGTTATCAGCCCCGTCAGGGTGGTTATCAGCAGCGTCAGGGTGGCTATCAGCAGCGCCAGGGCGGTTACCAGCAGCGCCAAGGTGGCTATCAGCAGCGCCAGCAGGGCGGCTACCAGCAGCGTCAGCAGGGCGGTTACCAGCCCCGTCAGGGTGGTTACCAGCAGCGTCAGGGCGGCTATCAGCAGCGTCAGGGCGGTTACCAGCAGCGTCCCGGTGGCTACCAGCAGCGTCAGCAGGGTGGCTATCAGCAGCGCCCCAAGCACCAGGGTCCCAAGCCCCAGATGCGCTTTACGCCCAAGCCCCAGCGTGTCATCTATGAGGAGCCCGCAATCGATCCCAACATGGAGGTTCGCCTGAACAAGTTCATGGCCAACGCCGGCATCTGCTCGCGCCGTGTGGCCGATGAATATATCCAGAAGGGCCTGATCAAGGTCAACGGCAATGTCGTGACCGAGCTGGGTATGAAGATCACCCCCAAGGACATCGTAGAATATAACGGAGAGGTTGTAACCACCGAGAAGAAGTGCTACATCCTGCTCAACAAACCCAAGGACTGCGTCACCACCAGCGACGACCCCAATGGCCGCAAGACTGTCATGGACCTCGTCAAGGGTGCCTGTGAGGAACGCATCTATCCCGTGGGCCGACTCGACCGCAACACCACTGGTGTGCTCCTGCTCACCAACGACGGTGACCTGGCCGCTAAGCTCGCCCACCCGCAATATGTCAAGAAGAAAATCTACCAGGTGTGGACCGACAAGCCCATCAGCGAGGAGGACATGCAGCACATCGCCGACGGCGTTGAACTCGACGACGGTCCCATCCACGCCGATGCAGTGAGCTACGTCTCGCCCACCGACCGCAAGCAGGCCGGCATCGAGATCCACTCGGGACGCAACCGCGTCGTGCGCCGCATTTTTGAATCGCTGGGCTACCATGTGGTGAAGCTCGACCGCGTTTATTTCGCCGGTCTCACCAAGAAGAACCTGCCCCGCGGCCGCTGGCGCTACCTCACCCAGGAAGAGGTGAACTTCTTGAAACAGAACTCGTTTGAATAAACAACAAACATTGGCTCTGAGATGAAACAGACTCACGCTAAGGCGCTAAGACGCTAAGTCATTTCATGAAGGAATTGATTTCTTTGCGACTTAGCGGCTTAGCGAGGGGAAGTTTTATTGACTGAGTAAACACAATAAAAGAATTCTAAAAAGACAATGGCTTTGAAACGTACAAAAATCGTCGATATCTTTGATCCCGCATTGGTGGGACAGCAGGTGTGTGTCAAGGGCTGGGTACGCAGCCGCCGTGGTAACAAATTCGTCCAGTTCGTCGCTTTGAACGACGGCTCGACCATCAACAACCTGCAGATCGTCATCGACCTCGAGAAGTTCAGCGAGGAGGAGCTCCGCCCCATCACCACGGGTGCCAGCCTCCACGTCGAGGGACTGCTCGTGCAGTCGCAGGGCAAGGGCCAGACCGTCGAGGTGCAGGCCCAGACCATCGAGATCTACGGCACCTGTGCCGATGACTATCCCATGCAGAAGAAAGGCCACACGCTGGAATTCCTGCGCACCAAGGCTCACCTGCGCATGCGCACCAACACCTTCGGCGCCATCTTCCGCATTCGTCACCACCTGGCATTTGCCATCCACAAGTTCTTTAACGATAAGGGCTTCTTCTACCTGCACACCCCGCTGATCACCGCCAGTGACTGTGAGGGTGCCGGCGACATGTTCCAGGTGACCACCCTCGACCTGGGCGACCTGCCCAAGACCGAGGACGGCAAGACCGACTACACCAAGGACTTCTTCGGTAAATCCACCAGCCTGACCGTGTCGGGTCAGCTCGAGGGCGAGCTGGGCGCAACGGCTCTGGGTGCCATCTATACCTTTGGCCCCACCTTCCGCGCCGAGAACAGCAACACCCCGCGTCACCTGGCCGAGTTCTGGATGATCGAGCCCGAGATGGCTTTCTATGACATCACCGACAACATGGACCTGGCCGAGGAGTTCATCAAGTTCTGCGTCAACTACGCGCTGGAGCACTGCCAGGAAGACCTGGAGTTCTTGAACAAGATGTATGACAACACCCTCATCGACCGTCTGCACAGCGTCCTCAAGGAGCCGTTCGTGCGCCTGACCTACACCGAGGGCATCGACATCCTCAAGCAGGCCAAGAAGAAATTTGAATTCCCCGTGGAGTGGGGTGTGGACCTGCAGAGCGAGCATGAGCGCTACCTCGTCGAGGAGCACTTCAAGCGCCCTGTCATCCTCACCGACTATCCGCGTGAGATTAAGGCCTTCTACATGAAGCAGAACGAGGATGGCAAGACCGTTCGCGCCATGGACGTGCTCTTCCCCATGATTGGTGAGATCATCGGCGGTAGCGAGCGTGAGGCCGACTACGACAAGCTCATGAGCGAGATTGAGCGCCGCGGCATCCCCATGAAGGACATGTGGTGGTACCTCGATACCCGCCGCTTCGGCACCGTGCCCCACAGTGGTTTCGGTCTGGGCTTCGAGCGCCTCATCCTCTTTGTGACCGGTATGGCCAACATCCGCGACGTCATCCCGTTCCCCCGCACGCCCAACAACGCAGAATTCTAATTCAAGTGGGCAAACCCACTTGAAGTTTAGAGTTTAGGGTTTAGAGTTTATAGCATCCGCATTCCTGACAACAGGAGTGCGGATGTTTTTTTCATTAAACGCTGATGACGCTGATTAAACGCTGATAAATCAGTGAAATCCACGAAATCCGCGTATTTTTAAAAAAGGTTGTCTTGACCTGAAAAAAGTTGACAGATTCGAGAGGCAAAAAGAGAATGCCAAATGCAAGAATTTGTACAACGATCCACTGTAACGGAGGTGGACCCCA
>CADBDH010000011.1 GCA_902793405.1 uncultured Bacteroidales bacterium | reverse complement strand
GTTGTCTTTGATTACCTGCTACAATCTGGATAGCGTTGTATTGATTGTATTTATTGTCTTCTTTTTATAGAAGAGCATTTATTTGTTTTTGCGCTTGGGGACGCGTTTTGAGACGCCGATGGCACCGGTGGGGCAGACGAGGCGGCACAGGTGGCAACCGACGCACTTGGTGCCCACGAGATGGGGCTTGCGGTCGTCGCCGAAGGTGATGGCCTGATGACCGCCGTCCATACAGGAAACGTAGCACCTGCCGCAGCCGATGCACTTCTCGCTGTCGAAGATGGGATAGATGACGGTATCGCGGTCCAGATCGCTGGGCTTGACAAAGTTGGGGAGTTGCTCACCCACCAGTGTAGACAGCTTGGTAATGCCGCGGCTGGCCATATAATGCTGCAGACCCAGGGTGAGGTCGTCGATAATGCGGTAGCCATACTGCATCACGGCGGTGCACACCTGCAGGTTGCTGCATCCCAGTTGGATGAACTCCAAGGCATCACGCCAGGTCTCGATGCCGCCGATGCCGCTCAGGCGCAGGTTCTTCATCACGGGATTTTGTGCCATCTCAAGGATAAAGCGCAGAGCGATAGGCTTGACAGCGCGCCCCGACAGGCCCGACACGGTCCACTGGCCTGACACCTCGGCGCGTTCATCCATCGTCACGCTCTTGATAGTGTTGATGGCGCTGATGGCGTCGGCGCCAGCGAAATAGGAGCCCATTGCAGGATTGCTCATCATTGTGATATTGGGCGTCATCTTGGGAATGACAGGAATGGACACCGAATGCTTGACATAGGCGGTAAAGAAGGTGACCAGCTCGGGATCCTGGCCCACATCGCTGCCCATGCCGGCCAAACGCATCTGGGGACACGAGAAATTGAGTTCCACGGCATCGACACCGGCCGCTTCGGCCATCTTGGCCAACTCAATCCACTGCTCTTCGGTCGAACCCATGATGGAGGCTACCACAATCTTGTTGGGATAGTTCTTCTTGAGGCGGCTCAGGATGTCAAAGTCCACCTCGGCGGGGTTCTCGCTCAACTGTTCCATGTTGCGCAGGGCAGTGAAATCGCCCTTGTCGCCCTCGCGGTGAAGAACATCAAACCTGGGCGACACCTCGTTGATGTCATCCAGGCAAATGGTCTTGTAGAAGACACCCGCCCAACCGGCGTCAAAGGCACGTGCTACCATCTCATAGTTGGTGCAGATCGATGACGAGGCGAGGAAAAACGGATTCTCGCAGTGCAGGCCGCAGAATTCGATGGCCAGGCTCGGCAAGTCGGCACTGGGTGCCTCGGGCAACTGGCACATCATCTCCCGGATGCGGATGGGACGGTCGTAATGGATGCACGCCTGCTCGGCTTTCTCAAGGTCGTTATCATCGCATCCGTCAATCCACTGGCGGGCAATGCCCTGGTTGCCAAAACGGATGGCACGAATGGCTCTGGACACATCACCCTTGCCGCAAGCACGGCTGCAAGGCGCGTTTTCACAAAGCAGACAGCGGGCTGCTTCCTCATTCAGATTCAGTTGGTTAGTCTTCATATACTATAGTCTTTAGTTGTTAGTTATTAGTTGCAAGTTGGAATCCGCACAAATGGACGGAGATCAGATATTACTCGAAGCGCATCGTCGCTGTAGGCTTGATGGTCGAGATGATGTGGCTGGCACCCAGCAGGGTGAGGTAAGACACGATGATAATGCCCACGTTGAGCATCAACAGAGCCGGGATGCTCAAGTGGATAGGAACGTAGGGCATGTAGTAGGACGCCGGGTCAAGCCGGACGATGTGGGCATACTTTTGCAGCAATGCAAGTCCGATGCCGATAACGTTACCGATGATGAGCGCCTTGATAATGAGTTTGCCCGTCAGGTAGATGAAGATACGGCGTATGGTGCCGTTGGTAGCACCCATAGCCTTGAAATTGCCGATGATGCGGATGCGCTCCAGCACAATCATCAGCATGGCCGAGATGAGTGTGAAAGCGGCCACAATCATCATGAGGGTGAGAATGATAACGACATTCATGTCCAGCATATCCAACCAGGCGAAAAACGCGACGTTGTTCTGATGGGTGGTGCTGACATAGAACAGGTTTTTGCTCTCGCGTTTCACGGTGTTCTCGGCCAGCAGGACATACAGCTGATAGCTGTCCCGCTCCAGGTCACGGGTATTCTTCAAGTTCACGGCCACCTGGGTGCCCGTGTCGCCGTTCCAGCCGTTCACACCCTGCACGATGTCGATATCGCCCACGATATAGGCATTGTCAAAGGCTTCGAGATCGGTCTCGAACACCCCGGTCACGGTCAGGTTCCTCACCTTGATGCTGTTGTCGATGAAATAGGTGAACACCTTGTCACCGGCATGCAGTTGCAGTCGGTCGGCAACAGTCTTGGAGATTGCAATCTGGCCACCCGATGCTGTATCGCTAACTGCGGGAACAGTGCCATCGACCATCCTAGACTTGAGGTACCGCCAGTCATACCCCTTATCGACACCACGAATGATGATGCCCATAAAGTCGTTGTCGGTCTTGAGAATCGCGCTCTTGTCGGCGATGAGGCTGATGCTCTCGACCAGTGGGGCAAAGGCGCTGTCACCGGCTACCGCCTCGCGCACCTCACGACCGTTGACGGTAGCGTAGTTGTCGTCAATTCCGAGGGCAGCATTACCCACCCGCAAATGGGCATCTAGGTTCATGATTTTGCCTGAAATCTCTCCCTTGAATCCCATGACGACAGCGATAGACAGAATCATTACCACGACAGCAAGCACAATGCCCACAAGGGCAACCGTCAGGCTGGGTGAGCCCTTGTGCTGCCCGCTGTCGAGCGACATGCGCCGTGCTATGTACAGGTCATGATTCATTCCTCGACTGCAAAAGTAGTAAATTTTAACGCAAGCCGAGCGCAAATGCTCTACTTTGTTGGCGCTTGCATAGCTAAATCTCTTGGCTATAAACGCTCTTACTGGCGTTCGCATGGCTTTTTATTGAGTTTTTGGGCCAAAACACATGCGCTTATCATTTTTTTCTATATATTTGCAATCCAAACCTTTTAACTGGAGTTGGAAGCTTCTATCTTACTGATTTGACTGAGATGATGAATTCATTATACATGTGCCTTAAGGGCTTGTTCAAGGCTTTGCCGGAATTTTCAAATCATAATTATGATGTGACTGATAACTTGCTCACTATGGCCAGCTGGAGCAGTGCCACAGGAGTGATTGTTGCCATCCTGATTCTTATAGCGCTGTTGCTGCTCAACCGCACCCGCTGGAATGTATCAGGACGACTCCTGACCACATCGTTTGTAATCGTCTGGCTGGCAGGTTTTGTCATCTATGACGTGGGAATGTACATCGGTCACGAGCGGGCATCGCTCTTTGCCAATATTCCCATGGCCATTGTACATGCCTTCGAGATGTTCCTGCTCGATAGTGACGTGGCGGCGATACACGACCAGTTCCATGACAACTGGTGTTTTATGTTTGCTTTCTCGGTGGTACATCTGCTGGCGGCCTTCATCACGCTGTTTTTTGTCATCAAGCATTTTGGCTACAATATCATCGCGGGCTTCAGGATGCTCTTCGAGGCCCATTTCATGAAAAACAAACAGGATACCTACGTCTTTTGGGGGCTGAACGACGCGACCTATCTGTTGGCGCGCAGCATCCGTGAACACTATGGCAGCAAAAACAAGGATTACCGCATCATCGTCGTGCGCACCAACCACGACGGAGAGACGACCAGCGTCAAGAACGGTATGGAGCGCTTGTTCAACTTCCTCTCGCTGCGAAACAACGATTTGGAACGCCTGCGCGAGCTCGATTGCTTCACAACCAGTACCTATACCGACCTGATACATCTGGCCTTGGACGATTTTGACGAATCGGGACATTCCGATGTGCTGCGACATCATCTCGACCTCAATATGCTGTCACGAATCATCAGCCGCAAGACTTCGGACGATGTTCACCTGTTTTTCCTCTCCGACAATGATAACGAGAACATCCAGGCCGTGGGCAACCTCAAGAGAGATAAAGCCATTACCGGTTTTGCGCGCGACGGCAAGAAGGCCATCTTCTATTGCAAGGCACGCTATAACAGTGTGCACCGTGTGATTGAAGACGAGCAGAACGTGGACAGCATCATCGTCAAGGTGGTGGATTCGTCTCACATCAGCGTCGAGATGTTGAAACAGGACGTCAGGCTGCAGCCTGTCAGCTTTGTGGACATCGAGCCTGATGCTACGGTTTCGTCAAGTTTCAATGCCCTTGTTGTCGGTTTTGGCGAGGTCGGTTATGACACGGTACGTTTCCTGTATGAATTCGGCGCTTTTGTCAAGACCGGCAGTGATGACAAAGATGTGAAACGGTCCGACTTCCATTGCGACGTCGTGGATAAGGACATCAAGAATTTGGCGGGCCTCTTCTCCGTCAACGCACCTTCTATCTCGCCCCAGATGTCCTACAATGACGAGCAAAGCGGCCATAAGATGCCCATTACGTTGCACGACCTGGATATCAACAGCGTGGACTTCTATAACCATATCGAGCGCTTGATCGAGACGCTCAACTATGTGGTCATCGCCTTGAATGACGACGAGCAGAATGTTTCGCTGGCTGTGCGCATCTTCAGGCTGGCCCTGCGTCACCGCAAGGACATGAACCACTTCCGAATCCTGGCCAGGGTGAGGAACGACAAGGGAGGCCACCTGCTCAGGATAGCTGAGCATTACAACCGGTTGTGGGCCGCACAACTCCATAGCGACGACGCATCCAAGCACAGACATCAGCTCAAGGTGAAAAGCGACGCCAAGATTCATGAGCCCATCACGTTGTTTGGCTCGATGGCTTCGACCTACACCTGGGACTATATCGTGAGTGATAGGCTCAAGGAAGAGGCCATGAGTTTCAAGGATAAATATGACCAGTCAATCATGGCTGCAAAAATCAAAAAGGAAACTCCACTCAAGTGGGATGAAGAGCATCGTGACCTGATGCAGCTGTCAGGGAAATACATCGGTTTCTCACCCACATTTACGGGTATCATGAGATTGCGCCGCGTACAACGCCAGAATATGGAGAATTGCTTCCATGAGCTCACCAAGCGAATGCTGGCCAAGGTGGCTCTGGGTCCACACCGTTATGCATTGATCACGCAGCACCTGCTGTCACGGCGTGAGAACGAGATCGAGTACAAGTGGCAAAACCACGTTCCTGACCCTGTCGTCACCCGTGTGCTTGATGTGTTGGCCCAAACCGAACACTTGCGCTGGATGGCTTCGCACGAGATACTGGGATACCGCGACGGTGGCGACGTGGACTTCCAGGACGAGACGCGGCTGCTGCACGGCTGCCTCAAGCCATGGAACGAGCTGTCGATACCGGTCAAGAGCTATGACTACAACATTGTGGATGTCTCGCTGGACATTATCTAGCAATTCTAAGGATGGATATTGACATGAAAAAGATATTGCTGCTCTTCTCGGTCTTCACTTTGCTGGCTCTAAACGCTCCAGCCCAGACCCAGACGGGCTACGTCAAGACCAAAGGCAGGCTTGTGAACGGGAAGCACGTGCCGGGCCAGGGCCTCACGGGCGCTACTGTTCACATCAAGGGCCGCACCAGTGTCCTGGTCAAGAACAGCAATGGCCTGTTTTCGTTCCCTGTGCCGGCCAATCGCTTTGTCGTCCAGTCGGTGAGGAAAAACGGATACCAGCTAGTTGATGCCGATGCCGCTCCTCACACCTATGTCTATTCCACTGCACCAATCTTCCTGGTCATGGAAACGCCTGCCCAGCTTCTGGAAGACAAGCTGGCATCGGAACGCCAACTGCGACGCACCTTGACAAGACAGCTCCAAAAACGGGAAGACGAAATCGAGGCCTTGAAACAAGAGAACCGTATCACCCAAGAGCAATATAACAATACCCTGCAACAGCTGTATGACCAGCAGCAGAGCAACGAGAAGCTGATAGCCGAGATGGCCGACTACTACTCCAAGATCGACTATGACCAAATCGATGAGTTCAACCGCCAGGTGAGCGAACTGATTTTGGCCGGAGAACTGGCACGTGCCGACTCATTGCTGCGCAGCAAGGGAAATATGGATGAACGCATCAGGAAACTCAACGAGCACCATGACGCCAACGTTGAGATGCGCGAGATACTTGAGAAAAGCGAGAGTGCCGAGCAGTTGACCCGCGAGGATTTGGCACGTGACTGTTTCAGTTTCTTCAGGAGGTTTGTGCTCGACAACAAGACCGATTCGGCGATCTGCTACATCGAGAAGCGGGCCGGCTTGGATGCCCTGAACAGCCAGTGGCAGGCCGATGCGGGCAGTTATCTGCAGCAATGTGGATTGACACAACGGGCTGTCGATTATTTCCGTCGCGCCATCGAATCTGCAAGGACGTTGGCCAAGGAGGCCCCCGAACAATATGAGCCCCTGCTGGCAACGACCTTGAACGATATAGCCATCTTGTATGCCGAATCGGGCGACATGCCACAAGCCCTGTCACTGTTTGATGAGTCGCACAGCTTATTCAGGCGCTTGGCTCAAGCCGACTCGTTGGCCTATTTGCCCAATCTGGCCTCGGCGTTGAACAATCAGGCTGTCATTTATTCCGGCAATCCTGCCAATGCCGGCCGTGTCGAGTCTTTGTTGACCGAGGCATTGGATATCTACCGTTATTTGTCAGGCCAGAATCCCGAAGTCTATGCCCCGTTCCTGGCTTCAGTCATGAATAATTTGGGACTACTGTATGATAATGCAGGCCGTATCAGGGAGAGTGAAAACATGTTTGAACAGGCGTTGGATCTGTATCGAAAGATAGGCAGCGGCACCACAGCCTATGAGAGGGATTATGCCGTAACGCTCAACAACCTGGCGGCCCTTCTTTTCAAGAACGGAAACCGACTGGGCGAGAGTAGGCTGATGCTAACTGAATCCCTTGACATCTACCGCCGCTTGGCTGCCGATGAACCCTTGCGCTATGGTCCCATGCTGGCCGCAGCCTTGAATAACCTGTCGGTGATGGACTTCTCACTCAACGACAGCAAGGAGGGCGAACAGGCCTTTGCCGAAGCCCTGGACATCTACCGCAACCTGCTGGATATAGCACCGCGCTCTTTCCTGCCGTTCTTGGCCCGTGGCTTGTATGACCAGGCAATCAGGTATTATCAGGATGACAATTTGGAGAAAAGCGAATCCTTATTTAGGGAGTCGCTCGATGGATACAGGTCGCTCGGCGCATGGGATGCTGACAGGTATATGCCCGAAGTGGCGAAATTGCTCCGCAACTTGGCCAATGTGTGTGACAAACGCCAACATTGGGACCAGGCCGGGGAACTGTATCAGGAAGAGCTGGCGATTAATGAACGGTTGGCCGCCACCGATCCCGACGAATACACCTCTCATCTAGCCCGCACCTATGGCAACCTGGCCAATCATGCGATATTGGCAAAGAATTTCTCTCAAGCGGCTGAATATGCCCGCCAGGGTCTTGCCATCGATCAGTCAAGGCTGTTTATTCAGGCCAATCTGGCGGCGGCTCTCCTGTTCATGGGTGAGACCTCACAGGCCGAAAAGATCTATCGCAAGTATAAGAATGAGTTGCGGGATGTCTTCCTGGATGACTTCAGTCAGTTTGAATCTTTAGGGATTATCCCTCGTGAGGCCGAACAGGCAGTAAAATCGATTAAACAAATATTACAACAATAAAAAACTCACTATTATGAAAAATTTATTATTGAAAGTTATCGTTATGGCCTGCTTTGTCGCAGGTTATGCCACCGAGGGCTTCGGACAGTATTATGGAAACACCACCAACAATGCAGGTAATGACACGACATCGGTGATGTCGCTCGACGAGATCATTGCTCAGGAATCCAAGTCCAAGTATGACAAGGAATATGCCGATGGGCTGCTCTCCACTTGGCGCAAGTGCACCTTTCTCAACTTGTCTTACAACTTGAGCCACAAGATGTCTTCCAACGAGTTCCCATCTAAACAAGGCGCGTTTTACCATGAGTATGAGCCCAAATTCGGTTTGGGCCTGCAG
Source organism: uncultured Bacteroidales bacterium (assembly GCA_902793405.1). Classification (GTDB taxonomy): domain Bacteria; phylum Bacteroidota; class Bacteroidia; order Bacteroidales; family Muribaculaceae; genus Sodaliphilus. The sequence goes on along the minus strand of CADBDH010000011.1, from coordinate 167,130 downwards.
TGGGGACGCACATTTAATTTCCACCGCATGCCTGTTGGCTCGGTTGCCTTCTTTGGCCTCAATTTCACTTGGATGGATTTGAACTTCAACCAGTTTGAAAAGCAGGATGTGCCCGCTGAATACTCTCAGGCTGACCAGACCGGGCAAGTGCGCAATATGCCCTGGCACTACGAGAAGGCGACGATTGGCTACGGCATGTCGGTCGGTCCTGCTATCACACTCTATCCCTTCACCCAGGTCCGCAACTCGGGAGCCAATAAATTGAGGCTGCAGCTTTACTTCCATGTGGGCTATGGTGTCAAGGGTGCCATTATCAAGGACGGCATTATCAAGGATGGCAAACCCGAGGATGGCTTTGGCTTTGGTCATGGACTGTTCACCAGTTATGGCGCTAATCTATCATGGAACTTTGTCGGCCTTGGCTTTGAGATGCGCAACGACAACAAGTTGAAGTATAAAGTGACCGATTCGACCTACGATACCGGTTCGCTGAGCATGAAGGAAAAGACGAGCCGTCTCTATCTCCAGTTCTGGTTCTAACTGACTGCTGATTTCGATGAAGAGACTATTCATTTTTCTTTCAGTCAGCATGTTGTGGGCTGTCGCCATGGTGGCCCAGAACACCAATCCCGCCTCGGGAAAATGTAATGGCGACGTTCAGTGGTCCTTTGACGGGCGCACGTTGTTCATCAGCAACTCGACACCCAAGAAGAACCTCGTTGACATGCCTGACTATGATCTGAAAAAGAACATTGCCCCGTGGGTGAAGCAACACCTGGCCGTCCGCAACGTGATTATCGGTGCGGGCATCGGTCGCATCGGCTCCTGCGCTTTTGCCAACTGCGAGGAACTCACCAAGGTGGAATTCCAGCACACCTTCGTCATGGAAATCGGGTGGGGAGCGTTCTTGAATTGCCGCAACCTGTTCAACTTCTCGATTCCGGTCAATGTCAAGCGTATCGGTACGATTGCGTTTGCCAACTGCTCCTCGCTCCGGTCGGTATCGATACCGAGCCTAGCGCGAGTCGAAGACCAGGCATTCTTGTCATGTACAAATCTGAGCATCATCGAAATCGGTGACAACGCCTTGTTGGGCAAGGCCGTGTTTGCTACCGAGTATGTCGAGAGCGGCAGGACGAAACACCGCAATTATAATGGCGAAATCAGGCACTTGCCTCGCAACATCAATACCGATAATTGTGCCGAATACGGTCTAGATGAGGAATCTGTAGCCATCTGCCTGCAGAAGTCGCAGCCCTATGCGTTCAGTAACCAGCAGTCTAATGTGGATATCGATATTCCCGAAGCCGCGGTTGCCCGTAACGACACTTATGCACTCATCATCGGCAACGAACATTACCGCTTTGTCGCCGATGTGCCGTTTGCCAACAACGATGCTGTCGTCTTTGCCCAGTACTGCAAGCGCACGTTGGGCATTCCGGCCGAGAATGTCCACCTGTGTGAGGACGCTACCAAACACATGATTTTGGAACAGGAAATCGAAGACTGGCTGACTAACGAGGTGAAAGACCGCAAGTACAAGAAGCTACTGGTCTATTATGCCGGTCACGGTGTGCCCGATATCAAGAACAACAACAAGGCCTACCTGCTGCCCACCGATGTGTATGGCACAAAGCCGCACCAAGGTATCGCCCTCGATGTGTTCTACTCGCTGCTGGGCAATCTGGGATTTGAACGGGTCACGATATTCCTCGATGCTTGTTTCAGCGGCGTGAACCGTGACAATGAGGGTCTCAGCATCGACAGGGCCGTTGAGGTCGAGGCCGAAGAAACCCGCCCGGTTGTGGGTAACCTGATTGTTATGGCCGCTACCCACGGCAACGAGACAGCCCAAAGTTTCCAGGAGGAGGGGCACGGCTTGTTTACCTATTATCTGCTCAAGGAACTGCAAGAGTCCAAAGGCATGATTACCTATGGCAAGCTGGCCAACGATTTGGAGAAGAACGTCAGCAACGTTGCGCCCACCCTTGAGATGCGCAAGAAGCAGACCCCCAATGCCTTCTCCTCAAACCCGACCGATGCGTGGAAGAAGAGCTCGCTGTAGTAGATAATTTTAAAAAGTGACTTCAATCATTTAATAATCACATGGAATCATCAGAACAGCCGATGACCAAGGAACAGCAATTCCGTTACTATGCCTTCATCAGCTATAATGCTAAAGATGTTGAATGGGGCAAACGGGTACAGCGCAAATTGGAGCATTACCGTCTGCCGGCAACTTTGTGCACCGAGCGGGGATGGACGCGCACGCCCATCAGGCCGGTATTCTTTGCACCCACCGATATCCAGCCGGGCGGATTGACCGAGGAACTGCAGGAACGTCTGCGCGCATCCAGAAATCTCATTGTCATTTGTTCGCCCAACTCGGCACAGTCTGAATGGGTGGGCAAGGAAATCGAGTTTTTCCACAGTTTGGGACGCACTCAGCAGATTCATTTCTTTATCGTTGACGGCAAGCCTCATACCGGTGACCCCGAGACTGAGTGCTTTAACCCGATTGTTGACAAGTTGGGTTTCCCCGAGATACTGGGTGCCAACGTCAATGAGCGCAACTACCGTTGGTCATGGCTCAACAAGGAGCGGGCCTATGTGCAGCTGATTTCCAAACTGCTGGGCGTGGAGTTCGATACCATCTGGCAACGCCACAAGCGCCTCCTGATCAACAAAATCATTGCATGGGTTCTTGGCATTGCGGCAGTCATTGCTGCCATTACGGGAGTCTGGATGGCTAACCAGCCATTTGATGCCCGTGTAACGCTCAACGAGGCTTCGGTCCACAACGACCAGTTGCCTCCCTTGCATGATGCTGTAATTACGGTAAATCTCGATAATGAGTCCAAGAGTGACACCCTCACGGCAATTGATGCTCAAGGCCTGTTCACCAACATTCCTCATCGTTACCTGAAAAAGCCGGTACACATTTCATTCACTTGTCCCGATTACCTCCCTCTCGACACAACGCTTGAGCTGGACAAGGATGTGACGCTCGACATCCGTCGTGATCCCTCGGTATATGGCCATGTGAAGTTCGGCCTGTGGAATCCCGAGACCGAATCGTTCATCCCTGGTGCAAAACTGGAGATCGCTGGTCAAGTGGTGACCACCGACAAGGCCGGTTTGGTAGACATGTTTGTTCCGCTCGAGAATCAGCGCAAGTCCTATCATGTTAAAGCCGGATTCCCGTTATATAACGATGTACTTTCGATGCCATGTGGCGAAAATGATGTAATTGAGAAACTTTAAGCAATGAAAAAAACACAAGAGAATTATTTGCCGCAGCCGGTAGATACCAGCGATGTCAATTTGCCTCCCGAGCTCGAGAATCTGGTTGAGCAGGTGGCTAAAAACGTGCATGATGTGTGGGCCAGTTCACGCATCAGTCAGGGCTGGACGTGGGGTCCCAAGCGCAACGATGAGATCAAGACGCATCCAAGCCTGATTCCTTATGAGGAATTGTCCGAGGAAGAGAAACAGTATGACCGCGATACGGCGGTCGGCACCCTCAAACTGGTGATGAAGCTGGGCTTCAATATATCGAAATAATTATTGACGTAATCAGATTCCCGTATATGAATATGAGAAGAATTGTCGCTTTGTTGGTCGCTGTGGCGATAGTGTCGGTGACCTTGCAGGCCGGGGTAGTCAGGCTGGCCATCCTTAGTGATGTGCATGTCACGCCGGGCAACCTCAATATGAATAAACTGACCGAGGCTGTGACCGAGATCAATGCCACCGATGTCGATGCCGTGATGATGACGGGCGACCTGACCAACGAGGGCAGCGATGAACAGCTACAGACGGTTAAAGGCATTCTTGATGGCATCACCCATCCGTTGTATGTCATTCCCGGCAATCATGAGAACAACTGGAGCCAGAGCGCCTGCAAGACGTTCAACGACCTGTGGGGAAATGACCGTTTTGCCTTCACTGTCGATAAACTGGTGGTTGTGGGCATGAACTGTGGCCCGTTCATGAAGATGGGCGACGGCCACATCAAGCAGGAAGACCTCTTGTGGCTCGACAGCACCCTCAACGCTATGGTCAAGCCGGGCATGAAGGTGTTGAGTGTCAACCATTATCCGATTCTCGATGATTTGGACAATTACCGTGCCTATGTTGACATTCTCAAGAAGTATCCTGTTGTTACTCACCAGTGTGGACATTATCACAGTTGGCGCCTATATGAGACCGACGGCATCAACGGCGTGATGGTGAGGGCACTGGACATGGGCAATAGGAACTTTGGCTACACCTTGATGAACATCGACCTGGACCGTCAATGGATAACGGTTTATAACAAGGTAATCGGTGAGACCCCCGTGGTGATGTTCTCCTATCGCATCAACCTGGACTATTATACCCCCCAGTTGCCCCAAGAGGACTACACTGTCCCCGCCGGCTTTGACCTTCGCCGCATTGTGGCCGATAATGCGTCGATTTTCACTCGCGTTGGGGTAGATAAGAAAAACCTGTATTACGGCAACTCGCTGGGCTATTGCAAGGCCGTCGACAAGCAGTCGGGAGAATTGCGTTGGCAATACAAGACCGACGGTATGCTCTTCTCGCGTCCTGCTGTGAGCGACAAGTCTGTCATCCTGCCCACCAGCGACAAGCGGCTTGTGTGGCTCGACAAGAAGTCGGGCAAGCAGCAATGGCAATACGAGGCTCAGGGCCCTTATGTCGCCGATGGCGTGGTGCGTGACGGCATCCTCTACCAGGGCGGTTACATGACGTTCCAGGCATGGGATGTGAAAAGCCATAGCCTGTTGTGGAATTTCGACAGCATCCAAAACTATTGCCAGGCCGCTCCGGTTGTCGATGGCGGCGACGTCATATTTGGCGCTTGGGATACTGTATTGCGTTCTCTCAACCGGCGCACGGGTGAGTTGAACTGGGAATGGTTCAATGGCAGGCCCACCGTCCAGTTCAGCCCCGGTAACGTGGTCCCCGTAGTCACGCCCGACCATGTCGTTATCGTGGCTCCCGACCGCGTGACCACGGCGATAGACCGCAAGAGCGGCAAGCAATTGTGGCGCGAGAAGAACGACAACAAGGTGCGCGAGAGCCTGGGACGCAGCGCCGACGGCAAGGTGGCCTATGCCAAGACCATGGACGGCGAACTCATCGCGATGAGCACGGGCGACAAGTATGAGCTTTTATGGAAGGTGGATTTGGGATTTGGCTATGAACACGCGCCCTGCATCGTCTTGGAGCACAATGGCTACATCTACTGCGGCTCACGCCGTGGCATGCTCGCCGTGGTCAATGCCGCTACCCATCAGCTCGAGTTCACCTATCGAATGGGAACTAGCGAGGTCAACGGCTTTGAGGTCGATGACCGTGGCGACATCTACTGCGCCCTCATCGAGGGCACCATCTGGCGCATCCACCACTAATCTATTGTTCCCAAAGCAAAAGCAAGCGGCTCTCTTGGCCATTAGGTCGTGAGAGCCGCTTGTTATGTTTTGACCGATAAGGCTTATAGGGCCTCGGCGATCAGTTCGATCTCTACCAGGGCGCCCTTGGGCAGGTCCTTAACGGCAAATGCACAACGGGCAGGGAAGGGAGCGGTGAAGAACTCGGCGTAAATCTCGTTCATGGGGCCGAAGTTGGCGATGTCACTGAGGAATACAGTCGTCTTGACCACATCCTTCAGGTCGAGGCCTTCGCTCTGCAGGATGGCGCGGGCGTTCAAGAGGCTCTGACGCGTCTGCTCCTGTACGCCTCCCTCGGGGAATGCTCCGGTCTCAGGAATGATGGGCAGCTGGCCCGATACAAAAACGATGTTGCCAGTGCGGATGGCCTGGCTGTAAGGTCCAATGGCAGCAGGTGCCTTGTCGGTGTTTAATGCTTTCATTGATTTGTTAAGATTTATATTAGAAACTAATAGTATGATTGATGCAAAAGTAGTGCAAAATTTCGGTTTAGCGACATTGTTTGCCTCACTTTTTGCCGTCCAGGACCACATTTCGCTTGGTCAGCACCTCCATCGGGCTGGGATAACGCGATGCCATCGGCTTGAGCGGTTTGCTGCTGTACATGATGAATCGCTTCCAGTCTTTAGCTCCCAGTCCTGCCTCGGCAAAATCATTCCTGCAGTAGCCGTTGTTCTCGAGCAGTTGTATCATGGCGATGTTGTCGCTATCGACAAACACCGCGTCACATTTGTGCCCCTTCACGGCATTGATCTGGTCCTCGACCATTGCCGGGGTATAGCCCATCTGCAGGCTCCAGTACTTGCAGGCAGGCAACGCATCGACAGGCACACCCTCGCCATGGTCATGGCACATGAGGTAGAGCAGCCTGGGCCGTTCATACTGGCTCAGCAGGGTGGGGTAGTAATACCATATTTCGCGGTCGGGCAGTTGCTTAGCGAACAGCGATTTGTGCTCCACGGTGCCAAACAGCAGTGCCAGCACGCCAATGCCCAGCACACCGACAACCGCCCACCAGCGCAGCCAGCGCGACAACGCCTGCGTGACGATGCCTGCCGCCAGCACGGTGAACAGCGACAGCACGTTCAGGTAGATACGGTCGGTGCCGTTGAGCAGTATCACCGCCATGAACCACAACAGTGCAATCACGGCCATGAGCCATCCCTTGCCGATTGTCTTGCAATAGATGATGACACTCGCAATCACGCCCAGGGTGAACATGATAACGCGCTTGCCCAGGAACATCAGCAGCACCTGTTTGGGGGTAATCTGCTCGCCGTGCAGGTTGTCGAAGGTATTGAACGTGTTCAGGAAATACTCGTTGATGAAGTCCATCAGGCAGCCTTTCCAAGCCAGCCAGGCAATCATGGGCAGGATGGTGAGGACGCCTGCCAGCACGCACCATCCCAGCGCCTTCCAGGGCGAATAGCCCGAGCGGCGAGGCACAACGATGCACCAATAGGGGATAAAGATGGCCAGCATCAGCGTGCAGCTGTATTTGATCAGGAACGTGGCGCCCAGGGCAAAGCCCAACAGCAGGGCAGTGGATTTGATGAAACGGTGTCCCTGCTCATGAGCCACGTTATAGCGCAGGAAACGGTAGAACAGCGGCAACATCAGGGCATAGCAGTAATCCTCGGCACGCACCTCGATATGCGTCAGTCCGCTCAGGAAAAAGACGGCCGAAATCAGCACCGCCACCAGCGCTAGCCGCGTGTCGCGCACAAACAGCCTCGCACACTTGTAGCACTGGTAGAAGATGAACGTGTACAGCACACACGCCAGCCAATACATGCCCGTATAATCATGCAGGCTGAGCAGATAACCGATGCCATAGATGAGCCACAGCAGCGGCCCCTTACTATCGGCAAAGTCAACGTACGGCGTCATCCCGTTCATCCACGCCTTCCCGCACAGATAGAACCATATCACGTCATGGTGCTGCCATAAGTCATACAGATAAGAATCCCATGACACCAGCAACAAGGCCAATATGGCAAACACACCAATCGCCAACAGCACCCACCACTGCACTCTCCGTTCTCTAATCTCATTCATCATGCCACAAAATTACATAAATAAAACGAAGTAATGGAACCCAATTTGTATAATTCGTAAAATTCGCCGTTAGAAAAAGTCCACGTCAGCCAATTGGTTTAATTCGTAGTTTGTAAAGAGTATACGGTAGCCCATCAGTGTAATCAGCGTAATTCGTAGTTTGATAATGAAATTCCTCGTTTATTTATTTGTATTTTGCGGATATTTCCATAAATTTGCAGCCATAAACAGTAGGAACAAATAACAACCAAAAATACCATAAACATGAAACATCTATTAAAACTCAGTTTGATATTGCTGGCCTTCCTAGTGCCAGCCACAGCTGCCGCCAGCCCAATTACCCTGCAACAGGCGCAACAGAACGCGATGTCTTTCCTTGAGAGCAAAGGCAAGAGCATCTCTTCCTCTTCGTTACGGCAAGCCCGATTGAGATCGACTTCCACTACGACAGAAAGTTACTACATCTTTAACATTGGCTCAAACGAGGGCTATGTCATTGCAGCCGGTGATGATTGTGCTCCCGCCATTCTCGGGTATGCCGATGCGGGCTACATCGATGTAGACAGCATGCCTGTGAACCTTAAGTCATGGTTGGAGGAATATGCCCAGCAGATTCAATTCATGCAAAAGAACGGTTTTGCTTCTTTCAAGGCGCCCAAATTGGCATCTAGTTATGCCGTAATTCCCCCTTTAATGACAACTACCTGGGACCAGTTAGATCCTTATAATCAGAATTGCCCGGATTTCTTAGGTTATGGTAAGTGCGTGACTGGTTGTGTGGCAACAGCAATGGCTCAGGTGATGTATTAATGGATTACTACAACCTGGCTGGTCAGCGCCTTGACCGCCCCGAGAGTGGTGTGATATTAGTCGTCACCTCCTACACTGATGGCACCCGTGTCACCAATAGATTGATAAAAAGATGATAGCTTCAGAACTAAATGAAATAAAAACGATAATGACTATGAACAAGCTCATTCAATTAACACTTTTTTTGCTGGTAGTTATGCAGTCGATAACTGCCAAAGCCTATGACTTTCAAGTCAACGGTATTTATTACAACACGAGCGGCACCAATGCCACTGTGACTTATCAAAGTTACTCAATTTACACTTATACGAGTGATTATACTGGCAGTGTAACTATTCCAGAGACTGTTACTTACAATGGTACAACCTACTCGGTCACCTCCATCAGCGACCATGCGTTCTATGGCTGCACGGGGTTGACTAGCGTCTACATTCCTAACTCCGTTACCTCAATTGGCAGTTCGGCGTTCACGGGTACAGCTTGGTATGAGAACCAATCTGATGGGTTGGTATATGCTGGACTCGTAGCCTATAAATATAAAGGTATGATGCCAGAGGGGACAAGCATCACAGTCAAACAAGGCACATTAGGAATTGCTGGGTCTGCGTTTTTGGGCTGCTCGGGATTAACTACCATCGCAATTCCAAATTCAGTCACATCAATTGGTGAGTACGCTTTTTCAGGGTGCAGTGGACTAACAGGGGTTTTCATTTCTGATTTAGCAGCATGGTGCCGTATTTGTTTTCAGGATAATGAGGATGGTAAAGAAGAGGGTCAAAAAATTTATTATTATGATTGTTATAATAATCCGCTTTCTTTTGCCCATCGTCTTTATCTAAATGGTATTGAAGTAACTGATCTTGTCATCCCAAACTCGATTACTACTATTAAAAAATATGCATTCATCGGCTTCAGTGGTTTAAAAAAAGTCATCATCCCTAACTCCGTTGATGAAATTGAGTATAGCGCTTTCATGGGTTGTATTGGATTAACAAGTGTTACCTTTTCTAACTCTGTCACCTCAATTGGCAGCGGCGCATTTTTAAATTGTGATGCTTTGAAAAATATAAAGATACCCGATTCAGTTATCTATATTGACAGTTACGCTTTTTGTTATTGTGATAGTTTGGAGATTGTAACTGTCGGCAGTTCAGTAACTAGTATTGGAACATGGGCTTTTCAAGGGTGCACAGCATTAAAAACGCTTAACTATAATGCCGTATCATGTCAGGATTTTATGCATATTCAGGGCTCGGAATCTATATATACTCCTATAGCTCCTTTCTACAACCTTAATATTACAACCATTAATTTTGGTGAGAACGTTCAGAGAATCCCTGCCTATTTCGCTTATAGTTTGACTAAATTATCAAGTGTGACAATTCCCAATTCTGTCACCGAAATCGGCAGCAAAGCATTTCTGGATTGTAGTAATATAAACTATGTGACCATGAGTAATACTTTAGCTTCCATCGGATTTCAAGCATTCGGACGATGTAATGGTTTGACAAGTGTGACAATTCCCAATTCTGTCACCGAAATTGGCAACTATGCATTCTATCAATGCAACGGACTCACCAATTTGACCATCGGCAACTCTGTCACTTCCATTGGCGACTATGCATTTCAAGAATGCCTTGCACTCGAAACCCTTAACTTTAATGCTACTTTTTGCACAGATTTCAGTTCAACAAATAAATCCCCATTTTGTAATCTAAATATCTCAACTATAAACATTGGAAACAACGTTCAGAAAATTCCCGCCTATTTCGCTTGCAGGCAAAGCCAATTAGCAAATATTACTATTGGGGTTTCAGTTGATACTGTTGGTAAATATGCATTCTATGAATGCAGCAAACTCACCAATTTGACTATTGGCAACTCTGTTTCTTCTATTGGAGAATCTGCGTTTTATGGATGTGGTCAACTAACCAGTTTAAATATTCCTAATTCCGTCTTGAGTATTGGTAAAAATTCATTTTACAACTGTAATGGGCTAACTAGTCTGTACGTTGGGAGTTCAGTAAAGACCATAGGCGGTTCAGCATTCTTTGGATGTGATGGACTGACAAGGGTCTGTATCAATAATTTAACATCATGGTGCAATATCGTTTTTGCAGATTATGCATCAAATCCCCTTTATTATGCGCATCATCTCTTTTTAAATGATAAGGAGGTGAATGATTTGGATATACCAAATACTGTCACAACCATCAACGATTACGCATTTGAAAACTGTCTTAGCCTGACAAGCGTGAACATCCCCAAAACCGTCACTCATATTGGCAATTATGCTTTCAATAGTTGTTCTAACTTGGTCGGTTCTTTGGCTATTCCAAAATCTGTCGTATCCATAGGTAAACGAACATTTGATAACGACTCCTTTATTGAAACTGTTATATGTGCTGCAGAAACACCTCCTTCCTGGAATGACCTGGCAATGTTTACGACAAATGTCTATAATCACTCACCGTTATATGTGCCTCTAGGCTCTGAACGTGCCTATATGTCCGACCAGAGTTGGGGGCAGTTTGTCACCATTATTGGGAAAGAGATTCAAGATGAAGTCTTAGCAACAGGAATTTCGCTCAACCAGTCACAGATGAACCTGCAGGTAGGTAGCACATCACAGTTAATCGCTACAGTTTTACCTGATTCAACCACTAATAAGGTTGTGACCTGGTTCAGTCGCGACCCCGAAATAGCAACTGTTGACACCACAGGCTTTGTTACTGCTATTGCTCCTGGCTCTGCTACCATTACTGCTACGACCACCGACGGCAGTAATTTGAGCACATCGTGTGATGTGACAGTCACGGAAGATCTGAGCAATTATGACAACTATTTGTCGATGAGTGACACTGCTGCCTTCCGTGGTGATACCATCGTCATTCCTATCAAGATGACCAATGAGTCCAGCATCATCTCGTTCCAGACGGATATCTACCTGCCTGAGGGACTTGAGCTGCTGCAGGAGGACGGTGAATATATCATTGATCCGTCGGAGCGCATGACGCGCACCCACAGCATCATGAGCAACGATGTTTCCAATGGTGCTATACGCGTGCTCTGTTACTCGTCTAACTATAAGCCGTTCACGGGCAATAGCGGTGATGACCTGTTCTACATCACCGTCAAGGTAGCCGACAATGCTGAGGGCAACTACACCATACAGCTGAAGAATACGTTGCTCACGACCGGCGACTTTGTGGAGTTGGCCACTCCCGATGCTGTTGCCAGCGTGAATGTGAAGTCCTATATGCTGGGCGATGCCAACAACAGCGGTACGGTGACCGTAACCGATGTGGTTGTTACCTCGCAATATGTGCTTGAACTGAATCCCCAGCCGTTTGTCTACGAGGCTGCCGACGTTAACACCGATGGTAACATCACTGTGACCGACGTGTCGCGTATTGCCTGGATGGTGTTGAATCCTGCGCTGAGAGCCCCGCTGCGTGCTCCCGCTTTGTGGAATATCGTAGACCGCATGACTGGCGAGGACGTTACCCTTACGACGGGCGAGACCCGAAGGGTAAGCATTCAGCTCGACAACGAGATGGACTACAGCGCCTTCCAGCTTGACCTCAACCTGCCCGAAGGCTTGACAGCCAGCAACTTCCAGCTGACCGATCGTGTCAGCAACCATACCTATGACGTGAACACGTTAGCAAATGGCAACGTCCGTGCGCTGTGCTACTCACCCACGATGACGGGCATCAACGGCCATGAGGGAGCCCTGCTGACTTTTGATGTGACAGCTACGGGCGTTGCCACAGGCGACATCCTCGTTGACGGTATCGAACTCGTGACCACCGATTGCCAGACCATGCGACTTGACGCCTTTGCTATCGGTGTAAGCAGTACGACTACAGTCAACGAACAGGCTACAGACAAGATCATTACTAAAGTTGAATATTTCAACATTGCCGGCCAACGCCTTGAGCGTCCTGAGAACGGTGTATACTTCATCGTCACCACATACACCGACGGAACATGTACGACACAGAAAATCGTTAAATAAACACAAACTACGAATTACATGAATTCAACGGTTTTAATAGCAGATGCCGATTAGTTTAATTTGTGTAATTCGCAGTAATTAAAAAAGAACATCATGAAGAAAACAGTATTATTTGTAGTAATGGCGATAGCAACACTGTGTGCTGCCGCAACAGACCGCCTTTATATTGAAGATTTGTCGATATCAGCTGGTGAAACTCGCACTGTGAGTATCATGCTTGACAACGAAACGGCCTACACTGCCTTCCAAACCGACCTCTACCTACCCGCAGGCTTGACCGTCGAGCAGGAAGACGGTGACTTCATCTTTGACCTAACCTCGCGCAAAGGTAGAGATCACAACATCGCGACTCAAGTGCAGTCAGATGGTGCCATCCGCATCATGTCCTATTCGCCCACGATCAAAACATATAGCGGCAACAGCGGTGCCCTCGTGACATTTAACGTCACCGCAACCGCAGATTTCAGTGCTCCAAGCACCATTCAATTGAAAAACACCCTCTTCACGACAAAAAGCGGTGAAGAAATCTCATTCAACGACGAAATTTGTAACGTGACAAGCGATGTCATACTGAAAGACTTGACAGGTGAGATTACTTTCACTCAAGGAGGAAAAGAAGTTGTTACATATAGTGATTTTGCTGAGCTCCTTGATACCACCTACACAACTATCGATATTTGTTACACTGGGCCAGAAGAGGTTACTTTCTCTATTAAAGTTAATGGTGTAGATTTGTTTGATAATTCAAATGAAGATGGATACGATTTCACCGATGTTCCTCAATGGATAGATGACATTAATGGTTATAGAATACAATTACGTGAATTAGTCCTGCTTGGCGGCGATGATTATGGGTATTCAGCTAACTACAATTTTGAAGTCAAAGTGCACGCTAATGGATATAATGATTTATTTAATATTGAAAATATAGATTATTACACACCTGGCCCTACTCCCACTTTAGATGGGATGGAGTATTCTGAATTTGGAATTAAAATCTATATAGATTCAGAGCTGTCACGAGTGTGCCTCTTAGTGAATGGAGAAGAAGAAGAGTGTTACAGTGATGATTGGGAATCTCCTTTTTATTATATTGTTGAACGATATGATCATGACTATGATGTAAGTATTCAGCCAGGAAATAAGACATCAATGATGGATTTTTACTTGATGGGGGAGGAATATACTATTACGGTTCCTGCGATTAATTGTGGAATTTTGATTCAACAATGTGATTCATGGGGGTATGATGAAAAGAAAAGTGAATCTGTTACAGATGAAGGAGATCATTATGCCTCAATTCAATTTTATGGTGATGCAGTCTCTTCTTCATGTGTTGACAAATGGGAGATAACCATTAATGGGTATCAGATAACATATTATCCAGACCAGAAGAGTGATGATTACATTGTATTTACCAATCCTGAAGACAATTTGTTTGTAATTGATTTGCTTCCCTTTGGTGAGCCAAATGGTGGCGAATATTTTATTCAAGCGACTGCAATCATTTACGATTCTTATACTGGAGAACACATTCTAACAGCTGATGCTCATTTAGAATATTATGTACCTATTGAGGCTCCAACGATAGTAACTCAGATGACAAATGATGCTGTCATCGTCAACATGTCTTCGGACTTGGAATACAAGAAATTTATTGTCGATGGAGAAGAGGTGCTTGAATTGCCTTATGTGGCAGGAAGAACTAATCATGACTATTACATTACCGTTCAGGCTGGCCATTCGCCTGATAGCGTGCGTTGGGCTTGGACCGAAGAAATGACAATCTTGATTCCCGCCAAAGATCTGCCAATCTTGCGTGGCGATGCGGATGGCGACGGCAATGTAAACATCAGTGATGTGGCAGCACTAATTGACTATCTGCTGAGCGGAAACGATGCTTTAGTTCCTGGCAAACCTGATGTTGATTTGAATGGAGCAATCACCATTGCCGATGTGACTACCCTCATTGATTATCTGTTGTCTGATCGTTGGCCAGGTGAAACCTCGTTTACGGTTAATGGTGTGACATTCAAGCTGCTGGACATTGCGGGTGGCATCTTCTCTATGGGCGCGACTCCCGAACAGGAAGAAGGAGCCCATGATAACGAAAAACCCGTTCATGAAGTTGCACTTTCGCCTTTTAGCATGAGTGTCACCGAGGTAACGCAAGAACTCTGGCTAGCTGTCATGGGAACGAATCCCAGCAGGTTCAGCAGCAACTTGAACCGCCCTGTCGAAAACGTGTCATGGAACGATTGTCAAGTTTTTATTGCAAAACTCAATGAGTTATCTGGTCAGAATTTCCGTTTGCCCACCGAAGCCGAATGGGAGTTTGCAGCACGTGGAGGCATGAACACCCAGGGCTATAAATACGCAGGAAGCAATGATCTAGACGAAGTTGCTTGGTATAATTACAATGCCCATGCGGTGGGAAGCAGCAGTCCTGATTATGGCACTCATGCTGTCGCCACCAAGGCTCCTAATGAATTAGGACTTTATGATATGACAGGCAACGTATGGGAGTGGTGCCAAGACTGGAGTGGCACTTACAGTGAAGCGCAACAAATCAATCCCACAGGACCCGAGACTGGCACGAATCGTGTCATGCGCGGTGGCGGTTGGACAAACTATCCAAGCCTCTTGCGCATTGCCGCAAGAGCTGGTTACAAACCCACATTCAAAGGCAACTTCACTGGTTTCCGCCTGGCTCTGTAAATATTCGCACTTAGAGCACACGATTACAAAGACAATTAGTTGATAAAAAATGACCTGCGCACCGATAGTGGTTGCGCAGGTCTTTAATTCTGCCAGGGAAGAGTAGGGCAGTCGATTAATCCCTCTAAACTCTAGACCTTAGACTCTAGACCTTTTAGTTGCGTGACACGCAACTAAAATACTTACTTCTTGATGCCCATCTTCTTGGCGATCTTGGCGGGGATGGCATCTTTGTGCACCAGGATGTTCAAGGTCTTGGCGCGGAAGAAGGCCTCGCTGCAATAGAAGTAGCCTTCGTACAGTTGGTTGGTGTCCCAGCTGTTCTGTACCTTGAAGTACTTGTTACCTTCCTGGTCAACAGCCTTGCCCATGATAACCATGCCGTGGTCGTCGGTGGTCTCCTTGTTGTCGAACATCTCCTGACGCTCCTCGGGGGTTACCCACTGCTCCTTAACCGGGCCCTTGATGTCCCACAGTTCGGCCTCGCGGTCCTTGTCGCTCAGCTGAGCCCAGCGTGCCATGTCGGTGCCTGCTGCATCGGGAACTTCCTTCTTGACGGGCAGGATGGCATAACCGTTGCGCCACTTGAATCCTTTCTCGCTGACGTCAGAACCCCAAGCGATGCTGTAGCCGTTGTCGATGGCATAGTTGGCAATCTCGAGCAACTCATCGATGGGCACGTTCTGATAGCTGGACCACAACCAGTTGTCAGCCACCTCAAGAACGAAGGGCTGATAGTAGGGATGGTGGGTGAACGATGCGATGGGTACATAATCATCCATGTTCAGGCCCAGGCTGGCAGCCCAAGTCTGCGGGGTGTAGGTCTTGCCCTCATACACGAAGCTCTCGGGCATCTTGCCCATGTAGCTGTTGAGGATAGCCTGCAGACCGTCCATCCATGCAGGAGTGAGCTTGCCGCGGGTGTTCTTGTTGATAGTGCCAACATAGCCGCTCAGCAGGGTAGTCAACTCGTGGGTGTCGAACTTCTTGTCACCGTAGGTCATGCCGGTGTACACCTCGTTGGGTACCATACCGTATTTGCGCCATACGTAGGGAACGTCCTCGGCAGCGCCACCCTCGGCAAAGTTGATCGTGCCATCCATGCGGATGTACTTGATGGCCTTGTCATAGTAGCAGTGGTTAACCACGAAGCCCTCGCTCAGGTGAACCTCCTTGCCGGTCAGACGCAGGATCTCGTTCTCGAAGAAGGAGTTGGTCGAGTAGCACCAGCACGTTCCGGACTTGTTCTGGTCCTTGACGGGGGTGTGACGGATAACCTTGGTGTCGGTGAACTTGAAACCGGTGCTGTCGGGGACAACAACCTTGCTATCGGCCATCATATTGAACGAAATAGCCGATGCGAGCAGTAAGAATAAAAATTTCTTCATAAAAATTGAGTTAGTTATTAATGTGTAGGTTAATTGAATTTTCAGTTATTAACTTGCAAATGTAGTTATATTTTTTGTTTCATGCCCAATTTTGGTGAAAAAAATGATAAAAAGGGCCTCGTTGCATTCTGTTGAACGACAACGAGGCCTCGTTTTTTCTCGAATCAGATAGATAAGATTTGATTGATGATTATGTCTAGGGATATATCCCTATGATGCCGCAAAGATACAAATTATTTCTCCATTCCGCGAAAAAAGACTAATTTTGTGCCTATGATTTATCCCTCATCTTTTGAGAACAAGATTGGCTTTGATGCCGTCAGGCGGGAATTGGAACGCCACTGCGTGAGCGCGTTGGGTACTGCCAATGTGCCGCGCTTGCGTTTTTCGACCCGTCGCGACGAGGTCATCCGCTGGCTTGAAGAGACCAACGAGTTCCTGTCTATCGTGCAGACCGGCCGTGAATTCCCGTTAAGTTACTATTTTGACCTGCGTGTGGTGCTCAAGGAGGTTTCCACGCCGGGCACTTTCCTGTCGGCCGAACGCTTGTTTGACCTGCAGCGCCTATTGGTCACCGTGAGCCAGGTGGTACGTTTCTTTGTCTCCGACGGCGACGGCAATTCGCCCTATCCGCGCCTGCGCGAACTCACCAACGGCATGCAGGCCTTTCCTGAGTTGAGCAGTGCCATCGGGCACGTGCTCGACAAGGCCGGCAATATCAAGGACACGGCATCGCCACACCTGCATGAGCTGCGGGTCTCGATAGCCCGTGTGACCAGCAGCATCAACGGCACTCTGCGCCGCATCATTGCCCAGGGTAAGCAGGACGGCATTCTCGACAATGACGTGCAGCCCTCGCTGCGCGACGGTCGCCTGGTGCTGCCCGTAAGTGCCATGAACAAACGCAAACTGCATGGCATCGTTCATGACGAGAGTGCCACGGGCAAAACCGTGTTCATCGAGCCCGATGCCATCGTCGAGGCCAATAACCGCATCCGCGAGACCGAGGCCGAAATCGCTCGCGAAATCATCCGCATCCTCACCGAGGTGACCGACCAGATCCGTCCCCATCTCGACGAACTGGCGGGCGTCCTTGAAACCTTGGGACAGTTGGATTTCATCCGCGCCAAGGCTTTGTTTGCCAAGGACGTGGGTGCACAGCTGTGCCACGTCGACCGCAAGCCCGTTGTGGAATGGTACACCGCCATTCATCCAGCTCTGATGCTCTCGTTGCGAAGTCAGGGTAAGGAGGTGGTACCCTTGAATATCAACCTGAACAAGCAAAACCGCATTCTGGTCATCTCGGGTCCCAATGCCGGTGGCAAATCTGTGTGTCTCAAGACTGTAGGCGTGGTGCAGTACATGATGCAGTGCGGCCTGTTGCCCACGTTGCGCGACAATTCCCACATGGGCATTTTTCATGACATCTTTATCGACATCGGTGACCAGCAGAGCATCGAGAACGACCTGAGCACTTATAGCAGCCACCTGCAGAACATGAAACTTTTCCTCTCCAAGGGAGGAAAGGAGACGCTCATCCTCATCGACGAGATGGGCAGTGGCACCGAGCCCCAGATTGGCGGTGCTATCGCACAGTCCATCCTGGAGCAGCTCAACGAGCACCAGGTGATGGGAGTGGTTACGACACACTACCAGAATCTCAAGCATTTTGCCGATGAGACCGATGGCGTCATCAATGGCGCAATGCTCTACGACCGCCAGCACATGCAGCCCCTGTTCCAGTTGTCGATGGGTTATCCCGGCAGCTCGTTTGCTATCGAGATTGCCCGCAAGACGGGTCTGCCGCAGCAGGTCATCGACAAGGCCAGTGAAATCGTGGGCAGCGACTATATCAACATGGACAAATATCTGCTCGACATCGTTCGTGACCGCCGCTACTGGGAAAACAAGCGCCAGGACGTGCGTGCCAAAGAGAAACGCCTCGACCAGATGATTGCTGACTATGACGAACGCCTCGACAACATCCGTGCCGAGCATCGTCAGATTATCCATGATGCCCGTGCCGAGGCCCAGGAAATCCTGCAGGGAAGCAATGCCCAAATCGAGCGGACCATCAAGGAAATCCGCCTCGAACAGGCCGAGAAGGAACGTACCAAAGAGCTGCGACGCCAGCTCGACGAGTTCAAGCAGCGCCTCAATGCCGAGGAGCCCGAGGCTCCTGCCCGCCTCACCGAACTCACACCCAAAGACAAAGCCCACCGCAAGCCACCCAAGAAGAAAGCTAAGCCCCAGCAGGCTGACAAGAACCGTCCCCTGCAAGCAGGCGATAATGTGGTCATCAAGGGCACTTCGACCGTGGGTACGCTCATCAGCATCGACGAGAAATATGCTTTGGTGGCATTTGGAAATATCAAAACGCGCATCGAGGCCAACCAGGTGGAACGCACCATGCGCAAGGAGAAAACGCCTAAAGCCGAGTCGCTGGGACGTTCCACAACCGACGAGATACGCACGCGCCAGTTGAACTTCAAACCCGATATTGATGTGCGAGGCATGCGTGCCGACGAGGCTTTGCAGGCCATTACCTATTTTATCGATGATGCCATCCAGTTCAGTGCTCAGCGCGTGCGCATCCTGCATGGTACGGGAACCGGCGCCCTAAAGGTGGCCATCCGTGAATACCTGCACACCGTTAGCGGCGTGAAGTCCTACCGTGACGAGCATGTCCAGTTTGGTGGTGCGGGCATTACTGTAGTTGATTTGGAATAAAGTGATTAGAGATTAGTGACAATGATTGAGGACAATATATTTTTCAAGCCGTTCAAGACGACGGGTGGGGCAATCCCCTTTGACCGCATCACTACGGCCGATTATGAGCCGGCCATCCGCCGGGGCATCCAGGAACATGATGCCGAAGTGCAAGCCATCACAGCCAACGGGGCCGAGGCGACTTTCGAGAACACCATCGTGGCGCTAGATCGTGCCGGGGCAACGTTGAACCGTGTCCTGGGCGTGTTTTATCCCATGCTCTCGGCTCATGCCGATGACGCGTTGATGGAAGTGAGCAACCGCATGGCGCCCGTGTTGAGTGAGCATTTCAACAGCATCACCCTCAACGAGCAGCTGTGGCAGCGGGTCAAACACGTTCATGACAACTTTGATGCATCCAAGTACGATGTCGAGGACCAGATGCTGATGCGCGAAACCTACGACGGCTTCGTGCGCAGCGGTGCCAATCTGCAAGGTGCTGACCGTGACTGCTATCGCGAGTTGTCCAAGCGTTTGACCGAACTGACCTTGAAGTTTGACCAGAACGCCCTCAAAGAGACACCCCGTTATGAGCTCTGGCTCACCGAGGACGATATTGCCGGTCTGCCCGAGAGCGCCATAGATGCCGCCAAGCAGGCTGCTAAAGACAAGGGGCGTGACGATGCCTGGCTGGTAACGCTGGATGCGCCCAGCTACATCCCGTTCATGAAGTATAGCGAACGCCGTGACCTGCGCGAGAAGTTGTACAAGATGTACAACCGCCAGTGCACCAGCGGCGAATACTGCAACCTGGATATCCTGCGAGACATCGCCAACACCCGTCTGGAAATTGCACGCCTGATGGGTTGCAAATGTTACGCTGAGTATAAATTGCAGCACACGATGGCCGAGAGGCCCCAGGCGGTCTATAACATGCTTGACCAGTTGCGTGACGCATATCTGCCCGTTGAACGCAGGGAAATGCAGCGCCTCACCGAGTTTGCCAGCCAGCAGGAAGGCAAACCAGTCGAAATCATGCCATGGGACTATAGCTATTACAGCAACAAGGAGAAGGACTCGATGTTTGACATTAACGACGAGTTGCTCAGGCCTTATTTTGAGCTTACCCGGGTAACCCAAGGCGTGTTTGGCTTTGCCAAGCGGATGTATGGCCTGCGTTTCATCCCCAATCACGATGCCCAGGTTTTCCATCCCGAGGTCGAGGTATTTGACGTGACCGATGAGGACGGCAAGGCTGTGGGTATGCTTTACGTCGATTTCTTCCCACGTGCCACTAAGCAGAGTGGAGCCTGGATGACAAGCTTCCGCGAGCAGTACATCGACGAGAACGGTAATGACGTACGTCCGCTCGTCACCTTGACGATGAATTTCACC
Source organism: uncultured Bacteroidales bacterium (assembly GCA_902793405.1). Taxonomy (GTDB): domain Bacteria; phylum Bacteroidota; class Bacteroidia; order Bacteroidales; family Muribaculaceae; genus Sodaliphilus. The sequence goes on along the minus strand of CADBDH010000011.1, from coordinate 146,575 downwards.
CGTCCCACCGACACGAAGCCCTCGTTGCTCACCGTGCGCGAGGTCGAGACCTTCATGCACGAGTTCGGCCACGCTTTGCATCAGCTGCTGTCCCGCTGCAAGTACCAGTCCCTTTCGGGTACCAATGTTTATCGTGACTTTGTCGAGGTGCCCTCGCAGTTCAACGAGAATTACGTCTATGAGCGTGAATTCCTGGACAGTTTTGCCCGTCATTACCAGACTGGCGAACCAGTTCCGCAGGAGTTGATCGACCGCCTCTTGGCTTCCTCACAGTATGGCGCTGCCTATGCTTGTGTGCGTCAGTTGGGTTTCGGCTTCCTCGATATGGCATGGCACACCATCACCGAGCCCTACGAGGGTGACGATTTCCAGTTCGAGTATGACGCGACTCGCGACGTGAAAGCCTTTGAACCTGTCGAGGGTTGCATCATGTCGCCGCAGTTCACCCACATCTTCTCGGGTGGCTATGCGGCCGGTTATTACGGCTACAAGTGGGCCGAGGTGATCGAGTGTGACGCCTTCGACCGCTTCAAGCAGGATGGCATCTTCAATCGTGAGACCGCCCGCCAGTGGGTCGATAACGTCCTCTCCCGCGGTGGAACCGAGCCCCCGATGACGTTGTACAAGCGTTTCCGTGGCACTGAGCCCCGCATCGATGCCATGATGCGCCGCGACGGCATCACAACACAAGAGCCCTGATAATTTCATGAGATTACGATGAATAGGACATTTAGAAAAGCAAGGATGGACGATGTGCCCGTCATCATGCGGCTCATCGAGGAGGCGCGGGGTATCATGCGCTCGTGTGGCAACGTCAACCAGTGGATTGACGGCTACCCCAGCCGTGAGACCATCGTTGAGGACATCAACAACGGGCATTGCTACCTGTGTGTAGAGCAGGGTGGGGAGATTGTGGCTTCATTCGCCTTCATTCCGGGCCCTGAGCCCACCTACAAGGAGATTTACGAGGGCCAGTGGCTCGACGACAAGCCCTATTATGTGGTGCACCGCTTGGCAAGTACCGTAGCTAGTCACGGCATCTTCAATGACGTGATGGACTACTGCATGGGAGTTGCGGGCTGTTTGCGCATCGACACCCACCGTGACAACGTCATCATGCGACACGTCATCGACCGCTACGGCTTCACCTACTGTGGCATTATCTACCTGCTTAGCGGCGACGAGCGTCTGGCCTATCAAAAGTCTGCCGCATCCCGCTAGCCGTTCATGGTATTGAAAGCCTGTGTAGTATTGCAGGCCTGTCGGGGTATTGCAAGCCTCCGGCTCGCATCAAAAAAAACAATCAGGGCTGGCCCGTTGAGAGCCAGCCCTGATCTATTAGGATTAATGAATAATCAGGTTCAATGATTAGTTGATGGCATTTTTAACCTTCTCGGCAGCAGCGTCAACACCCTCAGCAGCCTTCTCCTTGGCAGCATCAACGGCATTGCCGGCAGCGTCCTTAGCAGCGTCAACAGCACCGTCTACCTTCTCAGCGGCAGCATCGGTAGCAGCGTCAACAGCTTCACCAACCTTCTCAGCAGCCTGCTTTGCTACGAACTCAGCAAAACCAGCCTTCATCTCCTCGGGAACATCGATGTAACCGGTGATCTTCTCAGCCAGGCTCGGGATCTTAGCCAGGATGGCATCCTTGTTGTTGTCCCAAACGGTCTTCAGGATGTTGATGATGTTGAAGTAACCAGCCTGGTCACCACCCTTCAGCAACTCCTCAGCCTTAGCCTTGATACCATCGAGCAGGCCAAGTGCCTGTGCCTCATCAGCGCAGTTCAACAGGTCAGCGGCAACGCCGTCAACAGTGTACTCTGCTACGGGAGCCTCTTCAACAGCCTCCTCGGCGGGCTTGGTTTCGGTCTTGCAACCGACAAGTGCGATAGCAGCAACAGCTGCAAACATCAATAAAAACTTCTTCATAATAAAACAACTTTTAAATAAATGAATTAATAATAAAACGAATCAACGCCGCAAATGTAACGGCTATTTTTGAATTACCAAACTTTTTTGCTCTCAATTTTCATTTTTTAGCACTTTTATTGTCCTTTTGGGCGGTTTTGCGGCCAAAAAACTTTACCTTTGCGGTGCGTAATCTGGTCCAGCGCCTTTTGCTACAATTTTCGTGCCAAACTTGTCGCTGGACACAAAAAAATGAAAATAATCGTCTGACAACGAAAAAAACTAACAACTAAATACTTACAGTATGTTTGTGTATATCTTAATGGGAGGTATTTTTATCCTGAGCCTGATTGTTCAGAACTCCCTCAAATCAAAATTCGACAAGTATAGTAAAGTGCCTCTGGGCGTGCCCATGGCTGGTCGTGACATCGCCAATGCGATGTTGCAGCAGAATGGTTGTGGCGATGTGCAGGTGACCAGTGTGAGCGGCCAGCTTACCGACCACTTCAATCCCGCCAACAGGACTGTGAACCTGAGTGAGCCGGTCTATGGTACCAACAGCATTGCGGCTGCCGCAGTTGCCGCCCATGAGTGCGGGCATGCCGTTCAGCACAAGGTGGGCTATAACATGCTGCAACTGCGCACCAAGATGGTACCCATCGTTTCGTTCGCTTCCAAGACGGTGCAGTGGCTGTTGCTTGCTGGCATTGCTCTGTATGAATTGAGTGTGATACCTCTTTATATCGCTCTTCTCTTGTTCGCCATGACGGTGCTGTTCAGCTTTGTAACCCTGCCCGTCGAGGTGGATGCCAGCCGTCGCGCCATCAAGTGGCTCGAAGGATCGGGTATCGTTAGCGGTGAACAGTTAGGCTATGCCAAGGACGCCTTGCATGCTGCTGCCTATACCTATGTCGTGGCTGCAATCGGTTCGCTTGCTACATTATTATATTATGCAGCCATTTTCTTGGGCCGCCGTCGCTAATCAACGAAAACAAACAAATAAAAACTAAAGACTAGAAACTAGAAACTAGGGACTAGAAACTAGGGACTAATAACTAATAATCTAATGGCACAAAAACCATCTATCCCCAAGGGGACGCGCGACTTCTCGCCCATCGAGATGGCGCGCCGCAACTATATCTTCAACACCATTAAAGACGTTTTTCTGCTTTATGGTTTCCAGCAGATTGAGACTCCCGCCATCGAGAACCTGTCAACCCTGATGGGCAAGTATGGCGAGGAAGGCGACAAACTGCTGTTCAAGATTCTCAACAGTGGTGACTACCTCAAGGATGCGCCCGACGACCTGTTGTCGGCACATGACTCCCTGCACCTGACGACCAAAATCAGCGAAAAAGGCCTCCGTTATGACCTCACGGTGCCCTTTGCCCGCTATGTCGTGCAGCACCGCAACGATGTGCAGATGCCTTTCAAGCGCTACCAGGTACAGCCGGTTTGGCGTGCCGACCGGCCGCAGAAGGGGCGTTACCGTGAGTTCTACCAGTGCGATGCTGACATCGTGGGCAGTGACTCGCTGTGGAACGAGGTAGAACTGGTGACGATGATTGACGAAGTGTTCAAGCGCTTCAATGTCAATGTCGCCATCAAGCTGAACAACCGCAAGATTTTGAGCGGTATCGCCGAGGTTATCGGTGCTGCCGATAAAATCATCGACATTACCGTAGCCATCGACAAACTCGACAAAATAGGTATCGAGAACGTGAATGCCGAGCTCAAGGAGAAAGGCTTGAGCGACGAGGCCATTGCCACGTTGCAACCGCTGCTGTCACTGGACGGCACCAACGAACAGCGCCTGACTGCCCTTGCCGGAATGCTGGCAAGCAGCGAGGTGGGCATGAAGGGTATCGAGGAGATGCGCTATGTGCTCGACCAGGTGGATGCACTGGGCACCCGTGCCCGTGTCGAACTTGATGTGTCGTTGGCCCGTGGTCTGAACTATTACACCGGCACCATCCTCGAGGTCAAAGCCCTTGATGTGGCCATCGGCAGCATCACGGGTGGCGGTCGCTACGACAATCTGACGGGCGTGTTCGGCATGCCGGGCCTGTCGGGTGTGGGCATCAGCTTTGGTGCCGACCGCATCTATGACGTGCTGAACGCTCTCGACCTGTATCCTGCCGACACCATGGCAACGGCCCGCGTGATGTTTGTCAACTTCGGCGACCAGGAGGCTGCCATGTCGCTGCGCCACATCATGGCCTTGCGCCGTGCCGGCATTAGTGCTGAGCTGTATCCTGACAATGCCAAGATGAAGAAGCAGATGAACTATGCCAACGACCGCCAGATTCCCTATGTGGCCATCGTTGGTGCAGACGAGGTGCAGAATGGCACCATCGCGCTCAAGAACATGGTCACGGGCGAGCAGCAGTCGTTGACCGTCGAGCAAGTCATTGACCTGTTGGCTAAGTGATATCTTAAAAACGTGTTTCCCTGGCTATGAACAGCATGTACCAACAGTTGATGCAGTTGCCGCTCTTTCAGGGCGTGAGCACTGACGTCATCACGGCACTTGTCGAGAAACTGCCTTTCCATTTCCTGAAATTCAGGAATGGGGAACAGATTTTTGCCGCAGGTGATCAATGTTCGCACATTAGGTTCATCGTTTCGGGCCGCGTCAGGCTTGAGACCCCGTGCGACCACTTGCGCGTATCCCTGTTGCAGACGTTAGAGACGCCTCATGTGTTGGCTGCTGAATATCTCTTCGGCAGGGAAACGACCTATCCCTATTCGGCTTTTGCCGATGGCCCCTGCGGCATCCTGCAGTTGCGCAAGAGTGATTACATCAAGATGTTGGCTTTTGACAAGGTGTTCTTGTTCAACATCCTCAACTACCTCTCGTCGGGCAGCCAGCGCAACACGGCTTCAATACTTGCCATTAAGGATGGCTCTGTCGTGGAGCGTCTGGCCATGATTGTAGATGCCTTGACGGTCACTGGCGCTACCGATGTGGCGGTGCGCTTCAAGCAAAAGGACCTGTGTGTGCTCCTGGGCACGCAACGCACCACGCTCATCGCGTCGCTCGACAAGCTGGCCGATGAAGACATCGTGGACTACACCAGTAATGAATTGAGGGTTTTGGATTTGAGCCGGCTTGCCGAGCTCATTCACAAATGATATTTTCGAGAAAACAATGAAATTTACCTATTATCCCCAGGGAACGTGTTCGTCCCAGATTGATTTTGAACTTGATGAGCAGAATGTCATCCGTGACGTGCAGTTCACAGGCGGGTGCCATGGCAACCTTCAGGGCATTTCGGTGCTCGTGCGCGGCATGGCGGCCACCGAGGCCGTTTCCAAGCTGCAGGGCATTCGTTGCGGTTACAAGAACACATCTTGTCCCGACCAGTTGGCCAATGCCTTGCTTCAGGCGATGAATCAAAAGGGATAATGTTGAACATGATTGATTTATTAAAACCTTTTATAAGAATGAAAAAAATGATTTTGTCGGTGGCAGCAGTTGTTGCTCTGTCACTTATGGGTTGTCAAGGTAGTGCAAGTGACAGCCAGTATACCATCAAGGGTAGAGAACTGTCCCAGCAGCTCGACCAGGCTGTCGAGAAGCAGGATACCGCTGCCGCACTGGCAGCCGAAAAGGCAATCCGCGACGCCGAGGCCGAAATTATTGCAACCAACGACACGGCAGCGATTGCCGATTTCCGTAAAGCAGTTGTCGACTCGCGTCAACGCCATGCTCCCTATCTGACAGCCATCAAGGTTAAGAACGGCGTCAGCAACGAGAAGGCTGTCGAAGAGGTCACAAAAGACGTCTTGAATGGTGATGTCAGCGTCCGCGCCCTGGCCGCCTCGATGGACTCTGCTCTCAAAGTCAATAGTAACGAGTAAACACTCATATTTGATACGCATGCATCGCTCTGTGCGTGACATCTTGCCAAGCATCGCAGTTAGCGCCATGTTTTGCCTGCTGATGGCGTCCTGTGGCACGGGCATCGAAGTGACCGAGCACGTGACCGACAAGGACGTGCAGCGGGTCATGGACAAGATTGACACACGCCAGCCTGCCGTGACACTTGAAGCCTACATTGACTCGCTTCCGGCATGGAAAGTCGGTAAGCGCTTCTGGGTGGCCGATGACAGGGTGACGCAGATGCTTGCCGATACCGATGGCTATGACAAGGATACCCTGCATCTGGCAGGACACGTCCTTACTTATCAGGGGGCTTCCAAAAGTGGACTATTCCTTAATGGAGACAACCGCAGGCTATATATCGATTTTGAAGATGAGGAGACAGGCTCGTATCTTCATTATCGCGTGAAAGCCCCCGAAGCCAGCCATGCCATTTCTTCTCTGCCGATGCTGATTGATCTGGACATGGTGGACCATGTCGCCCGTCAGTTGGTCGGTAAGGAGTTTTATGTACGCACGCCCATCTGGTATGACACTCAGACCGAGCAGATGATGGACGGCCGCCACTTCATCAAGGTGCGCATCGATAGCGTCCTGCCAGGCAATGCCGTGTTACCGCTGCGCGTGCTGTTTACTACGGCCGACACCGGCGAGCATGCGATGGTGTGGATGAACGACAACTTATCAACAATGCTGGGACGGGATTTTGACGCGATGTTCTCGGTCGCCAATCCCCATGAGTCTTATCCTACCATCACCGATGCCAATTGGGAACGCATTACTCGCGGGCAGGTGGTGGAAGGCATGACCAAGGAGGAATGCCGTCTGGCTCTGGGAAGTCCCAAAGGCATCAGCGAGCGGCCCGACCAGGCCGGAATGAGGGAATATTGGTACTATGATGGTGGAGCTTATCTGTACTTTGTTGACGGGCTCCTCAGTCAATTCAGGAAATGATGGAACCAACCACGCTTGAAATAGAATTTCTGGGAACAGGCACCTCGACAGGAGTACCCATGCTGCGATGCCTTTGTCCCGTGTGCATGAGCGCCGATCCACGCGACAAGCGATTGCGCACGTCGGCCATCGTGCGTTATCAGGGCGCAAGAATTCTTATCGACTGCGGCCCCGACTTTCGCACACAGATGCTGCGTGCCAGCGACGATAACCTGGATGCTGTGTTGTTGACACACATCCATTTCGACCATGTGGCGGGCCTCGATGACCTGCGGGCTTATTGCTTTGAACGCCCCATGCCGCTGTATGCCCGTGCCGATGTGCTGATGAACCTGCACAAGCGCATTCCTTATTGCTTTGCCGAGAATCCCTATCCGGGAGTGCCCCAGTTCGAGGAGCATGTCATTGATGACGACGTGCCGTTCTTGGTCGAGGGAGTGAGGGTCGAGCCTATACCGGTGATGCACTACAAGTTGCCCATTCTGGGTTTCCGCATTGGTCCATTGGCCTATATCACCGATGCCAAGACCATCGACAACGAAGTGGTGAAGAAACTCACTGGTGTGCCTCTGCTGGTAATCAACTCGTTGCGCGTGGGCGAGCACATGTCGCACATGTGTCTGGCCGAGACATTGGATATCATCAGGCGCGTTAAGCCTGGGCGCTCCCTGCTCATCCACATGAGCGACCGCATGGGCCTGCATGCCGAGTCCCCCAAATTGTTGCCTGATGGTGTGGAACTGGCTTATGACGGGCTGATTGTAAAGGTTTAATAGAATGGACGAGATCAAAATATCGCCAGTTCAGCCCGAGGAGAAAACCTCCGGACTGCAGTTCTTTGAGAGTAGGGTGCAGGCGGGTTTCCCGAGCCCTGCCCAGGGCGAATATGCCGACACCATCGACCTGAATCGTGCCCTCATCACCAATCCTGCAGCCACCTTCTGTGCCCGTGTGATTGGCGATTCGATGGTCGATGCAGGAATCAACGAGGGCGATTTGCTCATCATCGACCGTTCGCTCACGCCGCATGACGGCAACATCGCCGTCTGCTTTATTGATGGCGATTTCACGGTCAAGCGCCTGAGCGTGCGCGACGATGGCGTTTACCTCACGCCAGCCAACGCTTCGTTTCCCGAACTGAAAGTGGGTGAAGACAGCAATTTCCAGATCTGGGGCGTCGTCTCCCACATCATTAAACGTGTATAACACCCATCTTAAGGCGACCAGGTCCCCTGTGACGTGACAGAGCCACGTCTATAAATTAATTTGTAATTGAAAATAAAGGATAGACATATCGCATTCTTCCTGCTCTGTGTCATTGTTGCCGCATGGCAGTGTTTTGTCATGGCGCTCGACACGCAGCTGGGTGGTGTGGGTCAAATGTTGCACCACTGGCATGCGGTGGCCATTTCGTTGGCCAATGCTTTGTTGCTCTTGTCTCCTTACTGGCTCCTGAAACCCCGCTGGCGCTGGCTGGTGTGGATTCCCATGACCTTGCTCACCGTCTGGTGCCTGATGCAGATGTGCTACTGCCGCGCCTATGACGACTTGATGCCCTGGCAGAGCCTGACGCTAACCCAAAACGTCAATTCCACCTTGGCGGCCAGCACATTGTCGTTGTTGCGTTGGCAAGACCTGCTGGTTTTGGTCCCTTATCTCTTACTGATCGCGGTTTCCTTCATCTGGCGCCGTAGCGATCATGAAACCGGCCGTCTCAAGCCATTCCTGCTCACCCTTGCGGGTGCACTGGTATTGGCCTTGGCGGGTTATGTGGTCAAGGGCGAGAACTACGAGAAGCGCTTCCTGTACAACTTCAGCAACCGTGACTATTTTGCCCAAAACGGACTCATCCCTTACGGTCTCTACTCTTTGAGCCAGGCTCTCTTCAACAGCCACTCGGTCAACGACGAGGAGCGTGCCATGGTGGACCGTTTCCTTGCCGACGAATGCCCGCACTACAGCGATAACCCGTACTGCCATACCCAGGGGCGCAACCTGGTCCTCATCATTGTGGAATCGTTGCACACCTGGCCCATCGGCATGCAGGTGGACGGCCGCGAGGTGACACCTGTGATGAACCGCCTCGTGGCGGGCGATAGTGTCATCTATGCCCCGCACGTGCTGTTCCAGACCAGTCACGGCCATTCCAGCGATGCCCACTTCATCTACAACACGGGCCTGCTGCCCCTGCGCGACGGTGTGGTGGCCGTGCATCATGGCGATGGCCCATATCCCACGTTGGCAGCCGCATTGCCGGGCTATGATTGCCGTGAAATCATCTGCACCCCTGGTGTGAACTGGAACCAGAACGTCACGGCCCGCACCTACGGCTTCGACACCCTCTACACCCGTGAACATCTTGCCGCTGCACTCCAGCGTCAAGGCAATATCGACGATGCCGCGCTCATGGACTTTGCCAGTGGCCTGTTGCCCACTTTGCGGCAGCCGTTTTTCCTGGAGATGGTCACCATGACCATGCATGCACCTTACACCGACGGCAAGGTGCCGCCCACATGGATCAACCGCAGCGACACCCTCAATGCCGAAGCCCGTGGCTACCTTAACTGTGTACATCTCACCGACAGCTGCCTCGGTGTCTTTATCGATGCCTTGCAGCGTCAGGGCTTGGCCGGCAACACGGTTGTTGCCATCGTGAGCGATCACACCCAGCTCTACCGTAACCGTGTCATGGGCCTTTCAGACTATGACGCTGTGCCCGACGATTGGGGCATCCCCTTGATTATCGCCGGCTGTGATACCACCTTGCGCTACGAGCCTGTCATCGGCCAGGTGGACGTCTATCCCACGTTGCTCGACGTGATGGGTGCCAATGACTACTCCTGGAAGGGCCTTGGCCACAGCATCCTGCGTTATCCTGTCGCAGGAGCCATCCAGCCCCGCAACATGTCGGTTATCGGCGACAGCACAGCACTCACTCCCCATCAACGCCAGGCCTGGGACATCAGCCGTTTCCTCATCTTCGACCGTGTGCCCAGGTTTTCGACCCATTGATTGTGGTGATTTGCTCTATTGGCTAAAATGTGCTATATTTGCAGCCGTTAAAAGTAAACAGTATCGTAATTCAAGTAATGATGAAATCACGACTATTCTCGAGCGAAAGCCGATTGAGCGACCTCATCACCGCCCATCCGTCATTGTTGACGCTGATGTCGCGGCTGGGCATCTCGCTGGGTTTTGGCGACCGCTCGATTGCCGACGTGTGCGAGGGGAGTGGGGTCGACACGGCCTTCTTCCTGCTCATCTGCAACGTCTATACCTTCAATAATTACGTCCCCTCGACGGCTACAATCCTGGGGACTGACATGACCGGCCTGGTGCCCTATCTTGAGAAGTCGCACCGCTATTATGTCGACAAGCGCTTGCCGCACATCGAGCGCCACCTCGATGCCATAGCCCAAAAGTTGAGCGGGCGCATCGGACAGGTGTTCATCAGCTTTTTCAAGGAGTACAAGCGTGAGGTCGAGGAGCATTTCGCCCACGAGGAGCGTGACGTGTTCCCACACATCGGGGCGCTCATGAGTGGCAAGAAGGACACCACCTACAGCATTGGAGAGTTTGTGCACACGCACAGCGATATAGAAGGCAAATTAGACGATTTGTTGAACATCGTCTTCAAGTACTTGCCGCCGCAGGTCGATGACGACAATGTGGTGGATGTGGTCTATGACATCCTGCGCTTGAGCGAGGATCTCAAGAAGCACACCTTTATCGAGGAGAAAATAATGGTGCCGCTGGTTCAGCACCTGGAAAATGCCATCTTGAAATGAAAAAGCGCCTGTTGATTGTCGAACCTGCCGAGGTGATTGTCGAGGGTCTGCGAGCCGTCCTCGATGAGTCGCGCTTTAAGATTCTGGACACGGAGTCTAGCGCCGACAACCTCGAGGAACGCATCGCCATGTCGCGCCCCGACATCCTGCTCATCAACCCCACGTTGCTGGGCAATCCCCGGCACATGCACGTCGAGCGCCCGTTGGCCATAGTGGCATTGGTCTATCAGTATGTGGAGCGTGACCTGCTCAAGCAGTATGACGCCGTGGTGGACATCCGCGACAGCCGCGCTGTCATTATCGACACCCTTGCCCAGGCTGCTCCTGGCGAGGAAGAGGTGGCAAAGAACAACTATGAGCTGACCAAGCGCGAAACGGCTGTGCTGGTGCAGTTGGCCCAAGGCAAGACCAACAAGGAGATTGCCGATACTCTCAACGTGAGCGTTCACACCGTCATCAGCCACCGCAAGAACATCACCCACAAGACCGGCATCAAGAGTGTGGCAGGCCTCACCGTCTATGCCATGCTCAACAACCTGATAAAAGGCTGATAAATGTATTTTAAAAAGTCAACCAACAACTAGAGACTAAGGACTAGAGACTAAGGACTAGAAACTAAGGACTAGAAACTAAGGACTAGAAACTAAAACAAATATGATACTGACTAAAATGTTGGATAGGTTTGGAGACTACTGCATGTTCATGTGGAGGGTCACTGCCATCCCCGACAAGGTGAAGGTATTCTTCAAACGCTATCTGGATGAGATTGCCAAGTTGGGCATCGACTCGATTCCGCTGATCATTATCGTGTCGCTGTTCATTGGCTCGTTGTGTACGATTCTGATCAAGCTCAACATCTCCAACCCGCTGCTGCCGCGTTACACGGTGGGTTTGACCACGCGTGAGATTATCCTGCTGGAGTTCTCATCGACCATTCTGTGCCTGATTCTGTCGGGTAAGATCGGCTCCAACATCGCCAGCGAGATCGGCACCATGAGGGCCACCGAGCAGATCGACGCGCTCGACATCATGGGCATCAACAGTGCCAACTTCCTGGCTGCTCCCAAGATTATGGCCCTTATCACCATCCTGCCGTTCCTGGTGGTCATCTGTATGGCAACCAGTCTGTTCGGCGGTTGGCTCATCTGCATTATCACGGGTATAGTCGACCCCGATACGTTCATTTTCGGTATCCAGTCGCTCTTCATCGAGTGGTATGTATGGTTCGCACTGATTAAATCGCTGGTATTCGCCTTCCTGATGTCTACCATTGCATGCTACTATGGCTACACGGTCAAGGGCGGCTCGGTCGAGGTAGGTAAGGCCAGTACCGACACTGTGGTGATGAGCAACATCATGATTCTGGTGGCCGACGTCATCCTAACCCTCCTGTTACTCTAACAACAATGTGTTACGATAACTAAAAACTAGAAACTAACAACTAGGGACTAAAATGATTGAAGTAAAGCATCTTTCCAAGACCTTCAAGGAGGAGGGTGGCACCCGCCAGGTGTTGTTCGACATCAATGCCAAACTCTATGACGGCAAGACTAACCTCATCATCGGTCAGTCGGGATCGGGCAAAACGGTTCTGATTAAGAATATTGTGGGCCTGTTTGACCCCGATGAGGGCGAAATCCTGTATGACGGACGCGACATCACGCGCATGGACCGCAAGCAACGCAAGGAGTTGCGCAAGGAGATTGGCATGCTTTTCCAGGGCTCGGCGCTCTTCGATAGCGAGACGGTGATGGGTAACGTGATGTTCCCCCTGGTCATGTTCAGCAAGATGAGCCCCGGCGAGATTCGTGACCGTGCCCAGTTCTGCATCGACCGCGTCAACCTCACGGGCAGCGAGAACAAGTATCCCAGCGAACTCTCGGGCGGTATGCAAAAGCGTTGTGCCATCGCACGTGCCATCGCCTTGAATCCTAAATACCTGTTCTGCGACGAACCCAACTCTGGCCTTGACCCCAAGACGTCGATTGTGATTGACGAACTGCTGAGTGACATTACCCACGAGTTCGGCATCACCACCATCATCAACACCCACGATATGAACTCGGTGATGGGCATCGGCGAGAACATCATTTTCATCAACAAGGGCCATGTGGGATGGATTGGCACTAAGGACGAAATCTACGACGTGGACAACGATGACCTGAACAACTTTGTCTATGCCACCGACCTTTTCCGCGACGTCCGCAAGTACCGCCGCGAACACGGCTACAAGAAAGACAAGCCCGCACCAACAACTAAGGACTAAAAACTAACAACTAGGGACTAGAAACTAGAAACTAGGGACTAAAAACACTAAACACATGACTTGCAAAGAAGAAATCCTGGAGTTGCTGCGTTCTACCGAACGTGAGGGCATCGAGGACGTGATAGGTGATCTGGAAAGTTGGGGCTTTTTCACGGCTCCCGCTTCGGCTGGTCACCACCTGAATGTCGAGGGCGGCTTGGCTAAGCATTCCCTCAATACGTGCAAGGCGGCACTCGCCGTGTTCGAGGCCATGAAGACGGTCGAGCCCGGCATCGAACACGAGGTGAAGCGCGACAGCATTATCCTGGCCAGCCTGCTGCACGACGTGTGCAAGTGCGACATCTACAAGCGCACGGTCAAGAAACGCAAGAACGCGCTGGGCATCTGGGAAGATGCCGAGGGCTACAAGATTACCTACAAGGGCTTCCCGATGGGTCACGGCGAGAAATCGCTCACGCTGCTGCTGTGTAGCGGTCTTCCCCTTAACGATGACGAGATGCTCGCCATTCGTTGGCACATGGGCGCCTGGGGTGTAAACCAGAACAGCTACGAGGACATGCGCAACTACGATGCCGCCCGCAAGCTTTATCCCCTGGTGACCATCATCCAGACGGCCGATGGCTTGGCAGCCAGCATTATGGAACGCACAGGCGAGGAAATCGACGAGTTATGATTCGCGTCAACATCCTGCTGTGTGACACCTTCCCTGGAAGGTTGCCCGATTTCATCCCCAATTACGAGTCACTGTTTATGGACCTGTTTGCCGCCATCGGTGAACAGGTTTCATACAAGATATTCCAGACGTGGCAGGGCGAATTGCCTCCATCGGTCAATACCGACGAGTTGTATCTGGTGCCCGGCAGTCTGGACTCGGCCTATGACGACAAACCGTGGATTGTCGCACTGGTCAAGTGGATTGAACATGCCTATTGCCGTGGTGCCAAACTGATGGGCGTGTGCTTCGGCCATCAGGCGATTGCCAGGGCACTGGGCGGTGAAGTCAGGCAGTATGAAGGCGGGTTCGGCGCAGGAGTGCGGGCCTCGCAAGTGATTGACGAGCGCATGGTGCCCTATTTCCCGGGACAGGAGATGCGTTTGCTCTACAGCCACCACGACCAGGTGACCGCCTTGCCACAGGATGCTGTTCTGTGTGCCACCAGCGATTTCTGCAAGAACGAGTCGTTCAGGATAGGTAGTCAGGTCGTTACTTTCCAGGGCCATCCCGAGTTCACGGTCGATTATAGCCGTCATTTGCTCCTGAACCACTGCGATGACGTTGACGAGAACGTCAGACTCAAGGCATTGCGCAGCCTTGACGAGATGACGCCGATGGGAACCGCTGCAGCCCGTTTCGCCCTCAATCTGCTGAATGAAAATCGGTAAGTCGGGAATAATTATAGAATATATACTTGCTTTTTAATAATTTTTCCAATATCTTTGCGGTGCGGATTCATTTTCAGCAGTAAGTTGTACTCTTCTGCCTACCGCAATCCCCACGGATGAGTTTAACTAAAACAATTGATTTATTAACTGTTAAATTGATCTATTATGAAAAAAAATCACCTCCAACTGTTGACCGCACTAGCGGTGTGGTTAACGTGCGCACTGGCTGCCAGTGCCGCCGACACTTATGACTTCACTTACCAAAATCTGCAGTATGTCATCACCAGCAGCACCACGGCCAAGGTTGTCGGTCATGTGGTAGCATCGCCTTCCGGCGGTTATACTATCCACGGTACTGCTACCAATTCTGCGACGGGTACCGAATACCGTGTCACTGAGATTGGAGAGGGAGCCTTCCGGAATTGTAATAATATTACCAGTATTACCATCGCAGATAATGTCCTGACAATCGGCGAGAATGCATTCGCGGGCTGCAGCGGCATGGCCAGAGTGACCATTCCCAACACGGTGACCACCATCGGTGGTTATTCTTTCGGGAGTTGTACCTCTCTGACCGAAGTGGTTATCCCCAATTCGGTGACCTATGTGGGCGGATTGGCATTCTATGGCTGCTCGGCGCTCACCACTGTTGACCTGGGTGCGAACTGCCGTTTCAATCAAGTCAACTGGTCTTTGAACATCTTCATGGGCTGTACCAGTCTGACGGACATTACCTGCCGCAGCCTCGAGGCTTGGGAGTTCAAGGAGCCGATGTTTGAAGAGAGTACCTATGCCACTGCCACGCTGCATGTTCCCTCGAGTGCTCTTAATGCCTATCAGAATACCAATTACTGGAACAAGTTCACGCATGTAGAGGGATTCTCCGATGAATCGGGTGAAGCGTTGAATAGTGCCCTCAACATCGAGGGTGGTACCATCAACTTCGGTTCAAGTGGCGACTATCCCTGGAAGGTGGTGACCGAGGGCGGCCGCACCTATGCCCAATCGGGAAATGCGGGCGTGGCCAGCAGTTCATCGGTATTGACAGCCACGGTGACATTGAGCAGCCCCATGTCGCTCTTCTTTGATTTCAAGGCCTGGGGAGAGGGCTCGAGCACAGCGTGGGACAAGTGTGAGTTCTTCGTCGATGGCGTGAGCCAGTTTGCTTACGGCGCCCTTATGAACAACTGGGAGACCTATACCGTGCTTTTGACAGCGGGCACCCACACGCTCATGTGGCGATATACCAAGGACAGCAGCGTCAACCCCACAGGCGACTACTTTGCCGTGGACAATGTCTGCTTAGGTGCCGACCTCAGTCAGGCAGTCAGCGATGGCGCTTTCACTGTCACCTCCCTTGGAGCGTATCCGTGGATCGAGGTGGCCGAGGGCAACCGTACCTATGCCCGGTCGGGCAATGCCGGCGTGTCCAGCAGCACGTCTGAGATGACCTCGACCGTTAAGGTTACCCTTTTGTCCAGGCTCTCGTTTGATTTCAAGGCCTGGGGCGAGGGCTCCCAGTTTGCTTACGGCGCGCGTCAGAACGACTGGGAGACTTATACGATGGATGTCACGCCCGGCACCCATACGCTCACGTGGCGCTATACCAAGGACAGCAGCGTTAACCCCACGGGGGACTACTTTGCCGTGGACAATCTCACCATTAGAAGTATGGAGAAGCGAGGTGATGTGGATGCCGACGGTAACGTGAACATCAGCGACGTGACAGCCCTGATCGACTACCTGCTGAGTGGAAATGCCTCGGGCATTGTTCTCGCCAATGCCGACTGTGACCAGGATGGCAACGTGAACATCAGCGACGTGACCACCCTGATCGACTACCTGTTGAGTGGCAGTTGGACTGGTAATTCTTTCACCATCGGTGGTGTGACCTTCAATATGGTGCCTGTTACCGGCGGCACCTTCACAATGGGATTTACTGGAGAGACTCCTGATAGCGATGACGAGAGCGCCTTGCCCGCCCATCAAGTGACGCTGTCGTCATATAGCATTGGTGAAACCGAGGTGACGCAGGCATTGTGGGTGGCTGTGATGGGCAGCAATCCAAGTTACTATACCGGTGACCTGAACATGCCCGTGGAACAAGTTTCCTGGGACGACTGCCAACAGTTCATCACCCAGCTGAACCAGATGACAGGCATGACTTTCCGCTTGCCCACCGAGGCCGAATGGGAGTTCGCCGCCCGTGGTGGCAATTTGAGCCATGGATACATGTATGCCGGCAGCGACACTCCTGGCAATGTGGCATGGTGTAACAGTTCAGTTAGTACCACCCAACCTGTGGGGCAAAAGGTGCCCAATGAGTTGGGCCTGTATGACATGAGCGGTAATGTTTGGGAATGGTGCAACGATTATTCTGGTTTGTATAGCGACGATGCACAGACCAACCCGACGGGTCCCGAATCGGGCTCTAGTCGAATCTGCCGTGGTGGAGCATTCTTCAATCCTAAATCTAACTCTCGTGTTTGGTACCGTACCGAAGCATCTGCCAGCCAAACTGCCAATGGCTTAGGCTTCCGCCTAGCCCTCTAAATTCTTTCCCCTGAGGGATCATCGGTTCTCGGTGGTTTGGCACAAGCGAGGCGACGGCCCGCCGCTGCCAAGCCACCGAAAACCGTCTTACGGAAAATCCTGTTCCAATAGCATTTGTAAATCAAGGAACGGAAATCTTTCTAAAAACTTTTTTGTACCTTTGCAGCCCAGAACTCAAAATACATCTGTTTTTATGTCAAGAACCAATCAAGAATTAGAAGGCGTGACGCTGCTGGGCAACCAGGGCACGCAATATGAGTTTGATTATCGTCCCGATGTGCTGGAGACCTTCGAGAACAAGCACCCCGAGAACGAGTATGTGGTGACGCTCGATTGCCCCGAGTTCACCTCGTTGTGCCCCAAGACAGGCCAGCCCGACTTTGGCCACATCATCATCAACTACATCCCTCGTGTGCGCATGGTTGAGAGCAAGAGCCTGAAACTGTACCTGTTCAGTTTCCGCAACCATGGCGACTTCCATGAGGATTGCGTCAACATCATCATGAAGGACCTGGTCAAGTTGATGGACCCCAAGTATCTCGAGGTTATCGGTCTGTTTAACCCGCGCGGGGGCATCAGCATCAAGCCGTTTGCCAACTATGGCGACAGCGACCACCAGGACATGGTTCGTGCGCGCCTCATTGCTAATTTCCACAACGATTGACATGAAAGACGCAGTTATCATTACATCGGGCGGCATGGACTCTACAACCATGCTCTATGAGTACAAGGACGAGATTGCCATGGCCATTACCTTTGATTACGGCAGCACCCAAAACGGCCGTGAGCGCCGCTGTGCCATCATGCATTGCCAGCGGCTTGGCATCAAGCACCTGATCATACCATTGGATTTCATGCACAAGTATTTCAAGAGCGCCCTGCTCGAGAGTGCCGACGCCATCCCCGACGGCAACTACAACGACGAGAACATGAAATCGACGGTAGTACCTTTCCGCAACGGCATCATGCTCGCCATCGCCTGCGGCATTGCCGAGAGCAACGGCCTCAAGCGCGTGATGATTGCCAACCACGCCGGCGACCACAGCATCTATCCCGACTGCCGCTCACCCTTTATCGAGGCGATGAGCACGGCCATGATGACGGGCACCTACGATGGAGTCAAGGTCTTTGCCCCCTATACCGACCTGAGCAAGGCCGAAATCGCCCGCCATGGCACCGCACTGGGTCTGGACTACAGCGAGACCTATTCCTGCTATAAGGGCGGTGAAAAGCATTGCGGCACCTGCGGCACATGTACCGAGCGCCGCCAGGCCCTGCGCGAAGCCGGCATCGACGATACTACCGAATACCTGGCTTAGAAAACATCTCATTCAGCCAGTCCAGTACATCCAGTCTGTCCAGCCTGTCCAGTTAGTTCGGACTGTCCAATTATGCCTGGAATTAAAAAAACTGCCGTCACTCGGCTGTTAAGTTAAAAATTTACAGTACATTTGCAGCCGTTTTTGAAATAGAGAAACATCATTAACTACTAAATAAAGATCAAGACAATGAAAGCATTCGTATTCCCCGGTCAGGGCGCACAGTTTGTCGGTATGGGCAAGGACCTGTATGACAACAATCCCCAGGCCAAAGAATTGTTTGAGAAAGCCAACGAGGTGCTCGGCTTCCGCATTACCGACCTCATGTTTGAAGGCACCGAGGACGACCTGAAGCAGACCAAGGTCACTCAGCCCGCCGTATTCCTGCACTCTGTAATCCTCGCGCTCACCATGGGCGACGAGTTCAAGCCCGATATGGTTGCCGGTCACTCGCTGGGCGAGTTCTCGGCACTGGTTGCCGCTGGCGCACTGCCCTTTGAGCAGGGTCTGAAGTTGGTCGAGGCACGTGCCATGGCCATGCAGAAGGCTTGCGAGGCTGCTCCCTCGACGATGGCTGCCATCATCGGCATGGACGACGCCAAGGTGGAGGAGATCTGTGCCACCATCGACGGCATCTGCGTTCCCGCCAACTATAACTGCCCCGGTCAGGTGGTCATCTCGGGTGAGATTGCCGCTATCGAGGCTGCTTGTGAGAAATTCAAGGAAGCCGGCGCACGCCGTGCTCTGCCCCTCAAGGTGGGTGGTGCTTTCCACTCGCCCCTGATGGAGCCCGCACGTGCCGAACTGGCCGAGGCTATCGAGGCTGCCGACTTCTCGGCTCCCGTTTGCCCCATCTACCAGGATGTGGACGCTAAGCCCCACACCGATCCCGAGGAAATCAAGGCCAACCTGCTGCAACAGCTCACCGCCCCCGTGCGTTGGAGCCACATCGTTGCCAACATGGTTGCCGACGGCATGACCGAGGCCGAGGAACTGGGCCCGGGCAAGGTCCTCCAGGGCCTCATCGCCAAGACCAGCCGCGACGTCGTCCTCAGCGGCCGTCAGTAAGGCTCACAGTTTAAAGTTAGGAGTTAGGAGTTTGATCAAACAACTAAGGACTAAAAACTAAAAACTAAACAAACATCCGCATCCCAACTAACGGGGTGCGGATGTTTATTGTAGATGGTCATGCATGTTGCGTGGTCAACGCAACAAGTTGTGTTAATGTTTACTGGATACCCAGCAAGCGGTGGGTCTGCAACGAGAGTCGCCATTGCGGGTTCTCCATCACGGCTCGGACGGTGTCGAGCATGTTGCTGCGCCGTTGCTCGAGGTCGCTCACCCAACAGGGCTGCAGGTAGCGGTGGTCGGCTGTGATGTTGTCGTATTGGGCCAAGTCTTGGCCCAGGTACACCACTTTGAGTTCGTCGCAATGGGTGAGTACCACGGGGAGGTCGCCGCTCTCGCCCAGGCCTGTTTTGGGCGACAGGGTCACCCAGTCGATGCCGCGGGGCAGGGGACGGGTGCCATTGGTCTCGATGGCGATAGTTTTGTCCGTCATCTTCTTGAGCCCGGCGACAAAGTTCTCATCAATCCATAGCGATGGCTCACCGCCAGTGAGCACGATGAGCGGCGCATCGGGGTACCGCATCACCCGCTCGACAATCTCGGGCAACGTCATCATCGTGCCCTCATCGTGCCGGGTGTCGCAGAAGGCGCAATGCAGGTTGCAGCCGCTCAGCCTGATAAATACGCTGGCGGTACCTGTATTGTACCCCTCGCCCTGTAGCGAGTAGAAGATTTCGTTAACCTTCCACATGGTTTAGTCCTTAGTTCTTAGTTTTTAGTTTTTAGTTGTTAGTCTTTAGTAGTTTGAGTGCGGATGCCAACTCCTAACTCCTAACTCCTAACTCCTAACTTCTAACTTCTAACTCACTCCACATTGTTGTCCTCGTCCTTGACGTAGATAGCCAGGTTGTTGGCGCTCTCACGCACGTCGGCACGATAGCAGTTGGGCACGGTATCGACAATCCAGCGGGCAATGTTCTCGGCCGTAGGGTTGAAATCGAGCACCTCGTTCAGGTACTTGTGGTCCAGCTTGCCGTGCACCATCTCTTTGATGATGGTGAAATCGGTAACCATGCCGTTATCGTCAAGTTCCTTGGCCTTGCAATACACGTTCACAATCCAGTTGTGGCCGTGCAGGTTCTCACACTTGCTGTTGTGGTCCAGGTACAGCATGTGGGCCGATGAGATTTCCAGTGTCTTTTGAACGTAGTACATATTGTGGTTTTTAGTTTTTAGTTCTTAGTAGTTAGTTGTTTGTTTTTTGTTGTCTCTTGTTTTTGGCCTGGGGGACTGATTCATTGAAGTGCATGTAGTAAATCAGACTCATGATGCCGTTGTCATAGCCCATGGTCAGGGCCGTCAGGTAGTCGCTGCAGAAGATGCCGTCACGGGCGAACACAAAGCCTTTTTTGCCCAAGCTGCTCTCCACCATGTTGACAATCGAGGGCTCGGTCGTTGTGGGGCAATGGTTCAGGTCCACCGAGATGATGACGCGGTTCACCTTGGCGTCATAGTTGAAGCTGGCCGCTGTGCTGTCGGCATTGGCACTGGCCACGTCACGGTCAAACGCATATTGGATGATGTAGGGGCCCTGGGGCATCACCAGCGTATTGCTGCCGACGTACATGCGGGCGTCGGTGCTGAGCATGCCGTTCATGTCCATCAGGGTGGTGTTGGCATTGGCGCCACAGGCCGAGGTCTCGTCAAACATCATCATCAGCGAGGCGGCTGCCAGGCTGGCGTCGATAAAGCCGCGCGTTGCAAAGGGGTTGTCCTCGCTCACATGGGCGTTGCTGAACTTGACGTTGCCCACGGCATTGCCGTTGCGGTCGATGATGTGGTAGGTATCGCCATCCACAGCAATCAGGCGTTCGCCGTTGATGTCAATCAGGTTATCATGCTCGATGGGAATCAGCGGCTTGTTGTTCTTGTCGACCATGCCGGTCTTCTTGTCCTTGATGACGATATAGTCACCCGAGGGTGTGCGCGAGAAGTCGGCATAACCTCCTTTTTCAACCTTGTCGCCGTCATCGATAGGATTGGCTACCTCTTTACCATTCTCGTTAAGACACACGAGCGAGTCGCCTTTGATCACGGGCAGTACGCCGTTGATGTAATAGGGCTGGACAGGCTGGTACTCGCTGCTGTTGGCATTGAACATCACCTTGCCGCTCTTGTCGATGACGCTGAAGTTGATGACACTGTCGCTAGGCTGTTTCTCGTCAACGACAAGCGCATAGTCACTATAGAGGAAGAGGTTGGCGGTGCTGAAGTTGGCAGGGATGATCGTATCGCCGCTGGCATTGATATATCCCCACTGGCCGTTATCGTTCTGGATGGCGGCCATGCCACGCGAGAACATGGAGCATTGCGACACGTCCTTGGGCAATTCCTTAACGACCTGTCCCTTGCGGTCAATGACGCACAACGGGCCACCCACACGGCTGCAAACGGCAACGCCATCGTCGCTGAACGAGGTCACGCTGCCAAAGTGGCCGGCAACGGGAGTTGTCGGGGCGCTCACGTCGTAGTAGTCAAAGCTGCCTTCATCGTTCATGACATAGAACATTCCGGCCACAATGGGCGACGGGGCGTTGACAAAGGCATCCTTGGCAACCACTTCACCATTGTTCACGTCCAGAATGGACCATTTCTCGCTCCCCACGAGCTGAACGGGCAGATATTGGGTTTTGTACTGGTAGGTAGTGTCGGTTCCGCCACAGGCGGTCATCAGCAATGCCACGACTGCGGCAAAGGCAAATCTCGATAAAAACTTCATTCTTATAGTCAGATATTGAATTCTAAGCGTGCAAAATTAGTTAAATAACTCGTTCCCGTCAAAAATTATTGAATAGTCTAACATTTTTTAGATAATTTTGCGGATTGATGAAAGAAACCGAGATCATAAAACTGGTAAAGGAGCGCTTGGCGATTGCCGAACTCAACGAGATGCAGCAGTCGGCCCTCAACGCCTGGAAAACGGGTGGGGGAGACCTGGTGCTGTATTCGCCCACGGGAACGGGCAAGACTCTGGCCTTTGCCCTGTGCCTGCTCCAGGCCCTCAAGCAGCCCATGCAACGGCTGCAGGCGGTAGTGATGGCGCCCTCGCGGGAACTGGTGATGCAGACGGCCGAGATTCTGCGCCAATTGGCCGTGGACTATAAAGTGACTGCCTGCTATGGCGGTCATGCCGTTGCCGACGAGAAGGCATCGCTGGCGGTAACCCCCGACATCATCGTCGCCACGCCTGGCCGCTTGCTCGACCACCACAAGCGGGGCCACATCGACTTGAGCGGCACGCGTCTGCTCGTGCTGGACGAGATGGACAAGGCCCTTGAACTGGGTTTCGAAGACGAGATGCGCCGCCTGATCAAGGTGATGCCGCACATCAACCGCCGCATCATGGCCTCGGCCACGGTGCTTGACTTGGTGCCTGACTATGTGCGCCTGCACAATCCGACGGTCCTGAATGTGCTGGAGCAGGCAGAACAACCCGCCGAGCGCATCAGGGTGTGGCAAGTGGTATCTAACGACAAAGACAAACTCGAAACGCTGCGGCAGCTGCTGCTCTCGCTCGACGGGGACAAGACGATTGTGTTTGCCAACTTCCGCGAGAGCGTGGAACGCATCCATCAGGCATTGAGCAAGTGGGGCTTCTCGGTTGGCATCTACCACGGTGCCCTGGAACAGCAGCAGCGCGAGACGGCTGTGGCCATGCTGAACAACGGCAGCATCAACATTCTGGTCTCGACCGACCTGGCCTCGCGCGGCCTGGACATCGACACGGTGGAGCACATCGTCCATTACCACCTGCCCATCAATGAGCAGACCTATATCCACCGTAACGGACGCACAGCACGCGTCGATGCCGATGGCAACGCCTATGTCATCACTGCCGTTGGCGAGGCTCTGCCCGAATGGATTATCATCGACGAGTCCTTTGCTTTGCATCCGTCGGGCAAACCGGCAAAGTCACCGATGGCGACCTTGTATTTCCAGGCGGGAAAGAAGGAGAAACTCTCGCGTGGCGACATCATGGGCTTTATCGCCAACAATGGCGGCATAGCCGCTGCCGACATCGGCCGCATCGATGTACGCGACCACTATGCTCTTGCCGCTGTGCCTCGCCGTCAGGCCCAACAGGTGCTGTCGCTCCTGCAGCAGGCCAAAATCAAGGGCAAGAAGGTGAGAATTTCCCTAATCAGATAATATTGTTTAACTCTATACGTTATTTCTTATATAGATACATACCTTAAACTTTATCAAGCTATAGCAAGACATGAAACCTAAAAAAAGAAAACGTGACCTTTATTTCTTGAAGCTGCTCTCCCGCAGTTTCCCAAATGTGGCAACCGCCAGCACCGAGATCATCAACCTGGAGGCCATCCTGAACCTGCCCAAGGGCACAGAGCATTTCCTGGCCGACCTCCACGGTGAATACCTGGCCTTCCAGCATGTGCTGCGCAATGCCAGCGGTACCATTAAGCGTAAAGTGGGTGAAATCTTCAACGACTCGTTGAGTACGCGTGAACAGAAGGACCTGTGCACGCTCATCTACTATCCTGCCGAGAAACTTGAGCTCATCAAGGACGAGATTACCGATCCTGTAGAACTCAACGACTGGTATTTCATCACCATCAACCGCCTGGTGAAGGTATGCCGCAACGTTTCCTCCAAGTACAGCCGCTCCAAGGTGCACAAGGCCCTCCCCGAGGACTTCTCCTACATCATCCAGGAGCTCTTGCATGAACACAGCAGTGACCCCAACAAGCAGGCTTATGTGGACGTGATCATCAAGACCATCATTTCGACACACCGCGTTGATGATTTCATCATTGCCATGTGTAACCTCATTCAGCAGTTGACCATCGACATGCTGCATATCCTGGGCGACGTCTATGACCGTGGCCCCAGCCCCGACAAAATCATGGACGTCCTGGGCAACTTCCACAATTTCGACATTCAGTGGGGTAACCACGACATCCTGTGGATGGGTGCTGCCTCGGGCAATGACTGCAGCATCGCCAACGTGCTGCGTATCGCCCTGCGCTATGGCAACCATGGCGTTCTCGAGGACGGATACGGCATCAACCTGCTGCCGCTGGCTACCTTTGCTATGGACACTTATGCCAACGACCCCTGTGAACGCTTCCTGCCCAAGGACGGCAGTGCCAAGGATCCTGAACGTGCTCGCACGGCCCAGCTCGTGGCACAGATGCACAAGGCAATCAGCATTATCCAGTTCAAACTGGAGGCTGCCGCCATCAAGCGCCGCCCCGACTTCGACATGAAGGACCGCCTGCTCATGGACAAAATGGACTTGAAGAAAGGCATTATCAAAATCCAGGGCAAAGAATATGAACTGCTCGACACCAACTTCCCGACGGTTGATCCCAAGCATCCTTACAAGCTGACCCCCGAGGAAGAGTCCATCGTCAACAAGCTCCACCAGTCGTTCACCGAGAGTGAAAAACTGCGCAAGCACATGCTGTGCCTCTTCCGTAACGGCTGCCTCTACACCATTGCCAATGGTAATCTGCTCTATCACGCCTCAATCCCCCTGAACGAGGACGGCACCCTCAAGGATGTCAAGATTCGTGGCGAGAAGTTCCATGGCAAGGCCCTGCTCAAGCGTGCAGGTACGCTGATCCGCAACGCCTACTTCGGCTGTGACGATCCCGAGGAACGTGAATTTGCACTCGACTACCTGTGGTACCTGTGGTGCGGTCCCGATTCACCCGCATTCGACAAGAGCAAGATGGCAACCTTTGAGCGCTACTTCATTGCCGACAAGGACACCCACAAGGAGGTCAAGGGCTTCTACTACACTATGCGCGACAATGCCCAGGTGGTAGATATGATTCTCGACGAGTTCGGCGTTGAGGGCGAGCATCGCCACATTATCAACGGCCATGTGCCCGTCAAGACCATCAAGGGCGAGAACCCCATCAAGGCCGACGGCAAACTCATGGTGATTGACGGTGGCTTCTCCAAGGCCTACCAGCCCGAAACGGGTATCGCCGGCTACACGTTGGTATATCACTCACGCGGCTTTGAACTCGTGCAGCACGAGCCGTTCTCGTCAATCGACGAGGCCGTTCGCCTGGGACAGGACATCAAGTCCCGCCGCAGCCTGGTCGAACTGACCAACCACCGCATGCACGTCAAGGACACCGACATAGGCGTCGAGTTGCAGTCGCAAATCGAAGACCTCAATGAATTGCTCGACGCTTACCGCTCGGGCGACCTCAAGGAGCGCAACCTGCGACCTATCACCAACAAGCGTTGATCGCTGGTGTCAACAGGTTCTCATAACATCGCGTGACAGTCTTTTGCAGGCTGCCGCGCGATTGCATTTCGGCTAAAAAACAATAGTCTTTTAAACCGCACAGTGATTTTTTCGTCAAATTATGCGTCTGTAATAAATAAATTACTATATTTGCATTTTGTAAACGATAAATCATACATTATTAATTGTAATACTATAGAACTATGAAGAAGACTTTATGTGTTTTATTGAGTGCTATGTTGATGCTCGGTATCTCGGGCTGTGGTTCCATGAACAATGCCTCTAAGGGCGGTCTCATCGGCGGTGGCGGCGGTGCTGCTATCGGCGCTGGTATCGGTGCGCTCATCGGCAAGGGCAAGGGTGCTGCCATCGGTGGTGCTATTGGCGCTGTTGCTGGTGGTGTAGCTGGTACGCTCATTGGCAAGAAGATGGACAAGCAGGCTCGTGAGCTGGCTCAGATCGCTGGCGCTCAGGTCGACACCGTTACCGACGTTAACGGTTTTGAGGGCATCAAGGTGACCTTCGACAACGGTATCCTCTTTGGCTTCAACAGCTCCAAGCTGGGTAACGATGCCAAGGCTTCGCTTGACAAGTTCGCCACCTCGCTGCTGAACAACCCCCAGACCGATGTACAGATCTACGGTCACACCGACAACGTGGGCACCC
This sequence comes from uncultured Bacteroidales bacterium, assembly GCA_902793405.1. Classification (GTDB taxonomy): domain Bacteria; phylum Bacteroidota; class Bacteroidia; order Bacteroidales; family Muribaculaceae; genus Sodaliphilus. The sequence continues at coordinate 120,492 of CADBDH010000011.1, read as the reverse complement.
GTGCTGCCAACGAGAAGGTTTCCAACGCTCGCGCTACCGAGGTTCGCAACTACCTGACCAATGCAGGTGTTCCTGCTGCCCGTCTCACGAGCAAGGGTCTGGCATTTGACTATCCTGTTGCCAGCAATGACACCGAGGCCGGTCGTGCACAGAACCGTCGCGTTGAGATCTACATCACCGCTAACGAGGACATGATTAAGGCTGCCCAGGAAGGCAAGCTCGACTAATCATCCTTTTCGGTAAAAGATTTGCGGGCGATTCCCCTAGTGGGAGTCGCCCGCTTGATTTATGCAAGTTGTTTGTTTTGAGAGACTTTTAAATCACCTTCGTTTGACTTTTGGAAAACATTTCTCGGCCATCAAAAATCTAAATACCTGAAAATTAGATATTTGAAAAATTTTTTGAAAAACTTTAGAAAATTCGGGATAAATTTTGTTGTTCAAAATATTCGTATTACCTTTGCGAGGATTTTGCCGCAAATCACAATGGCGGCTAATCCCACCTTAGAAACTAACAGATTTTCAACACGATAGCAATGGAACAAAAAACCTACACTTATCAGCAGGCTTATGAAGCCTCGTTGAAGTACTTTGACGGCGATGAACTTGCCGCCAGGGTATGGGCAACGAAATATGCCTTGAAAGATTCTTTTGGCCATCTCTATGAGTTGACGCCCGACGACATGCACCGTCGCATAGCACGTGAGATTGCCCGAATCGAAAACAAATATCCTAACCCTCTGAGTGAGGACCTTCTGTTCGAGCTGATGAGCCACTTCCGCTACATTGTGCCGCAGGGCAGCCCCATGGCTGGCATCGGCAACAATTTCCAGGTGGGCTCACTGAGCAACTGCTTTGTTATCGGCCTCGATGGCGAGCCCGACAGCTACGGTGGCATCCTCAAGATTGACGAGGAGCAGGTGCAGCTCATGAAACGCCGTGGCGGCGTGGGCCATGACTTGTCGCACATCCGTCCCAAAGGCTCTCCCGTCAAGAACAGCGCTTTGACATCGACGGGTCTGGTGCCCTTCATGGTGCGTTACAGCAACAGCACCCGCGAGGTGGCACAGGACGGCCGTCGTGGAGCCCTCATGCTCACCGTGAGCATCAAGCACCCCGATGCCGAGTCATTTATTGACGCCAAGATGGTAGAGGGCAAGGTGACCGGCGCCAACGTGTCGGTACGCATCGATGATGCCTTCATGAAGGCTGCTGTCGAGGACAAGCCCTATCACCAGCAGTATCCCATCGACAGCGACCATCCTGTCTATGAGCAGGATATTGATGCCGCTAAACTGTGGGCCAAGATTGTCCACAACGCTTGGAAGAGTGCTGAGCCCGGTATCCTGTTCTGGGACACCATCACCCGTGAAAGCGTGCCCGACTGCTATGCCGACCTCGGTTTCAAGACCATCTCGACCAATCCCTGTGGTGAGATTCCCTTGTGCCCCTACGATAGTTGCCGCCTCATCGCCGTCAACCTGTACAGCTACGTGAAGAATCCCTTCACGCCTCAGGCCTATTTCGACTATGACCAGTTTGCCGAGCATGTTGCCTGCGCCCAGCGCATGATGGACGACATTATCGACCTGGAAATGGAGAAAATCGAGAAGATTCTCGACAAGATCAAGTCAGACCCCGAGACTGCCGAGGTCAAGACTACCGAGATGAACCTGTGGAACAAAATCCGCACCAAGACGCTCAAGGGTCGTCGCACGGGTGTGGGCACCACTGGCGAGGGCGACATGATCGCCGCCATGGGCCTGCGCTATGGCACGCCCGAGGCTACCGAGTTCTCGGTTAGCGTTCACAAGGCACTGGCACTGGCTGCCTATGGCTCATCGGTACAGATGGCCAAGGAGCGTGGCGCCTTCGAGATTTATGATGCCAAGCGTGAGGAGAACAATCCTTACATCAACCGCATCCGTGAGGCTAAGCCTGAGTTGTACGAGGAGATGGTGAAGTATGGCCGCCGCAACATCGCTTGCCTGACCATCGCTCCCACGGGAACCACCAGCCTGTTGACGCAGACCACATCGGGCATCGAGCCGGTCTTCATGCCTGTTTACAAGCGTCGCCGCAAGGTGAATCCCAGCGACAAGGACGTGCATGTAGACCTCGTGGACGAGAATGGCGATTCGTTCGAGGAGTTCATCGTCTATCACCACAAACTGGTGACCTGGATGAACATCAACAACATCCCCGTTCGCCGCGACTACACTCAAGAGGAACTCAATGCCATCGTCGAGAAATCGCCCTATTACAAGGCTACTGCCAACGACGTGGACTGGGTGAACAAGGTGCGCATGCAAGGCGAGGTGCAGAAGTGGGTGGACCACAGCATCAGCGTGACCATCAACCTGCCCAACGACATCAGCGAGGAAATGGTCGGCAGGCTCTATGTGGAAGCTTGGCGCAGCGGTTGCAAGGGATGTACCGTCTATCGCGACGGCTCGCGCACCGGCGTGCTCGTGGCCTTGAGCGACAATGACAAGAAGAAAGAGGAAGAGAAAGAAAAAGCCGCCAAGGAGGAAGGACCCGCCCGCTATATCGCCGAGGAGGAACACATCCTCAAGCGCCCCGTTGAACTGGAGGCCGACGTTGTACGTTTCCAGAACAAGAAGGAGAAATGGATTGCGTTTATCGGCTTGATTGACGGTCGTCCCTATGAGATCTTTACCGGTATTGCCGATGACGACGAGGGCATCTTCTGTCCCAAGTCGGTGACCAAGGGCAAGATCATCAAGGCCGTGGGCGAGGATGGCGTGAAACGCTATGACTTCCAGTTCATCAACAAGCGCGGCTTCAAGACCACCATCGAGGGCTTGAGCGAGAAGTTCAATCCCGAGTTCTGGAACTATGCCAAGCTCATTTCGGGTGTACTGCGCTACGGCATGCCCATCCCGCAGGTGCTCAAGCTCGTGAGCAGCCTGGAGCTCGACAGCCAGTCCATCAACACATGGAAGATGGGTGTTGAACGTGCCCTCAAACGCTATATCAACAATGGCGAAATCGCAGCCGAGAAATGCCCCAACTGCGGCCAGAACACCTTGGTCTATCAGGAGGGCTGCCTCATCTGCACCAACTGCGGCACGTCACGCTGCGGTTAATATCGAGAATTCAAATATGTGAATGGCAAAATCGTTGAAAGGGGAGCGCTATCCAAGTGAAAGCGCTCCCCTCTATTATTGCTATAGGCCAGTCGGTAGTTTGTCGAGGTATTGCAAGCCTCCGGCTTGCACTCAAAACGCCAGCCTCCCGGTTAACCGGATATCCTCACTCGAGCTCCCGATGAGCAACAGATGTTCCCCCTCGACAGCCCACTGCATCTTGTCGTTCACGATAGCCAAATCAACGGGCAGGACAGTGAAAGTGATGACGCGGCTTTCCCCAGCATCCAAGGTCACTCGCTCGAACCCGATCAGTTGCCGCTCTGGCTGCACTACTGTGGCTCCCGTGTTGCTCACATAGAGCTGCACCACTTCGTCACCCGTTCGCGAGCCCGTGTTAGTGATTTTGAAGGAAACTTGATCTCCGGCAATGCTCAACTCACTGTACTCAAACGACGTGTAACTCAACCCGTAGCCGAACGGATACAGCGGCTTGGCTGTCATTTCCACATAATCGTGTGCCACAGGTCGGGACTGGTTGTAATACACGGGCAACTGGCCAACATGACGTGGCACGCTCACAGGCAATCGTCCGGCAGGATTATAGTCCCCAAAGAGCACGTCGGCAACGGCATTGCCGCCTTGTTCACCTGGATAGTAGGCGGTAAGCAGGGCGTTGGCATTCTCATCGGCCCAATTCTTGTTCAACGGGCGCCCCTCGATATAGACAACAACTAGCGGCTTGCCGGTCTTTTTCAATGCTGTCAGCAACTCATTCTGCCTTCCCAGCAGGTCAAGTGTGGCACGGTCAAAGCCTTCGCCACATTCCATATCACTGATGGTGTTTTGCTCTGCACTGGCAGCACCTGTGTCCTCGTATGAAGTCTTGAAATCCCTGGCCGACGAACCGCCCACTACGGCAACAACTACATCAGCGCTTTGGGCAGCCTCTACTGCTGCGGCGATATCGAAATCAACGGTGTCACGAATAGCACAGCCCTTGGCATAAACACAGTTGGCCTCACCAATCATGGCCTTAATGCCGTTATATACCGTAATCACTTTGCCATCGGGTTGTGGCGCGGTGTAGTCGCCCAGCATGTTATAGACGTTGTCGGCATTGGGCCCGACGACAGCTACCTTTAGACCCTTGCTCAATGGCAGGATGCCGTCGTTTTTAAGCAGGGTGATGGATTCCTTTGCCGCTTGCCTTGCTGTAGCCACGGCCTCAGCATTATTCACAAGTTTGCCTGCGGTCTTATCGTCAACGTAAGGGTGTTCAAACAGCCCCATCTCAAATTTCAATCGCAACACGCGCCTGACGGCTTGGTTGAGCGCATCCTCACTGACCTTGCCCTGCCTCACGGCATCAGCAAGTTGGACATAGCAGTTACCGCCCAGATCAACGTCAACACCCGCCAGCAGCGCCTGGATGGCTGCATCCTGTAACGATACTGCAGTGCGGTGTGTCCCTCTAAGCCCGTCGATGCTGAACAGGTCGCTCACAACGATACCTCGGTTAAGCGCCCAATTGTTCCGTAATACGCCAGTCAGCAGTTCTTGGTTAGCTGTGCAGGGTACACCGTCAAGCGAGTTATAAGATGTCATTACCGACAAGGCCCCTGCATCGAGCACGCGCCTGAATGGTGGCAGGAACACTTGCTTCAGCTCTCTTGGACCCACGATACTGCGGTCACCGTTTTGCCCGCCCTCACTGGCACCATAAGCGATAAAATGCTTCAGCGTCGCGATGGTCGAGTAGGGAAGACTCAAGTCACCTCCTCCCTGGCCCAGTATCATTGCTTCGCCCATCTTGCCACTCAAGTACGGGTCCTCGCCCAGCGTTTCTTCGACTCGCGACCAGCGAGGCTCTCGGGCCAAATCCAGCACCGGCCCGTAACTGATGTGTCCGCCTTGCGAGCGCACCTCTTTGCCGATGATTGCTCCTGTCTTTTGCATTATGTCACGTGACCAGGTCGCGGCCATGCCAAGTCCAGTCGGGAATACAGTGGCCCCGATGGCCATGTGGCCGTGAGGCGCCTCCTCGGCAAGAAAGATGGGAATGCCCAGACGGGTCTTCTCGACGGCATAGCGTTGCATAGCATTGGCCGCCTGAGCAGCCTGAGTGGGATTGAGTCCGTTGGCGATGGCTTTTCGCGTCCATGGGTCGGCACGGAACACCGCCCAGTACATGCCCACATGCAGGCTATCCACCTCATGCTTGAACTTGTCGCTAACGGCCACTTTTTTGCCGTTAATCTGATAGGAATCCCAGCCCATCAGGCACACGATCTGCCCAGCTTTCTCCTCAAGGGTCATGCGAGAGAGCAGGTCCTCCACACGCTGGTCCACAGGTAGATTAGCGTTCTGATAAGGGTACTTGTCCTTGGCATTCATGCTAATAGACATGAGTGCCAATGCTATAATTGTGACAAGCGAGCGTTTTATCATAATTGTACAGTCAGTTTTGTTACATTCATTCCTGTAATCTCAACAATGGGCTTGCAGCCACGCGCATCCTCAGCCTTCCACTCGATCTCGATAGTGCGGGCTTCACCGGGCATCAGGTGCAGGTAATTGTCACTGTAGATAACCGGCAAAATCTGTTCGCCGTCATCGCCCTTGAGGTTAAGCCGCAGCATCACAGCTGGCACATTGCCGTAATTGGTGATGGTAATGCTCTTGCCGTTGGCTACAGCCGTCACCTGGGCCTGTCGAATGTCATGCAATGATGTACGGTCATTCTCGATGGTCGAGTTCACATAGTCATTCATCGATTTGACAACGCCCTTGTCATCCTTCAGTGTCAAGCGCAGGAAATAGGCTCCGGCAATCTCTTTGGGCACTTCTACCTTCATCATGTCCAGCGTCATGTCTTCGTCGCAGACGTAGCCTTGCACCTGTTCCCAAACGGTTTCCCCGTTCAGGTTGATGATGCTGGCCTTGACGGTTCCCTCTTGATGTCCAGCCGAGCGGTTGACGATTTCAACACAGTTGCTCACGGGGTTCCATTGCACATGCAACGGTTCACAGGCATGTTTCACACCATAGTAGGCAGCCGTGGGCTCCAGGTAGTAGTCATAGGTCTGCCACACCATCGACGGCCAGCACGGGTGACTCATCCAGATGAGCAATCCCATGCGGTCTTGGCTGCCGCTCTCGTACATAGCCCGGTAACCCTCATAGTTGATCCACTGTGCCCAGTCACAGAATTCCTGAGCCGATGTCGGCTCACCAAAGTTGTCGGCAATCAGCTTGTTGAAAGAAGCCCCACGTTGAGCGCCCTCCATGGTATAGTCATGGCGGCCCCAATAGATGTTCTGCGGCCACTGGTGGTCAGAATCCAGCATTCGGCTTAAGCCTTCATAGGTCATCACATTGGGCATACCACGCTCGGTGTGCAGTTTGCCGGTCTGCTTCTCGAAATATTCCTTGGCGCTTATCGCCCAATAGGGTCCATGGCCGCTCACGCCATCGTCGGCCGAACTGGAGATGTAATCCAGTCCAGGATGCAGCGATGCCACAGCGTTACGCAACCCGTCATCAAGCGTTTTGGGAGGATAGCCCTCGTTGCGTCCGCAATAGATGCCGATGCAGGGATGGTTACGGATCTTGAGTACAAAGTCGCGTGCATTATCCATAAACATCGCCTCATCGTCGGGGTCGGGACCGTCTGCCGGGTTGGCCAGCCAGAAGTCCTGCCATACCATGATACCGTAGCGGTCACAAGCCTCAAAGAATTCCTTGTCACCGGTCATGCCCACCCAGTTGCGGATCATGTTGTAGTTCATCTCCTTGTGATTGCGCACGGCAGCATCAAACTCCCTACCGCGGTAGTTCAGGTTGTTCTCACTGAATGCCCAATTGCCGCCCAGCGGCACCAGTCGCCGGTTATTGATGTAAATCTTCAGTTTTGTGTCCTTGTCCACAGTCTTGACCTCACGGATTCCAGCTTTGTACTCCACGGCATCGCTCTGCTGCCCATCGACGATAAACTCAAAGCCTGCATCATACAAGTAAGGCTCGCCATAGCCGTTTGGCCACCACAAGCGCATCCGTTGGTCTTTAAGCTGCGGGAATTCATTGGGACTAAAGGTCGACTCAATCGTTTCACCAGCGGCAAGAGTGACTTGCTTCTCAAAGCAGATCTCCCCGATATGGCCATGCAGCATGCCGGTTACAGCCATGTCACTATGGTTCGTCAACATTACGGCTGGGGTCATGCTAGCCAGGGTGTCGCCCTCGGCCAGCGTGGTAGTCACCACGGGATCGCTCACGGTCACGTCGCTGGATGCCGTCAAGTAAACGTCGTCCCAAATACCGATATCCCGACCGCGGATGGTCGATATCCAGTCCCAACCAATCGTGGCATGGAACGTGGGGTTGTCTGACCCGAGGATACCGCCGTTGAAGTCGGTATTCTTTTCGGTCTTGACCTTCACACCGCCGGGATTGGCATTGGCAATAATGAGCACCTGCAATTCATTATCAAACTTCTTGAGGTAAGGCGTAATGTCAAACTTTCCTCGCTTGAAGGCGCCCTCAATACGTCCTAAATTCGTGCCGTTTAGTGTTATCTCGGCTTTCCAGTTGATACCGTCAAAGTTCAAGAATACACGTTTGCCCTGCATTTCTTTAGGCAAATCAAACGTGCGCTTGTAGAGGAAATCTCCATTAAAAAACGACTCCGATGCCAGCATCAGGTTATCGTCATGGTTCATGTCGGGCAAAGCTCCTGCATTGACATAACTCGACAACACAGTGGCGGGAACAGTCGCCACAAGGGGAGGAACACTCCTCTTGGGTTGGACAAGGTGTGAAGCGCGTTGTAATTGCCAGTTTCCGCCATTGAGCAGCCACTTGCCGTCTTGCCAGCCTCCAGCCTCATGTGGAACAGCGATAAGTCCGCCAGGCTGTCCATCGATGCTTATTTCTTTCAGGCAAAAAGGCAGTCCGTTCTTGTTGGGCTCAATCATATTGATACGGACGTATCTTCCGCGTGCCTCTTCGGGTAATGTGATGAGTTGAAGACCTTTTTTAAATGGCAAGGATTTCGGTGGCAGTTGCCCAACAGTGCGCCAGTTGACATTGTCATCGCAGACTTGGATATTACCACTCTTGGGACTGTTTACCCAATACAAATGTATTCTGTAGAAATCAGCTATGGCTCCCAAATCAACGGTTATCCATTCGTCATGGTTGCCCAGACTGCGCCATGCGCTCACAAAATGCTCTGCTGGCAAAATACCCTTGGCGCGCTGGCCATTTTTCCTCATTTTCAGTTCGGTAAAGGTCCAGTGAACCGCGCTGGGGGTGACCATCTCCAGCTTCATGTGTGAGAATGGTTTGCCATTCAGTTTGAATGTATGGACGATTTTGCGAGTGGGCAACAGGTCATCTCCCGAGTTTTTGTTGGGATCACTATGGACGCGGTTCCATGACGGTTCGCCAGGCAGTGAGTCGCCTTTCCACTCATCGGCGACTTTCCATTTCTTGCCGTCTTTGGAGGTGATCAGCCTGATCTTGAATCCTCGTGGTGCCTCCTCTCGGTAGGCCATACTGCACACCATCTCCACTTCATCGATGTCGATGGCCATATTCTCCCAGTCATATTGCAGCCAGGTGTTGCTACCCATCACTATGTTGCTCGTCCACTCGTTGCCGTCAATGCAGGCCTCGCGCTTGTGAGGCGGTAGCGGCCCGTCGGGGGTGGTGACGTTGAGCCATGCGGGCAGTTCCTTATCAATGATGCCATCGGTCAATAGTTGTGACGTGAGGTTAGAATCCCATGACGAGGACTGGTACACCATGCGGTGTAATGCCAGATCTCGGTTTGAGGTGTTTTGAACCAGTTTGGGTCCATAATACTCGCTTGGATTGCCCGGATATTGCCCGATGGGGCGGTTCAACTGCTGGGCGCTAACGGTAATGCACAGCATGGCTATCAATAATAATGTGATTGGATTTTTCATAATTACTCTTTGTTTTATTCAGCAAATTTAAAAATTATTCCGCAAAGAAGACCTAAAATCACTGATTATTTCCTAATTTTGCATCAATCAATAGACTTGGCAAGAAATGACGCTTAACCTTGACGCCCTCAATAATATAATTACATCGATTAACGACGCCCTGTGGGCCTATCTGCTGATAGGTGCATTGATACTGTGCGGCCTGTATTTCACGATACGCAGCCGCTTTGTGCAGTTCACGATGATTGGTGACATGTTCTGCCAACTCGTTGACTCGTCATCGACCCATAGCGGCAAGAAAAAACATATTTCTTCGTTCCAGGCCTTCGCCGTCTCGATGGCTACTCGTGTAGGAACGGGCAACCTGGCTGGTGTGGCGACCGCCATTGCTGTGGGTGGTCCGGGTGCCATCTTCTGGATGTGGTTGATTGCGCTGTTCGGCTCGGCAACGGCCTTTGTCGAGGCCACGCTGGCACAGTTGTTCAAACGTCCGTCCAGTGAGTCGTTCATCGGCGGCCCAGCCTACTACATCAGCCGTGGTTTGCACAGCAAGTGGATGGCGGGATTGTTCGCCGTACTCATCACACTGACCTTTGGCCTCTCCTATAATTCCATCCAGAGCAACGCCATCTGCGGCGCCTTGAACAAGGCCTTCGGTTTCGACCCACTGGTGGTGGGTTGCATCATCACTGCGATTGCCCTGTTCATCGCCTTTGGTGGCATTCAGCGCATTGCCCGTGTGAGCAGCATCATGGTGCCCATCATGGCCATCGGCTATTTCATCCTAGCCCTGGTTGTCATCATCATGAACATCAACATGGTGCCTCATGTGTTCAAACTCATCATCGAGAGCGCTTTCGGTTTTGAGCAAGTCGCTGGCGGTGGCTTGGGCATGACCATTATGGTAGGCGTCAAGCGAGGTCTGTTCAGTAACGAGGCGGGCGAGGGTAGTGCCCCCAATGTGGCAGCCACTGCCGACATCTCCCATCCCGTCAAGCAAGGCCTCATCCAGGCTTTGGGCGTGTTTACCGACACGCTGGTCGTGTGCAGTTGCACCGCCTTCATGGTGCTCGTCAGTGGCCTGTACACTAACAAAGGTCTTGAGGGTATCCAACTCACACAAGCCTCGCTGGAATCACAGGTGGGAAGTTGGGGAACGATATTCGTGGCCATCGCCCTTTTCCTGTTCGCCTTCAGCAGCATCATCGGCAATTATTACTATGGCGAGGCCAACATCCGCTTTTTGACCGACAAGAAGTGGGTGCTTACCGTATTCCGCATTCTCTCGGGTGGAGGCTTCGTCTTCCTTGGCGCTGTAGCCAGCTTCGAGTTCGTGTGGAATATGGGTGACCTGTTCATGGCTTTGGTTACCCTGTGCAACCTGATAGCCCTGGCGTTCCTGAGCAAATACGCTTTCAAGTTGTTGAAAAACTATCGTGACCAGCGTCGCCGTGGCATCGAGAATCCTGTCTTCCACCGCAGCGACCTTCCCGAAGTGGCCGACGACCTAGAGGCATGGGATTAAGGAGTTAGGAGTTAGGAGTTAGAAGTTAGAAATTCAACTATAATCGGTTAACAGAATTGAGTTATTTGAATTGAAAGGACTAGTAATTAAAAATACCGGCAGCTGGGTGACCGTTCGTCTTGACGACGGTAACACTGTGAATTGCAAGATGCGTGGCGTGCTGCGCCTCAAGGGGCTGCGCTGCACCAATCCTGTCGCTGTGGGCGATAGGGTACAGGTCGAGGACAAGGGCGGTGACGCTCCCGTGGTGGGCGACATCGAGCCCCGCCGCAACTACATCATCCGCCGTGCCAGCAACCTCTCCAAGGAATTCCAGATTATCGCGGCAAACCTCGATCAGGCGGTCCTCGTAGCCACATTGACCAATCCTGAGACCAGCACCACATTTATCGACCGCTTCCTGGCGACTGCCGAGGCCTACCAGGTTCCGGCAGTGCTGGTTTTCAATAAAATTGACCTCTTGGACACCGATGAGTGGCGAAACAAGCTCGAGGAGTTAAAAGCACTCTACGAGAGCATCGGCTACCCGGTGGTGGCCATGTCGGCGGCTACAGGCGAGGGCGCCGATGCCTTGCGCGCACAGCTTGCAGGCAAGATGTCGCTGCTGTCGGGCAACAGTGGAGTGGGCAAGTCATCCATCATCAATCTTCTTGTCCCCGATGCCCATGTCAGGGTGGGTGACGTGAGCCACACCCATCACAAGGGCATGCACACGACCACCTTCAGCGAGTTGCTCGACCTGCCTGATGGTGGAGCCATCATCGACACCCCGGGCGTAAAAGCTTTTGGCACCATCGACTTTGAACGTGCTGAGGTGGCCCACTATTTCCCCGAGATTTTCAAGATTTCGGACGACTGCCGTTTCAACAACTGCACCCACACCCACGAGCCGGGTTGCGCCGTGCTTGAAGCTGTCGAGCAGGGCACAATAGCCCCGTCACGCTTCACCAGTTACCTGAGCATCCTCGACGAGGACCCCAACAACAAGTACCGCAAGCCCTTCTAGAGAAAGGTGAAATAAAAACAGTACGCCACCCACGAGCAGCATGGCTTTGGGTGGCGTGTTGTTGTGAGTAGTAGCAGTACTGTTAAGGTATTGCAAGCTGTTGCTTGCAATACAAGCATCAGAACTGGCGTGCAGCGGTCAGCATCACCTCGCTCAAGGTGGGATGGCCGTGGATGCTGCGTGCCAGCAGGTCAACGGTGGCACCGGCATTCATGGCGGTAACCACTTCCTGGATCAAGTCGGCTGCGTGAGCACCACAGATGTGGCAACCCACAATCTGACGGGTAGCGTTATCGACAATCATCTTCAGCAGACCGTCGGTCTCGTTCATGGCGACAGCCTTGCCGTTGCTGCGGAAGAACGACTTCTTCACCGTCACATCCATGCCGCGCTCGGCGCATTGTTCCTCGGTCAAGCCAACCATGGCCAGTTCGGGCACGGTGAACACTGCACTGGGAACGATGTCGAGCTTGATGTCGTCGGCCTTGCCCAGGATGGCGTGCAGGGCGCGCTGTCCCTGTGCGCTGGCAGCATGGGCAAGCATCATGCGACCGTTCACGTCACCGATGGCATAAACACCGGGAACGTTGGTCATCATGTTGTCGTCCACCTCGATGCCACGACGGCCCACGGTAACGCCTACAGTGTCCAGTCCCTGGGGCAGCACGGGCTGACGTCCTACCGACATGAGCACCTTCTCGCAGGTCACGCTCTGGGGCTTGCCCTTGAGCTCATAGGAAACGGTACAGCCGTCCTCGCCCTGGGTGATGCCGTTGACGGCAGCGCTGGTAATGATCTTGATGCCGCGCTTGCTCAGGACGGTCTTCAGGCGCTTGGCCACGTCCTTGTCGAACGGAGGCAGGATCTCCTTGCAGTACTCGATGACGGTCACTTCGACACCAAACGTGCTGAACACAGCGGCAAACTCCATGCCGATGACGCCGCCGCCCACGATGCACAGGCTCTTGGGCAGCGTTTCCATTGCCAGGATGTCGTCGCTGGTCATGGCCAGGTCCGCACCCTCGATGGGAAGGCCACGGGGAGCCGAACCGGTAGCGATGATGATGTTCTTGGCCTGGTATTCCTCGCCGTTGACAACAACGGTGTTGGCGTCCTTGAGAACAGCCTCGCCCTTGATGGCAGTGATGCCGGGAGCACCCATGAGCATTTCCACGCCTTCGCGCAGCTGTTTCACGACAGCCTCTTTGCGCTCAAACACGGGAGCATAGTCAAAAGCCATTTCACCGGTCTTCACGCCCCACACTTCGGCTTCGCGCATCAGGTTGATGACCTCGGCATTGCGGCACAGGGCCTTGGTGGGGATGCAACCGCGGTTCAGGCAGGTACCGCCCATCTGGTCACGCTCGACGATGGCAACGGTCAAGCCGTGTGCAGCAGCATCGGCAGCGGTCTCATAACCGCCAGGACCAGCACCAATGATAATAATGTCAAACATAGTGTCTGTTCAAATGATTAGAAAGGGTAAAACTAAAGACAAGAAAGACAATAAGACAAAATTATAAAGGAATTGTCTTTCTTGTCCTTCTTGTCTTCTAAACTGATTTACTCGGCCTCAGCCACAAGCTCGCGCCAGGTCACAATGGGATGCAGGGCGGCCTGGGTGTCGTCGAGACGACGCACGGGCGTGTTGTGCGGAGCGGTCTTCACCATCTCGGGGTCATCCTTAGCCTCTTGGGCAATCACGCGCATGATGCGGATGAACTCGTCGAGGGTCTGCTTGCTCTCGTTCTCGGTGGGCTCTACCATGAGGGCCTCGTGGAACAGCAAGGGGAAGTAGATGGTGGGAGCATGGAAGCCATAGTCCAGCAGGCGCTTGGCCACGTCGAGCGTGGTCACACCGGTGGACTTGTCCTTCAGGCCGTCATAGACGAACTCGTGCTTGCACACACCGCCGATGGGCAGCTCATAAACGTCCTTCAACGACTCCTTGATGTAGTTGGCATTGAGGGTAGCCAGCGGGCCGACCCACTTGAGCTGGTCGCGGCCCAGGGTCAGGATATAGGCCAGGGCGCGCATCATCACGCCGAAGTTGCCTAGGTGACCGCTGATGCTGCCGATGGACTTGTCGCTGCACTCGAGCTTGAAGTAGTCGTAGTCCTCTTCTTCCACTTTCACGACACGGGGGTTGGGGAGCAGGTGCTCCAGACCGGCGCGGACGCCGACGGGACCGCTACCGGGGCCACCGCCACCGTGAGGTGTCGAGAAGGTCTTGTGCAGGTTGATGTGCATGATGTCGAAACCGATGTCACCGGGGCGAACCTTACCCAGCATGGGGTTGAGGTTGGCGCCGTCGTAGTACATCAGGCCGCCACAGTCATGAACAGCCTTGGCAATCTCGCCAATGTTGTGCTCAAAGATACCGAGCGTGTTGGGGTTGGTCATCATCATGCCGGCGATGGTGTCGTCGAGCAGGGGACGCAGGTCGTCCACATCGACGGTGCCGTCGGGACGGCTCTTTACAACCACCACGTCAAGACCGCAAACGGCCGAGCTGGCGGGGTTGGTGCCGTGGGCGCTGTCGGGGATAATCACCTTGGTGCGCTTCACGTCGCCGCGCTCCATATGGTAGCCGCGCATGATCATCAGGCCGGTCAACTCACCGTGAGCACCAGCATAGGGGTTCAAGGTGAACTCGCTCAGGCCAGAGATTTCAGCCAGGCTGGTCTGCAGGAAGTAGTAAACAGCGAGGGCGCCCTGGGTGGTCTCGGTATTCTGCAGCGGGTGCAGACCCGTGAACTCGCGGTGGGCAGCGATTTCCTCGTTGATTTTGGGATTGTACTTCATCGTGCAGGAACCCAGGGGATAGAAGCCCGTGTCCACACCGAAGTTGTTGTTGCTCATGTTGGTGTAGTGGCGAACAACGCTCAACTCGTCAACCTCGGGCAACAGGGGAGCATTCTCACGCATCAGACCCTTGGGCAGGTCGCTCATCTTGTACTCAGCGCACCTGTTCTCGGGCAGGGAATAACCCTGACGGCCATTCTGTGACAACTCAAATATGAGTTTACCGTAAAAAGTGTTATTCATAACTTATTTGCCCTCCTGTTCTTCGTTAAAGGTTACACATGCGTCAATCAGATCGTCACAGTCCTCACGGCTATAGGTCTCGGTCACGGCGATCAGCAAGGTGTCGTCGGCAATCTTGAGACCGCACTGCAGGTACTCCTCATTGCAGTATTCCTGCAATTTGTCGATGTCGAGCTTAGTCTTCACGGCAAACTCGTTGAGGAAGGGCTTGTCGGGATAAGCCATCTCAAACAGACCCGTCTTGACGAGGCCTTCGGCCAGGTAATGGGCGTTGCTGTAGCTGATCTCGTTCACTTCCTTCAGACCCTTAGCGCCCATCAGACCCATGTAGATGGTAACGTACAGCGCCATCAGACTCTGGTTGGAGCAGATGTTGCTCGTGGCCTTCTCGCGGCGGATGTGCTGCTCACGGGCTTGCAGGGTCAGGACAAATGCACGCTTGCCGTCAGCATCCTTGGTGGCACCAACGATGCGGCCCGGCATCTTGCGAATGAGTTTCTTGGTCGTGCACAGGAAGCCCACATAGGGACCGCCATAGTTCAAGGGAATACCCAGGCTCTGGCCGTCACCCACTGCGATGTCAGCACCCCACTCGGCGGGAGTCTTGACAACGCTCAACGCGGTGGCTACACAGTGCATGATAAGCAATGCCTTGTGCTCATGGCACAGGTCGGCAACACCGGTGTAGTCCTCGAGGATACCATAGAAGTTGGGCGTGGCAACGATAACGCCGGCCACATCT
Organism: uncultured Bacteroidales bacterium; assembly: GCA_902793405.1. Lineage (GTDB taxonomy): Bacteria > Bacteroidota > Bacteroidia > Bacteroidales > Muribaculaceae > Sodaliphilus. The sequence continues at coordinate 105,090 of CADBDH010000011.1, read as the reverse complement.
TCCTTCTCCAGCTCGGCCTTGAGGCAGTTATGGCACATCACGCCGTCGTTGGCGGGAACCATGTCAATCTGGATGCCATGGAACTTGGCGTAGGTCTTGATCACGCGAAGCACATAGGGGCTGATGGTCTCGCTTACCAGTACGCGGTTGCGTTTCTTGGCATTGGCAACAGCCATCATCATGGCCTCGGCAGTAGCGGTGGTGCCGTCATACATCGAAGCGTTGCTCACTTCCATGCCGGTCAACTCGGCCATCATGCTCTGATACTCAAAGATGTACATGAGAGTACCTTGAGAAATCTCAGCCTGATAGGGAGTGTAGGCGGTGAGGAACTCGCTGCGTTTCAGGATGTCTTGGACAACGGCGGGGCTGTAGTGGTCATAGTAACCGGCGCCCAGGAAGGTGCGCATGGTAATGTTGCCCATGCCCAGACCGTCAAAGAAACGGCGCACTTCAATCTCGCTCATGGCCTCGGGAAGCTCATACTCCTTCTTGAGTTGGAGCTCCTGGGGCACATCCTGATAGAGGTCGTCCAGCGACTTGACGCCTGCCGTGTTTAACATGGCACGCATCTCATCGTCGGTGTGCGGAAAAAACTTATAACTCATCGTTTATTCGTTTTCAGTTGTCGGTTAATTTTTAACTTCTAACTTCTAACTCAAATTACTCGCCAATCATGGCTTTGTAGGCAGCTGCATCCATCAGGTTGTCGAGCTCGCTCTTGTCGCTGAGTTCAACCTTGATGATCCAGTTCTCGAAGGCGTCCTTGTTGATCAGGCCAGGCTCGTCCTCGAGGGCCTCATTTACCTCGACAACAGTACCGCTAACGGGGCACATCAGGTCGCTGGCAGCCTTAACGCTCTCAACAGCACCAAACTCCTCACCTGCGGTTACCTCGTCGTCAACCTCGGGCATGTCAACATAAACCACGTTGCCCAGCTCGTGCTGTGCATAGTCGGTGATACCGATAAAACCGAAGTCGCCTTCTACCTTTACATACTCATGTGACTCGCTGTAATAGAGTCCGTCGATAATCTTACTCATTGTTGTTATTAATAATTAGTTAATATTTTGTTGTTGAATTTGAATCTTATTCTTGGGGCAGAGCCCCTAAACTCTAAGCTCTAAGCCCTAAGCTCTAAGCCCTAAGCTCTAGACCCTAAACTCTAGACCCTAGACCCGATTTTTTGCTAGCAAAAAATCGATTACTTCTTATAATTGGGAGTGTAGAAGCGTTTCTTAACCACGGTTGCGGGGAACACTTTCTTGCGGATGCGCACGTTCAACGTGTTGCCCAGGGCGCCAACGGCGCGGTCAACCAGTGCAAATGCCACACTCTTGTCCAGCGTGATGCTGTGGTAGCCAGTGGTGATGTAACCAACCACGTTCTCGCCATCGAGCACTTCGTAGCCGTGGCGGGGAATTGCCTTGCCTTCGAGTTCCAGGCCCACGAGTTTCTTGGGTGTGCCTTCGGCCTTCTGCTGGGCGCAGGCATCACGACCGATGAAGCCGCCTTCCTTATCGAGTTTCACAAACATGCCGAAGGTGGCAGCGATGGGCGAAATCTCGGGAGTGAGCTCATCACCGTACAGGGGCAGACCAGCCTCAAAGCGCAGGGTGTCGCGGCAACCCAGACCGCAGGCCTGTACGCCGGCTTTCATGAGCATGTCCCACATCTTGCAGATGATGGCGGGGTCGGCATATACCTCAAAGCCGTCCTCTCCCGTATAACCGGTGCGGCTAACGATGATGGTCTTGCCGTCATATTCCATCTTCTTGAACGTGTAGAACGTCAGGTCGGTGGTGTCAATGCCCAGCACGTCACCCATGGTCTTTTCGGCCTCGGGACCCTGAACGGCAATCTGGCCGTAGAGTTCGCTCTGGTGGTCAACCTTCACGTCAAAGTTCTTGGCCTGTTCCATGATCCATGCCACATCCTTGTCGATGTTGGCAGCGTTGATCACGAGGAAATAGTCGTTATCGTCAACACGGTAAACCAGCAGGTCGTCAACGGTGCCACCGTCGGGGTACAGCATCATGCCGTACAGGATTTGACCGGCCTTGATGGCGTTGATGTCATTGGTGAAGATGTAGTTGGTGAACTTGGCGGCATCGGGACCGGTGATTTCCACCTCACCCATGTGCGACACGTCAAAAACACCCACCTTGTTGCGAACAGCGTTGTGCTCGGTGGTGATATCTACATACTGGATGGGCATGTCGTAACCAGCAAAGGGGGACATGAGAGCGCCTTGCGCCACGTGCCTGTCATGCAGACAGGTAACTTTGATTTCTTCAGTCACGGTTTTAATGGTTTTTAATTGGTTAATAGTGTTATTAATTGTTCGTTGGTTAAATTCATAATCCATTTGCCCGCATCGTGGCCGTTGAGGGCCTGTTGCAGAGCCAGTGCAGTCAACGACACGCCACGCAGCCGGTCAAGCAATGCTTCACGGGCATCGCACAGCGGCAGGAAATCACCCGTCAGGTGCAGGTCATGGATGGCATCATGCTTGAGCTCCAAGTTCACATGGATGCTGCCCACGCCATCGATGCGGCCACCTCGTTTCACCTCACAGCTGGGGTTGTTGCCCCACAGGAACGAAGTTTCGAGATAGGGCAGGGTAAGGCGCTCGATCTCGGCCACATCATCGTCATTCAGGCAGATCTCGCCGTCACACAATGCCTCACGCACATGGCGCTTGAAGGCCTCGATGTCCATCGTCAGGTGCTCACTCAGCGTGGTGATGCGGCTGCGCACCGACTGTACACCCTTGCTCGTCAACTTCTCACGCGAGGGCGTGATGGCATGCAACATGTGTTCCATGTCGGTGTCAAAGAGCATGGTACCGTGGACGATGCTGCGTCCCGGAATGTGGTAGAACGCATTGCCGCTCACCTTGCGGCCGTCGATGAGCACATCGTTGCGGTCGCTGGCACTGGCGTTAAGCCCAAGTTCCCTCAACATGGCAGCAACGGCGCTGGTGTAGCGGGTAAACGTCGTTTGCACCTCGTCGCTGCGGGTGATGTAGCTGAACATGATGTTGTCCCTGTCGGCATACACACAGCCGCCACCGCTGCGACGGCGATAGAATGCGATGCCGTGCTCACGGCAATAATCCACGTTCACCTCGTTCTCAATCAACTGGTTGCGGCCGAAAATGACCGTGGGCTCCACCTGCCACATGAAGAAGATGTCGTCTTCTCCAAGGATACGCGCAGCAAACTCCTCCATCGCAAGATAGAAAGGGAGGATGCGCGTCGCATGAGGGTCAGGCAGACTCAGGTATTTCATCATGTTGTTCTAACTGCACCACAAAAGTAAGCTAAATTCCCCACATTGTAAAATATTACGTCTAAATTATTATTAAATCCTGATTTTACTTTTTCCATGGTGTTTTCAACGGGGTATTGCCATTGCAAAAAGCCACCCGTACCATTATGGTGCAGGTGGCTGATGATGTGGCGGCAACGTTATGCCGTATCAGTTATTCGTCGTTTTCGTCCTTAGTTGAGGGCTCCTGAGTGAATGCGTTCCAACCTTGGGCACGGATTTCCAGTTCCTGGCTGTCACGGGTGACCATGTAGGCGCCCAGGTCCGGCTTGGTGATGTGACCTATGAGCCGTGCGGTCTTCATGCGCGCCACCTTGTCGTGGTCGGCGAGGGGTACCGTGAACAGCAGTTCGTAGTCCTCACCGCCATTCATCGCAGCAGTCACGAGGTTCATATTCAGCTCCTCGGCCATGAGTGCCGTCTGGTAATCGATGGGGATGCGTTCTTCATACACGCGGCAGCCCACGCCCGAATCCTTGCAGATGTGCAGCAGTTCGCTCGACAGGCCGTCGCTCACATCCATCATCGCCGTGGGACGGATACCCAATTCCCGCAGTTCCTCGATGACGTCACGACGTGCTTCGGGCTTGAGTTGGCGCTCGATGATGTATTCCTTGCCGGCAAAATCGGGCTCAAAATCCTCCGCTTTCATGCCGGCACTCACGCGGCGCTCACGCTCCAGCAGTTGCAGGCCCATGTAGGCAGCTCCCAGATTGCCGCTCACGCAAATCAGATCGGTGTCCTTGGCACCCGTGCGATACACGATGTCATCCTTGGCTGCATCACCTAGGCAGGTCACGCTGATGATGAGTCCCGTGACCGACGCGCTGGTATCACCGCCAACAAGGTCCACGCCGTAATGCTCACAGGCAATGCGCATACCCTCATACAACTGCTCGATGTGCTCCAGCGTGAACCGCTTGCTGATGCCCAGCGACACGGTCACCTGTCGGGGCGTGCCGTTCATCGCATACACATCGCTCAGGTTCACCACAATGGCTTTGTAACCCAGGTGCATCAGGGGCACATAGGTCAAATCGAAGTGGATGCCCTCGAGCAGCAGGTCGGTAGTGACTAGTGTCTCGCGGTCATTGCCGTAGTTGATGACGGCACAGTCGTCACCCACACCACGATGTGTCGATGGGTTGCGCACGGGAAATGAACGCGTCAGGTGATCAATCAATCCGAATTCGCCCAGTGTGGAAATCTCGGTCTCTTTCATGAATATGTCTGCAGTAATCCTAAATTCTAAAGTCTAACACCTAAAGCCTAAAGCTCATCAAAGCGGTTAATCATCTCTCTAACGAGCATGGCCATGATGGGCTGGGCAGCGGCAGCAGCTTTCTGCACCTCTTCGTGCGAAGCCTTTTCGACAGCGCCCTCAACGCCCAGGTCGGTGATGATCGAGATGCCGAACACCTCGATATCGCCATGGCGGGCCACAATCACCTCGGGAACAGTGCTCATGCCCACGGCATCGCCGCCAATGCGCCAGAAGTAGCGGTACTCGGCCGGAGTCTCAAATGTCGGGCCCTGAGTGCCCACATACACGCCTTCCATCAGGCGGATGCCTTTCTCCTTGGCAATGTCACGGGCCATCTGGATCAGGCGGGGACTGTAGGCGTCAACCATAGCCGGGAAGCGGGGACCCAGTTCGTCGATGTTCTTGCCGTGCAGCGGATGCTCGGGGAATACGTTGATATGGTCGGTGATGATCATCAGATCGCCCACCTTGAATTCCGGGTTCATACCGCCCGATGCGTTCGACACGAACAGCGTCTTGATGTCCAAAGCCTTCATCACGCGGATGGGGAAGGTAACCTCCTGCATCGAGTAGCCCTCATAGTAGTGGAAACGGCCCTGCATAGCCATGATATACTTATTGCCCAGTGTGCCGAAGATCAGGCGGCCCTTGTGGCCCTGAACGGTCGATACGGGGAAGTTGGGCACTTCGCCATAAGGAATTTCAATCTCGATATTAATGTAATCCACAACGGCGCCCAGGCCGGTACCCAGAATGATGGCGGTCTTGGGCAACTTGTTGTTCACGCGTTTCCTGATGAAGTCGCTGGTCTCTTGGATCTTGTCCAGCCAGTTGATTTGTTGTGCCATAATAACAATCCTTTCTTTAATTGTTGGTTATTGACTTTTGTTTTTTGTCAATTAGATTTTTATGAATTGGTTCCTTGCTCGTCAATTCGCTTGACAAGCTCCTCGATGAAGCTGGCGCCTTCCATTTCCAGGAATCCCACCTTCATGGGAATGTAGTAGATGCAATGACGGCGGGTGGGCGGGAAATAGGGATTATTCATGATGCGCACCGCATCCTTCTCGGTGGTGATGATGAACTTGCGCTTGCCCTCCAGACTGTTGTACACCTTGAAGATGTCGCTGAAATCACGGCGGGTAAAGAAGTGGTGGTCATCGAAGTGCATCACTTTGATATTGGTGGAATATTGGCGCAGGTAGCGCACCAGCGGCTTGGGCGTGGCAATACCCGTCAGGCACAGCAGGGCATCATCCTCGCGCAGCCATTGCAGCGAGGTAATCTGGGGTGACTGCACAGGGAATACCGGGACGGGGTCGGCATAGCGGATGTTGCTGAAGAACAGGCCCTGATAGGGGAACAGGCCCAAATTCTTCTTCACCATCCTGATGTCCATCGCCGTGATGTCGCTCGGGCACTTGGTCACTACCACCATATCGCCACGCAACACGTTACGGGCCGGCTCACGCAGGCTGCCCAGCGGCATCAGCTTGTCCTCATAGGGCGGGCGGTTATAGTCCACCAGCACGATGTTCACCTTGGGGACGACATAACGGTGCTGGAAAGCATCGTCCAATAGGATAAGGTTGATGTCAGGATCGATGCGCAGCAGTTCGCGAATTCCCTTGCGGCGGTTCTCGCACACGGCAAGGGTAATCAGCCCTGTGAACTTATTGAAGATCTGATAGGGCTCGTCACCGATGTCGCGGGGCGTCATGTTGTTGCTGGCCAGAATGAAGCCCTTGGTCTTGCGTTTGTAACCACGGCTCAGCACCCCCACATGATAGCGGCGGTACAGGGCTTCGATAATGTATTCCACATGGGGCGTCTTGCCCGTGCCTCCCACGGTGATGTTTCCCACCGACACGACAGGCACGTCAAACTCCTCCTGCGGCAGCAATCCCACATTGAAAGCCGCATTGCGCAGCCACACGGCGGCACCGAATCCCCAAGAGAATGGTGTCAGCAGGGCATCAATGATGGACTTGCGTTGGTCCTTGTTCAATATTTTGGACAGGTCAATACTCATTGAGATGTGAGACCTTTATTGTGTTGACGTGAGTGTGAATAAACTTATTTTACAAACGGATTTCTCCCTCGGGCATCAGGCACAGCACATGGTCGCGGCCCAGGATGCGCTGCAGCTGCTTGTGCCAGTCATACAACAGGCCCATTTCGCCCTGCAGACGTGACTCGTAGCGCGTAACCATATACTTGTCGAGCAGCGACATGAAGGGATCCTCGAGGGCAGGATAGTTCTGGGTCTTGGGCTCCTTGCCCAGCTTGGCCTTGTTGGCTACCCATGCAACGGCTTCGGCGATGCCGCCGAACTCATCCACCAGACCAATCTGCTTGGCGGTGATGCCGTCCCACACGCGACCCTCGGCAATCTGCTTGATGGAGTCTTGCGTCACGTGGCGACCGTCAGCACAGCGCTTGGTAAACAGCTCATAGCCCTCGTTGATCATGTTCTGCAAGGCACCCTTCTGAGCAGGGGTGAGTTTCTTAAACAAGGGAGACAAGTCAGCGTTTTCGTTGGTCTTGACCGTGGCCATGTGTACGCCCAGCTTGTTCTCGATGAGTTCGCTGGCACAAGGAATCATGCCAAAGATGCCGATAGAGCCCGTAATGGTCGTGCGCTCGGCAAAGATGCGGTCGGCACAGCATGAGATATAGTAACCGCCCGATGCGGCATAGTCGCCCATCGACACGGCAACGGGTTTGCCGGCGGCCTTGAAGTCCATGACGGCTTTCCAGATCTGCTCACTGCCAAAGGCGCTTCCGCCAGGCGAGTTCACCCTGAAGACCATACCCTTGACATTGTCATCGTCCTTGAGCTTAAGAATGGTCTCGCACAGTTTGTCGCTGATGATGCCTTCTTCGGTCGAACCCATGCTCGGGGAGCCGTCGATCTCACCGACGGCATAAACCACTGCGATGTGGTCACCGCTGGCACTGGCCTCCAGATCGTCGGCCAGGTCATCGGGACTCACGTAGTTCAGGTCGTCTTTCTTGTCCACCTCGGTGCGGGCGCGCAGGATGTCTTCCATCTGGTTGCGGTAAACCAGCTTATCCACCAGCTTCTCTTTCAGCAAGCGGTCTGACTTGAATGTCATCACAACGCTGTCGCACAGCGTGTTCAGTGCAGCCGATGGCAACTTGCGGTCCTTGGCGATGCTGTCGCGCATCTCGTTCCAGATGATGCCCAGGTAGTGCTCAGTCTGCAGGCGGTTGGCCTCGCTCATGTCATCGAGCATATAGGGTTCAACGGCGCTCTTGAACGTGCCCACACGCACAATCTGCATCTCGACGCCCACCTTGTCAAGCAGTTTTTTCATGTAAGGAGTCATGCCTCCCAATCCGTGCAGGTCAACCGACCCGACGGGGTTCAAGAAGATGCTGTCGGCAACGCTGGCCAGGTAATAGTCGGCCTGGTTAATGCCCTCATGGCCGTAGGCGACAATCCACTTGCCGCTCTTTTTGAATTCCTTGAGGGCTTTGCGCGCCTTCTCGAGGGTGGCGGGAGCAGCGCTCACGCCATTGCACTCGATATAGATACCATCCACCTTGTCGTCCTTAGCAGCATTTTCGATGGCCGACAACAGGGTATTCAGTCCCAAAGATGAAGGCAAACCTTGGCCCTGCATCAGTGACATCATGTCAATAGCCCCTTCGCCGCCTCGCTCTTCGATGCTGGTACCCAAATCGAGTTTGAGGATGGAGTGCTTGGAAACACTGACGCTGTTATTGCTGCCCATGGACATGGAACCCATAATGCCGATGCTCATCATCATGGCGGCAAACATAAAGAACAGGAAAGCCAGGAATGCGCCAACAAATGAGCCGCAAACGATAAGGATAAATTTCTTCATCATAACAGTATAATATTATGTATTAATAATCTAAAAGGTTTATAATCAAACCATTGCTGCGCTCTGACAAACAGATGCGCGCCAATACACATTGCTCTAACCTACAAAGGTAAATATTATTTGTGAGAAAATTTCAATTTATTTTCCTTTTTTGCGATAAAAATTGTTTGCCCAGATGACGAGGGCGATACTGGCAATGAGGCTGATGACGGCAAACCAGGGGAAACCGCCATGAACAGGAAGACCCAGATGGTCGCCAAAGCCCTCAGGGACCAGTCCTTTATTGGTCAGATAACTGAAAAATACCACTATGCTGTTGTTCAACGTGTGGGCAATGATGGGCACCCACAGACTTCCAGTCCACACCAACAGGTAACCCAGCCACACGCCCAGTAACATGCGCGGCAGGAAACCGTAGAACTGCACATGCAAGGCGCTGAATATGATGGCTGTAATCCATACCACGGCATGCTTGCCCAAACGGCTGTCCTGCATGGTGCGCAACATGGCTCCCCTGAACAAAATCTCCTCGCTCAGGCCGGCCATGAAACCCACAACCAGCAGGGTATACAGGAACTGGCCCAAGCTATGGATATCGAGCAGCTGACGGGTAGTGTCGGCAGCGTCATCCTCCATGGCACGCATCATGTGCTCGATGCCGCTCATCCAAGCGGGCAGCTTCATCGACTCGTTAATGTCTACCAGCCAGTTCATGGCAGGCAACGACACGATACAAAACAAGACTATCACGCCCAGCGATGTCCACGAAGGTGCACGGTTCATGCCCATGACTTGCATGGGGCGGCGATAGAAAATGGCCATGGCGATCAGAGCGGGCAAGATGAACACAAACACGTCTTGAACAGTCAACATGGCCAGCAGGTCAATATCCTGGGTCACGGCAAACAGGACGGTAGACGCCATGAGTCCCGCAAACATCAGGCACAGCAGTATCAAGAGCCGTGAACTCGTTTTCATTTTAGTTCTTTTCTGCATGGTTTCCTCATTTTTTTGACTTGCAAAATTAAACAAAATTGATCAAAAGAGGTCTAAGAGACATACAATAATCAATAAAACCTCTATTGAATATGAAAAGAACAATACTGGCGCTAAGCGCAATGATGGCAATGGGATTTACTGCTGCTGCACAAAATGCTGGCGAGGTGGATATCGAGACCAGCGATGTGCAGCTCGAAATGATTACTCCTGCCCAACCCGTACAGGAAACCGAACAGGAAATCAAGGAACGCGAGAAGAAACTGCGTGAGTTATATGACGATGTGGCCTATGCCAAGGCATCCAACTCGATGCGCCGAGGCTATTTCGTCCTGGTGGCCGACAATGTCCAGATTGGCAATATGGGATATCGCCACTACGACATCAATCGCAACTCCAACTTTATCCTCGTTCAAGACGAGGATGGCATCATCCAGTACGCACTCAACACAGGACTCTCAGGAGCAAACGGCCTGGGAGGATGGACCGGCCATGGCAAAGTGCGCAACAAGCGCATCACCTACGACAAGAACGGTGACGTCTATTTGCAGTATCAGCTCATCAGCAGCGGCGTCAATGCCGACGTGCACATCACCCTGTTCCATAACAGCAAGCGCGCTGTAGCGACCATCACGGGAGGTGCTCCCATCACCTTGTATGGCGAGATTCTTCCTTATCGCGACAAGAAACACAGGTAATAACTATTGTAATATATGGAAAAAAGCCGGTAATAGATGATAACTCAACAAGTGCATCACATGCCGAGCGCCCCGCAAGTCCAACCGGCGACTTTGCGGGGCGCGTTTTGTGTTTTTAAACCCCTGTCAGTTCAGTGACAGCAAGGGCAGGGGAGTAGGGGTAGTATTTCCCGCTCGAAAATGTCGCGGGCAACGATGCGGTAATGCGGAGCATAGGCTTCGCGGTAATCGGGTGAGTGGCTTATGGCATACTTGCCCCTGGCCAGCACCTGCTCGATGAATTTACGGTCTTGCTCGTAGTCGGGCAGGTTGAGTCCCATCCGGTCAATCCGTCCTATCATCTCGTGCCACAATGCCGCCCATTGTTCGACGGTGGGACGATCGGCATTTGCGCTGCCGATGAATGCTTCCAGCAGCTTGTCGGCCGTGAGATGCCCGTCATGCACAGCACGCAGGCTCACCCTCACATGCCGGCCTTCGACTCCGCATGGCTCGTAGTACCAGTCGGCCAGTTGAATGCCTTGGGTTTCGGCCAGTTCCTGTTCCAGATATCTTCGGGCGCTGGCTGTGTCGCCCACGAGGTGCTCGGCACCCATATAATCCTGGAAACAAGACTTGTAGATGTCCAGTAGGCGTGCCTTGGGGTACTGCTCCAGTTGCCCGGCAACAAATTTCTCAACCTCTTGACCTTGAATCATCAGGCAGTAAGTCATCACGACCAATAATGTTAACAGTTTTTTCATCTCTTGCACTTATTGTATCATCTCCAGGAATTGGTCCTCGTTGATGATGTCTATACCCAGTTTCTTGGCTTTTTCGAGCTTGGCGGGACCCATGTTCTCGCCAGCGAGGATAAAGCTGGTGGCGCTGGAAATGCTGCTCACGTTCTTGCCTCCGTTCTGCTCGATCATGGCCTTGTACTCCTCACGTGAGTGACGGGCAAACACGCCGCTGATGACGACTTTCTTGCCAGCGAGTTTGTCGGTCAGTCCTGCCGTCTCGTCTTCCGAGAGCTCCATTTGCAGTCCTGCTGCTCGCAGGCGGTCGACAATGACGCGGTTACGTTCCTCGGCGAAGAAATCGACAATCGACTGGGCGATTTTCGGCCCGATCTCGGGGATGGCTGCCAGCTCTTCAGCTGCCAAACTCATCAGGGTGTCGATGTTGCGGGTGTGGCGTGCCAGCACCTTGCCCGTTGTCTCGCCCACATAGGGGATGGACAGGGCAAAGATTACCCTGGCATAGGGCACCTTGCGGCTGGCCTCAAGACCGCGCAGGATGCGTTGAGCGCTTCTCTCCTGGAAACGGTCGAGCGAGACCAATTTTTCCATTGTCAGGTCATACAGGTCAGCAACATCGTTCACCAGTCCGCTCTTGTTGAGCAGCACGGCGACTTCCTCGCCAATGCCGTCAACGTCCATGGCATGACGGCCTACAAAATGCTCGATTCGGCCGCAAATCTGCGGGCCGCATCCCCACTTGTTAGGGCAGACCCATGCCGCTTCGCCCTCGACACGCTGCAACGGTGTGCCGCATGACGGGCAATGGGTGATAAAGGTGACGGGTGCACTGCCGGGCTGGCGGCGCTTCTCGTCAACGCCCACAATCTTCGGGATGATTTCTCCTCCCTTTTCCACATAGAGCATATCTCCCTCGTGAATATCCAGTTGGGCAATGATATCGGCATTGTGCAGCGAGGCGCGCTTGACGATAGTGCCGCTCAGCAACACGGGGTCGAGATTGGCAACAGGGGTGATGACACCCGTGCGGCCCACTTCAAACGACACATATTGGAGTTTGGTGCATTCACGTTCAGGGGCAAACTTGAAGGCGATGGCCCAACGGGGCGATTTGGCGGTGGATCCCAGGTTGAGTTGCTGACGCAACGAGTTGATTTTGAACACCAGGCCATCGGTGGCGACAGACAGCTGTTTGCGCTCCACATCCCAGTGGTCAATGAAGTCTTTCACCGCATCGATGCTGGGCAGAATGCTCATCACGCCGGTCTTGAATCCCCACCGCTTGAGTGCCATGATGCTCTCGTAGTGGGTCGCAAAAGGCAGATTGTCACCCAACAGGAAATAGAAGACGGCATCCAAGCCGCGGCGTGCCACCTCGGCACTGTTCTGCAGCTTCAGGGTGCCTGCAGCGGCGTTGCGCGGGTTGGCAAACAGCGGTTCCTCGTTGAACTGGCGTTCCTCATTGAGTTTCTCAAAGCTCTTCCATGGCAGCACGATCTCGCCACGCACCTCAAATTTGTCGGGCAAGTCGTCAACACCCGTGATTTCCAGCGGCACCGATTTGATGGTGATGACATTAGACGTCACATCGTCACCCTGAACACCGTCGCCACGGGTCACGGCCCTAACCAGGCGGCCATGCTCATAGGTCACCGATATCGATGTGCCGTCATATTTCATCTCACCCACAATCTCGCTCGTTTCACCACCCAGGCCATCCTGGGCACGGCGCAGGAAATCCTGCACCTCTTCAATGCTGTAGCTGTTGGCCAGCGACATCATCGGGCGCTCGTGGACAACCTGCGTGAAACCTTTAGTGATGTCACTACCAACGCGTTGGGTGGGCGAGAGCGGGTCCTGATATTGCGGGTAGTCGCGTTCCAGGTCCTGCAGTTCTCGCAGCAAGGCGTCAAACTCCTGGTCGCTGATTGTCGGCGCGTTCAAGACATAGTAGTTGTGGTTGTGACGGTTGATGATTTCACGCAATTCTTTGATTCGTTGTTCAAAAAGGTCCATTGGGTTGATGATTTATTATTGTTTTAATGCGCTAAATTACGATTTTTTTTGGAAAAACACCCCTCTAGTTTGATTTTTTGTTATATTTGCACATGTTTTTTAGAGATTACGAGTATATATGAAACGGTTTTATAAGATTGTTGTGATTCTCGCTTTGGCGGCCCTGTTCATGGTCACCACTGCGAGCTGTCTCAGACAGGACTATCTGATGTTTGAAGACGGGGAGTTCGATGGCATTGAGTTCTCGGATTACGACCTCATGCACAATGCCGAGATCGACCAAGATGACGTGGACCGCGATTGACCCTGAAACCCACCTCAACAAGCAGGCGCGCAGGATTATTCTTTTTCTTGAAGGAGAACAGGGTCTTACATGCTGTTCAACAATAGATTAAGTTATCTTTTTCGAGTCGGGCCGTTGCTTTATGAACTCTTTTTAACATTTCGTTAAAGATTATTTTTATATATTTGCAGCCAATTATAATATATGTTCGTCCAGTGTAAATGCTCACTGGTGTCGAACTCAGAAATTAAACATGTGTATATGAACTTATTAGAGAATAAGTTAGCACGATATGATGAGCCGCAGAAAGCTAAAGCTGCCGGCATCTATCCTTATTTTCGTGCTATTTCCAGCGAACAGGACACCGAGGTCATCATGAATGGCAAAAAGGTGCTCATGTTCGGCTCCAACTGCTACTCAGGCCTGGTAAACGATGAGCGTATCAAGCAAGCCGCTATCGAGGCCACCGAGAAATATGGTACCGGATGTGCTGGTTCTCCCTTCCTCAACGGCACGCTTGACCTGCACAAGCAGCTCGAGCGCAAGCTTGCCGAGTATGAGGGCAAGGAGGATGCGATGATCTACAGCACGGGGTTTGGTGTTAATTTGGGTGTTATTTCCACGCTCACCGGCAGGGATGACTACATCCTCTGGGATGAGCAGGATCACGCCTCCATCATCGAGGGACGCCGTCTCTCGTTCTCCAACTCCTTGAAGTACAAGCACAACGATATGGCTTCGCTCGAGGCTCAGCTCAAGAAGTGTGAGCCCGACCGCGTGAAACTCATCGTCACCGATGGCGTCTTCTCGATGGAGGGCGACGTCTGCAAGCTCCCCGACATCGTTGATCTGGCTCACAAGTATAATGCCAGCATCATGGTGGACGAGGCCCACGGCATCGGCGTCTTCGGCGAGGGTGGCCGCGGCGTGTGTGACCACTTTGGCCTCAGGGACGAGGTTGACTTGATTATGGGAACCTTCTCCAAGTCTATCGCATCGCTGGGTGGCTTCATCGCGACAAGCAAGGTCATCACCAACTACCTGCGCCACCATTCACGCAGCTACATCTTCACCGCAAGCATCACTCCCGCTTCGACAGCTGCAGCAATGAAGGCTATCGACATCATGATTGCCGAGCCCGAGCGACAGGAGCACCTCTGGAAAATCACCCACGAGGCCTTGCAGGGATTCCGTGACATGGGATGTGAAATCGGCCATACCGAGACGCCCATCATCCCGCTCTTCATCAGGGACAACAACAAGACGTTTGCCATCACCCGCGACCTCTTGAACGAGGGCATCTTTGTCAACCCGGTGGTTTCGCCTGCCGTAGCACCCAACGACACGCTCATCCGTTTCAGCCTCATGGCCACCCACACCCATGAGCAGGTATCCTTCGCCTTGGAGAAGATTCAGAAGGTATTCCGCAGCTACGGACTCGTGCCTTGAGCCTGATCGAGACCCTTAAATAATACATATTATATAATGTGAAACCATGCCAGCAGGCGTGGTTTCATCTTTACAAGGGCACTAACAGCCACTTTTTCGGGCCTTTCACGAAAAAAAATCCCAAAAACTCTTGTTTGATAAAAATGTATTAGTAATTTCGCAACATCAAACCGAATATAATACTGATATGATTTACAGATTTGTCATTGTCTCGGACGACGCCGATAACTTCAAGCTTCAGATAGCTATCGACTCAACTGCAACCTTCATGCAGTTGCGCAACATCATTCTTGATTCTGCCGGTTACAACAAGGAGCAGATGGACTCTTTCTACATCTGTGACGACGAATGGAACAAGGAGAAAGAAGTCACATGTATGGACATGGGCAGTGACAGCGACGAAGATATCTGGATCATGGACGACACCCAGCTTGATGAACTGCTCGAGGACGAGGGGCAACGCATGAAGTTCGTCTTTGACTACATGACCGAGCGATTCTTCAAGGTGAAACTCAAAGAGGTCGTTCCCGGCAAGTCACTCCATGACCCCCTGTGCGAGAGCAAGGTGGGCAATCCTCCTGCCGAGGATGTCGACATCACCGAGTTCATCACCATCCCCAAGATTCCCGATGCCAACAATATCGATGCTATCGACAAGAGCGAGTTCTATGGCGACGAGGAATATGACGAGGACGAGATTTCCGATTTCGAGGAAATGGACAACCTTGACAGCGACAATTACAAGTTCTGATTGATCGCGTCAAGACGTAAAATTCAGGGCTGTTTTTTGTCCAATCGGTAAAAAACACTACCTTTGCATTTTGTAAAACAAACACATATCAGAGCATTATGAAGAATTTAGCTTTTGCCTTCTTGGCACTGTTTGCCATCTCGTTCTGGTCCTGTACAGGCGAGGGTCAGCAAGACACAAGCCAAGAGGAATTTGCCGACACGATTCAGGCAGTTGAAGCCGACACGCCCATCGAAGTTACGGGCGTTGCCGTTGACGGTGCCATGAACAGTGTATATCTCAAGGTGGGTGAAGACACCATCGAGTTCACTTATCCCGACCTCGACAGTGACCATCGCGACTCCTGGGCCATCAACGACACCCTGACAGTGCGTTACTTCGAGACCGCAGATGGCGACAGCGTCACCGACGTCATCAACAAGGCCGATGCCTAAAGAGAAGATATAAGTACACCAGCCCACTAGTGGCTGTCTATTGCGGTAGTAGCTCAGTTGGTAGAGCATCAGCTTCCCAAGCTGAGGGCCGCGGGTTCGAGTCCCGTTTACCGCTCAACATTAAAAGCGTTGAAAATCAAGTTTTATTTCCTTGATTTTCAACGCTTTTCTTTAACATCAAAAGAATAGGTGACTGTGTAATAATTCGCCTTAGGATTTTCAATCGGCACATCGGCCGAGATATTAAACAAATTTATTAATACAAGCTTGATTTATGGCACACCGCCCAACACTTCATTTCTTGTCAACAAGCTCTTGCAGTTGCTCTCTGAATTCCTCCTCTCTCTCCCTTGCTCGGCGAGTCTGGCCACCGATATTGCCACAATCCGTTATGTAAACCATTAACCCCGAGAGCGCAAACGCGATTGCCAATGCCCAGGAGCCCATATCACCTTTGAAAATAGCAATAATAAAGCAAGTAACAACTAGCGCAACCCACATGACAATACGGCTTATCTTGGTGATTCGATTATTCTTATCAAATTCGTGCAGTAACCGTTCGGGAGTGACAATGCTGTCTATAATCTTTTGAGAGCGATATTGATACAGTATTAACCATACACACCCGCAACCAATAACAACCCACAGCAAGAGACTAATATCCTTAAAATCAATTCTTTGCCCAAGGAAAATCAAGAACGCTATTGCAATAATCAAGAATATCAGTCCCATGTACATGCTGCGTTTTACCCCTGATTTGTACTTGCCCTTCAGCATCTCGAACAACTCTTCTCGGTTCAGATCATCTAATTCTTTAGTTTCCATAACAGTCACAATGATAAAATTTTACAGTTGTTGATTCATCAATTCTAATCTCCTATATGCTTCGACCTGACGACAGCATGAATAATGAGATACCATTTTACTGAATATCACCGCAAATATAGGCATTTTTCTCAAGAACATCTACTTTACGGGTAGTTTTCATTCAACGGGTGTAATGTCGCGACCTGTTTTTATTCATCCTCGATTACCGCGTATCATTGAAAAAACGATACTTCACTCATTCTGCAAGAATGGTGAAGGGCAATAGAATAGCAGCCCTCCTACAGTTTCACGGCGTTGATATCCACCAGGCCGTTAACTATGGCATAGATGGTCAGTCCTGCAGGGCTGTGGATCTGAAGTTTGCGGGCGATGTTGCGTCGGTGTGTGATGACGGTATTGACCGAGATGTCAAGATGGTTGGCAATTTCCTTGTTGGCCATGCCCTGGACGACGGCGACGATAACTTCTTTTTCGCGCTGTGAGAGCGTCTCGGTACTTTGCGCACCATCCTTAAATACCATGTTGGTGATGTTGCGTGTCACGTCACCATGCTTGACGAGCCGTTCCAGGCGCCGGATGGCGGGAACGAAGATGTGGTCCTCGACCTTGGCATGTTGGGTTAGCCATTCCTCGTTCTCGTAGATATCGTGAAGTGTGGCCGTCAGCTGGTTGTTGTGCAACCCGTCTTGTGGCAGATACTTGATGATGAGGATTTTCAATTCCCTCAACTGCTGGTCGGCGGCACCATGATGCTTGGAGAATGTTTCCACATTGTAGTCGCTGGCGGGCTGCCCCTCAAGCAGCTTTTCCACATAGGGGAACAGCGTCTGCTGCTCATAGTTCATGTGGCGCTTGATTTCATGGGCATACTCGTCATAGAGTTTCATGATGAGCTGGGCCAGCGAATTCTCCTCGTTGAGCGACTCCTCCAGCTCGCGGCGGATGTACGGCAACTGGAAATCGATGAAATAAGCGTGGCTGGCTTCCAGATAATGCAACAGGGTAGATACTGAGATGAGTTCATCGTCCTCGGCTACGCCAATGCCGTTGATGGCATAATTGACCACGGTGAGAAAGGTGTGGGTGTCCACGCCGTTGCTCTCGCAGGTTTCCTTCACCGTCTTATCGCCAAAGCCCAGGCTGATGCCAAAAGCACCCAGAGCCTGCAGCAGATTATAATTGTCGCCGATGAGGGAAATCATCTGGTCGGTTGCTTCATATATCTTTTGGCTCTTCATCGTGTTGCGTGTTGTTGCAGCAAAATTAGTAGTCCCTATCCAAACCGGCAATCATCATTTTTAGGTATTTATCACGACAAATGCCCCCAAATGTTAGGTGAAAACACTTGGGGGCAAGGGCTATAAAGGGAATTTGGAGATTACTCCGAGAGCATGGTGACCTCGATGCAGCGTTTAGCGGCAAGCAGGCGCTGTGCCATGCGTTGCACATCTCCTGCCGTCATCTCAGTAACCATTTTGCAATAGTCACGATCAAAATCGACCTCATCGTCCAGTTCGTGCCAGATGATGTAGCTCCAATAGTCGTTGGTGATAGCCATCTGGGCATACTGCTTGGTCAAGTATTGCTTGACCTTCGACATGCTGGATTCAAGAGGCCCGTTATCAGCAATGTTCTGCAACTGCTGGTAGATAATCGGGTTGAGTTCCTCGTAGCGGTCGGGGTCGGCATTGTACGAGATCTTGAAGGTGGCATTGGGCCGGTCTTCCTTGGCCAGCTCAAAGTCCACGCTCACGCCGTAGGTGCCGCCTTTCTCCTCACGCACCGAGTCGGTATAGGCGATAGAGAGGCAACGCTTCAGGAAGTCCAGTTCCAGGTCGCTCTGTGCAGTAAATGGCACGTCGGCTGTATAGAAGATGCTCACGTTGGCCAGCGGTGTCGCCATCTTCTTGCTGAACTTGTGCACCGACTGGCCACCCGTGATTTGCGGAAGTTTGCCATAGTCGGTCTGTGCATGCTTGCCGGTCGAAGGCAAGGTAGCCAGGTACTGGCATAACAAAGCGCGCAACTCCTTCACGTCATAGTTGCCTATAATGACCGTCTTGAAATTGGAAGCGTCGCTGAAGCTCTCCCGATAGATGTCCAGGATGCGGTCATAGTTCACGCGGTCGAGTGTGGACTGCACCATCGGTTCGGTGCGCGGATGGTGGTTGTACAGGATGGCCCGGATTGAGTCGTTGTAATCCACCTTGGGCGACGCATTGCGGTTGGTCAGGAAAGCGCGGTTGCGGCTGATGAACTCGTTGAATGCCGTGGTATCACGCCGTGGCGAGGTAAAGTACAGGTAAGCCAATTCAAACATGGTCTTCATGTCCTTGACCGACGAACCGCCGTTGATGCTCTGACCCTCGGAGCCCACCGACGGGCTCACGCGCACCGATTTGCCGGTGAGCATCTTGCGCAGGGTGAGGACGTCATAGTCGCCCACACCAGCCTCGGTCACACTGCTGGAAAGGATGTTGAAATTGGGAATGTCTTCGTCGCCATAGAGCGAAGTGCCGCCTTCTCCCTTGATCTCCAGTGAAACGGCGTCGGCGCTGAAATCGGTCTTGCGGGCATACACCTTCATGCCGTTGGACAGCGTGTACTCGGTGAAGCCGTGGCGATAGGGCTGCTCGCTGACGATGGTGCCGGGCTGAGGGAGTTGGCCAATCAGCTGGTCGCTCAGCACCTGCTCGGTATAGGGTGCATAAGAGAGGCGCTGGGCAGCCACGATAACCTGCTCAATCTGACCCTCGTCGGGAAGAATGACCTCGTCCTTGTCGGGAGCATACATGACCACAACCTGATTCTGGTCGGTAATCAGTTCCTTGACGGCGTTGTTGACTTCTTCAATCGTAACCTCATGGTCAAGTTTGCGGGTGTTTTCCAACTCATATTCCACCGACACCAGCGGTTCACCGGCCAGGAAGTGGCTCACGCATGAGTTGACGTAGTGGGAATTGCGGTAATCGTCGCGCATGTTGTAGCGGCGCTCGGCGGCATTGAGGAAAAGTTTCTTGGCACGGTCCAGTTCGCTCTGGGTAAAGCCGTGCTGGCGGGCCTGCTCGGCCACGCCTACGGCAGCGATAATGCCGCCCAGGATGTTGTCCTGCTTGCAGCTGATGCTCAAGGCAAAGGCTTCCTTGGTGCGGCTGATGAAGAATGTGGACGCGCGCCCCGTGGCGCTCTGGATGGGCGAGCCGGGTTGCTGGCGCAGTTCGGCGTAACGGTCATTGAGCATGGTGCTGATGAGGTCGTCGATATAGCTGCCGCGCAGGTAGGCCTCACTGTCCTTCTCGTTGTCGGGCGTAGCATCCCGTTTCTGGTACAGGTGGCAGAGCACGATGGGCTGCTCGGCGTCCTTCTCGATGGCGACAATCATCTTGTCGTTGTCATCAACGGGATAATAGATGCGCTCGGCCGCTTTCTTGGGCATGGGAATGGGCGAGAAAATCTTCTTGATTTTCTTTTCCATCTTGTCAACGTCGATGTCACCCACCACTACGATGGCTTGCAGGTCGGGGCGATACCACTTCTGGTAATAGTCGCGCAGGTCCTGATAGGGGAAGTTGTCAACGATGTCCATCGAGCCGATGGGCATGCAGTCCTCATATTTTGTACCCTTGTAGATAATGGGCAACACGTCCTCTTGCATGCGTTGCACGGCCATTCCGGCACGGCGAGTGCGCCATTCCTCATGGATGACGCCGCGCTCCTTGTCGATTTCCTCGTCTTCAAGCAACAGGTAGTGGCTCCAGTCATGCAGCACGAGCAGGCAGGAGTCGATGATTCCCTCACGGACGAGGGGAGCCGAACCGATGTGATAAACGGTCTGGTCAACCGAGGTATAGGCATTGAGGTTGGCGCCGAATTTCACACCGATGCTCTCGCACCAGGGCACGATGCCCGGCTTGCCGTTCTTGCCAGCGAAGTTCTTGGTGCCGTTAAAGGCCATGTGCTCCAGGAAATGTGCCAGACCGCGCTGGCGGGGCTCCTCAAGGATTGAGCCTACACGCTGGGCGATGTAGAAATCGGCGAGACCTGCTTCTTTGGCATTGTGACGGATGTAGTAGGTCATTCCGTTCTTCAGGGTACCCTTGCGCACACTTGGATCCTGAGGCAACTGGGCTGCCACCCACAAGGGCAGCAGCACCAGTATAATAAGTGATAAAATGTTACGTTTCATCAATCTTACTTGTTGAACAGCGAAGCGGGTGCTTCGGGAGTGAAGTCATTGGTCGAGTTGTTGGTGTCGATATACTTGCCACTGGCATCCTGCTTGCGGATAACCGACTTGTTGAAGCGGGTCTCGTCGCGATCCACCTTGCCGCAATAGGTCCAACCGGCGTCAATCGAGGCATCAAGCACGTTCCACTCGCGTACCGACTCCACACTCAGGTTTACACCGTCAAGAATCCACGCGTTGGGCACCTTGTAGATGCCACTCTTGGTCATCTCCCTCGAGAAATCGCCGAACACGAACAGATAGGTGGCGTCATACACATAGTTCTCCAGCCAATCCTCCTTGCTGGTCTGCATCTTGGCAATGGCCATCGAGTTGAAACCGCGGCTGTGGAACTGGTAGATGGTAGCAGTGTAGCAGTACCACTTGTCCAGATTGGGCGCAGTACCGTCGGGGTCGGTAAAGTTGGGGTTGGAGGTCTCATCAAAGAACTCATAGTCGGCATCGGTCAAGTTGATGGAACCCGGTTGCTCGGCCGTGTGATCGATAGCGTTGACTGCCAGCGTGAGGCTCTCACCAGGCTCAACAGGAACACTCCTGCCGGTGCCGGGAATCATATAGCAAGCCTGTACCGAGAAGTGGGTGGACATGATGTCGGGGGTGTAATCCTCCTTGGTCGTGGTCAGGAATGCCGATTCCAGCACAGCAATGCTGTCGGCATACAGGGTGACATCCGAGTTGTTGGTGATGATGATGTACTGGTCGCCGCTGTATGACTTGCCGTCGGCCGTCGATGAACCGGTGAAGAAGATCTCGCTGATGACGAAGCCGCCCTGTGCTGTGAAGGTCGAAACGGTCATCTTCAGGGCAGTGGTTGTCTCGTTGAGTACCACATTCTCTGAGCTGACCTCAAAATCCTTTTGTCCTGCAACACCCTTCAGGGTGAAATCGAGATGGCCGTTGACCGTGACATTATAGGTGCCGGCCTCAAGGTTATTGAGCATCACCTTATAGTTGTTGCCTTCTTTGACAAATTTGCTGCCCTCGACTTTAGTGGCTTGTTTGGTCTGGACGTTGGTCAATGTGGCCACGGCACCCGAGAGAACGGCGTTCTCCAGATTGGCGGGAATTTCAAGGGTAACCGTTGCGGTGGGGATTACGGGAATGGGGTCATCGCCCGAGCAAGAGGTTAAAAACAAAGTTGCAGTGAGCATCATGACGATGCTTTTCAAGAATAACTTTTTCATTTCGTTTTTACTTTAAATAATTTAATGAATATGTTTGTTAAAATGTGATTCCGACAGAACCGTGTATCAGTGTCGCATGCTCTCGTGTGGAGCAGAGGGTCACGGAGCATCCCGCTTCGGCAAACAGGCCATAACGGGATTGTTTCCAAGCCAGATCAGCACGCACTTTAGCCCCGAGGTCAGTGTAATTGGCCGAAGCATATTCGTGCTTGTGCTGCATCAACTGGATGAACGGGGTGCTCATGTTGGCAACAGGCAAAGAGAGTTTGTCATCCGTCTTGAAATATAGTGATGCGTGGGCATCCATCGTCAACAGCAGTTTGCCGGACGGTCGCAGGAAACACTGCCCCAGGAGCCCGCCATAGACATGACTGAAGTCCATTTGCCTACGGGGATAGACATACTTTTCGTTGCTTGATCTGTAACCGGCCTTCAACATGGCCGACCATTTGCCCTTGCCGTACAGGAAGCCCGTGTGGGCATCGAACAAGTGCTGCTTGTACATCGTCAAGCAGGCAATCACGGGAAAATAGCGGGCATCGGAGGTGCCGCCCACGTGCTCATTGCCCGTGCGGCGAGTGTAGTCAACGTGGGCCCAGCTAGCCATCTTGCGATTGCTGGCAGTCTGACGTTTCCAGCCAATAGTGCCGCCCACATGCTCATCATACAGGTCGGTAAGCGGCATGGAGTTGAACTCGGCGAGTTTCCGGTGATAGCGGTGCTCGTCAAGCGAGATGTCGCCATAGATGCCGTTATGGTCGGCGGGGGACAGGTGGAGCAGCAATGCCAGGCCGCCACCATCGTAATAGAGGCTGCGTTTGTCGCCCGAGAAACGGCTGTACTCCGTGCCCAATCCGGTCATCTGGTATTCGGGAATGACGCCTTCTTCACGGTAAAAGGCTACGCTGTTGGTCTGCTTGTAGATGTTCGCTTCGACAGCAGCACCAAGGCGGTAGTTGCCGCAGTCGTAGCCACCTCCCAGTCGCATCGTCAAGTCAGTGACGATGCCCCTCATGCGCGGGTCACGGTCACGGTATTCCTGTTCGGCTCGCACCAGCATCTCGGCACCGAGCTGCCATCGGGCGATGTGCGTGGCATATCCGCCCGAAATGGCATATCGCTCACGGTGCGTGTCTCCGCCGGCCGTGTCAGCAAGCACATACGGCTCCAGCAGGTCATAGTCGCTCGTGGAGTTCCACTTGACGTTGTGCTGCTTGCCCGTCATATAGGAAGCGCTGCCCCAAACGGCAGAACGGTCATTCAAGTGATGATAGGTATCTACCTTGATGTAGGGCAGGGTATAACCGGTTCCTTTTTCCAACACGAAAGCCTGAGACTGGCGCAGTAGGTCGATGCCCAACGACAGTTGCGAGAAAGGAGTGCGGTAACCCGAGCCATGCAAGGCGGGATTGCGCATCGCTTCAAGCATGGTCAACTGGTCTATTGACGTGTGCTCAACCAGTGCCGAATCGGCATTGGAGGCCGTCGCCCCAATCTTGAAGGTCATGAAGATGATGATGAATAAGTATAGGCGTTTCATGTCAGTCGAGGAATATGATGTTGAGCGTGATGTCATTGACGCCATCGCGGACAAACTCGGCATAATCGCTTTGGCAACGGAATTGGCGCATGCGTGTCTGGCCATCTGCCTGCTGGCAGGTCACGACACCCTCGATGTTGATCTGATAGGCCCCACGCAGCAGTTCGACGGTCACACTGGGTCCCTCAAAATCGGCACTCGACAGCACCTGGCGCGTGTTCACGTTGGTCAGTTTGGCCTGTGCCTGAACGCGCGTGATAACGGTTTCATCGCCGGCTGCGACGGTGACTCGCGCGGTAGTGAAGATGTCATCTTCTACCGGAGCACAAGCGGCCGCTGTCAGTACCAGCACAATTAGGGTGAAATATAGAATGTGGTGTTTCATATCTTGATGTTCATTTCTAATCCGAAATACGGGGTCACATGACGGCGGATGGTGGTTCCGCGGCTGTCATAGTCGGGTGTGTAGTCCCACAATTTGTTGCAGAACATGGCAACGTTCATGCGGTCATCAAAGAGTTTCTTGGTCACCTTCATGTTCACGTTCATGGCAAAGGGTACGCGGTTTTTCTCAAACAACGAGGCCGAGTAGTCCCTGACGAGCCAGCGCAAATACATGTCGTCGGCATCGCTGGCCTGCCAATCGTGCACAGTGCCATCAGGGGCAATGTACTGGACGGGATAGTTGCTCACCTCTTTACGCTGCGAAGTGGTAAACCACAGACATTGCGCCGACAGCGAGAAGCCTAGCTTCAGCCGGGGAATGTCGGTATCAAGGGTGAAATTGGTGTTGAACGACTCCCTCACCGAACCGTCATCGTCGGCATACAGGCCCACATACTGGATTTGGCGATTGTCAATGACCTGGCTGGGGCGGTAGGATTCAACAATCGAGTTGTTATAGGTCGTGCGGAAGTAAGCTCCGTTGATGGTCAGGCGGGTCAGCACGACGGGAAAGCGCTTGGTCTCGATGGTGTATTCGACGCCTTCCTTCAATGTCATGCTGCCGTTGGTGTAATTGCCGTAGCCAGCCAGTTCGTTGATGACCGTGTAGGGTAGGGACTCTAACGCTGGCTGTGAGGTCAACGTGGCAGCATCGATGCCACTGGCGTCATATTGCTTGTATTGGTAGCTCTGGTAATATGACTGCATGCGGAATCCGGATGTCATCTTCTCGCGGAAGGCGTTAATGGACAGCCTGTTACCCTCGATATTGACATCGAGCGACAACTCTTTTTTGAGATTACGGGCCGGCTCCAATGCCAGATTGCGCGGGTTCACGATATAGGTCATCAGGTTGATGCGACGATAATCAGGATTGTCGTGATAGTAGTTCAACTGGATAAAGTCGATATACAGCAGGTCAGGGAATAGCTGCTCCATGGTGGGCATCTTGGTATGCTGGCCGATACCTGCAGCGATGCGAACGAACAGGGGTTTGCCCAGCACCGACAACCGTGGCAGGGAATAGCCCACATTGGCACGCGGATCCAGATAGATTTTGCCGTTCATGGTATAAGCCTTATCAATGTTCAGCATATTGGTGGCACGGATGCCGGCCGACACTTCGAAGGTGCCTGCAGGGGTGGGCCACTTGATGTTTTCCTCGGCATAGGCCGACAGGCGATGGTTGGCAGGAATCTCCTTAAGGGAACGTGCGCGCGACGAGATACCGGTATAGACAGGGGTGTGAGGGTCGAACACTTGTCCGCGGCCCAGGTTTTTATCCAAGTTCCAGTCGACACCCAGCAGCAGTGTGTTCGACACGGTGTTATTGGGAATCTGCAGGCGGGCATTCACCTTGACATAGGCATTCACAGGCTTTCCTTCGACCTTGTGGTGGCCGAGATATCTGAAGGGCAGGATATAGGCATCGTTCTCACCTTCTTCCTTCGACAAGGGAGCGACGGTCATACGCGACAGTTGCACCAGCCTAGTGCGCTCTATCAGGTCTTTTTCGATCGATGACGAGAAGGTCAGGTCAACCGACTTGAGCCATGATGGACGTTTCATCTTGAACTGTAACGCAGTCAGCAAGGCATAGCGGTTGTAACTCGACTTATAGGAATCTTCGGCACTGTAGGTCTGGTCGACATCTTCTTTGTCATTGTCAAGCGACCTGGAGAAATCAAGATTGGAAGTAAAGGCCAGTTGATAATCCTCTTTTTCCCAGCGCTTGTGCAATCGGGTGGAAAAAGTCACTCGTTTGTAGTTCTCTAACTTGTTGCGGGGGTCGGCCTTAGCATCCAGATAGTCGGCGCTCACATTAAGGGTCAAGTGCCGTTTTTCCCATTCAAAATCCTTGGCGGCATACAGCAGTTTGGAACCCATATCGGCCTTCAGGCGGAATTTCATATCGTGTCCGCCACGACGGCGTTCGATTTTGACCAATCCGCTGGTCAGGTCGCCATACTCTACCGAGGGGATACCACGCACAATCTCGACACTCTCGATATCATCGGTCGAGATTCCACGCATATCCACACCGGCGTTGGTATTGTCGCGGCTGGTGGCCATATCGTCCCATGCACCGGCAAGGTATTGCATGTTGGCATTGGTCGAGACGGGGGCACCGTCGATGATGAAGCTGGTGCCCAACGACGAGGTGGCATAGTTGCTGTTGCCTGTGGAGATTTCACGGATGTGGATATTGTTGGGCGTGCTCAGCGACGGATCGATGCTGCGGCCACCGGGTATCAGCTCCAACAGGTCGGCAAAACTCGACGGTTGCAGATGCTCCATCGCATGCTTCTCGATTTTGGAAGATGTGGTCAGTCCACGGTTTTCCTGGGCTGTCACGACTACTTCACCCAGCTGACTCACCTCGGCATGCAACAGGTAACGGCCGTCTGGAGTGGGGACGGTAACTAGCGTCTTATAGCCGATGGAGGAGATTTTCAATTGGACCTCACTATTTTTAGGTATGCTGAATGTACCGTCGGCTTGAGTGACGGTGAGGGCTTTACCCGATTTCGCGTTGGCGATGGTAGCACCGATAATGGGCTCCAGTGTCTCGGCATCCAGCACAGTGCCGCTGATGAACACTTGAGCATCAGCCAATTGTACGGTCAGAACCGATAGGAATAGTATGATATTTCTAATAATTTGCATCTCATTGATTTTGGAGTATAAAATTACTCGCAATCAAAGGCATGCGCAATACCTAAAAATGAGGTCAAATCTGTCAACATTTTCTAGGGATAGTCAAACACCAAATTGTCGATTTATCGTTTTTTGTATTTGCAGTGCAAAAAATTGGCACTCGTCCTCTTTACCTTTGCAGTGTAAAAACAAAATAAGGAGGAACGACTATGAACAAGAACGTGAACAACATCGTGAATTATGGTGACAGCATCTGCGCCACGCTCGAGTGCAACGGCAACCGCCTGGCAAGTATCACTGGCGTGAATTTCACAAGTTTGGACGATGTAAAGAGAGCCTTGCTGGAATTGACAGGCCGTTTTGCCGGTGTGGCAGTGCTCACTGTGCGCAATTGTACTCAAGGCTGGCGTGACGTGACAGCATTGGCTACCATGCGCCGTCCCGCTGCCGCTATGCAGCCTGCCGTTATCTCACAGCCCCGAATCGGCCATCAGTACCTGATTCCATGGGCATCTTGATATAAAATTGTGCACTGAAGTGTGCCCTATATGGTAAAAAAGCAGTATATTTGTAAACTCAAAAAACACATTATTTAATTATGAAAGGAATTATTGGAGCCATTGCCGGCGACGTGATAGGGTCGGCATATGAGTTTAACCCGACGCGTGACCACAATTTTGAGTTATTCACGCCAAAGAGCACGTTTACCGACGACACAGTGCTCACTATGGCCAATGCACTGTGGCTGCTCGAAGATGAACAGCACACTCATGAAAGCCTGGTCAGGATCATGTTGGACATGTGCTGGAAATATCCTGGACGTGGTTATGGAGGCCGTTTCGCCAACTGGATAAACGACGATGATCCGCAGCCCTACAACTCCTTTGGCAACGGGTCGGCAATGCGTGTCAGCCCTATAGGCTATTATGCCAGGACGCTTGACGAGGCACTGGACCTGGCCAAGATATCGGCCGAGGTGACCCACAACCACCCCGAGGGCATCAAGGGCGCCCAGGCCACTGCCGCCGCCATCTTCCTCGCCCGTCAGGGAAAGTCCAAAGAGGAAATCCGCGACTATGTGACCCGAACTTTCAACTATGACCTGTCACGCACTTTGGACGAAATCCGCCCGACATTCTCCTTTGATGAAACCTGCCAGCGCACGGTGCCCGAAGCCATCACATGCTTCATGGAGGGTAAGGACTATGAGGACGTGGTGCGCCTCTCGGTTGCCCTGGCTGGCGATGCCGACACGATTGCCGCCATTGCCGGATCAATCTCTTCGGCAGTCGATGAGGTTCCTGCCGAGATTACTCAGCCCGTCATTGCCCTGCTGAGCGAAGAATTTTGTACAACCCTGCTGCGGTTCAACGAACTGGTGGCCAAAAGAGAGCAAGAAACGACATGATGGACATGAACAATGGCATCCTCAAGGTGGTAAAAAGCCTGGCTGCCAAGAAATATCGTGACGACGAGGGACTGTTTGTCGCCGAGGGTACCAAGTGTGTGCGCGACACATGGCAGCACTTCAACTGCCGCTGGCTCATTGCCAAGCGCACGTGGTATGACCTGTGCGGCACCGCCGAGCACTATGATAAAATCGTGTTTGCCAACGGGCAGCAGATGGCGCGCATCTCGCAGTTCGACACGCCCAGCGATGTCATCGCCGTCTATGAGAAACCGGTGGATACAATCGACGAGAAGCGCGTGGCCACGAGCCTGAATATCGTGCTGGACAACATCCAGGACCCGGGCAATCTGGGCACCATCATCAGGCTTGCCGACTGGTTCGGCATCCGTGACATCTTTGCCAGCAAGACCACAGTAGATGTATATAATCATAAGGTGGTACAGGCCACGATGGGAGCAATCGCTCGTGTGAAGGTGCACTATGGTGACCTGGAGCAGCTATTTGAGCAATATCCCGACCTGCCCGTCTACGGCACCTTCCTTGACGGCAAAGACATCTACACTAGCGAGCTGGGCAAGCAGGGCTTTGTCGTGTTTGGCAACGAAGGCCAAGGCATCGGCGCCAAGGTCGCCAAGCATGTAGACAGCCGCCTGCTCATCCCCAAGGCCAAGACCGCCGGCAGCGAGTCACTCAATGTGGGTGTTGCCGCAGCCATCACCATCAGCGAATTTTTCAGGAGATAATCCATTCAATCCAGCAAGTCCTATTAAATCCAGTCTGTCCAGCTATGGCAAAGCAGCAAGTCAAGACCACTTTTTTCTGCAAAAATTGCGGCAACGAGTCGCCCAAGTGGCTCGGCAAGTGTCCCGCCTGTGGCGAGTGGAACACCTATATCGAGGAACCCAAAGCGCCCAAGACCGCCCAGGTGCGCTACGCCGGGGCAGGGGAGAGTAGCCGCAAAGCTGCCGAGCCTGTCAAAATCTCGGAAATTCATGCCGAAGACCAGCCTCGCATCAACTTGCCCAGCAATGAGCTCAACCGTGTGCTGGGCGGTGGACTTGTGCCGGGCAGCATCGTCTTGCTGGGCGGTGAACCCGGAATCGGCAAATCGACACTGGTTTTGCAGAATGTCCTGCGCATTCGTTCGCGTCGAGTGCTCTATGTCTCGGGCGAGGAGAGCCCCCAACAGTTGCGCATGCGTGCTGACCGCATCGCTGGCGGGCGAATGGATTGCGAGTGCTATTTGCTGTGTGAGACTTCGTTGGACAATATCTTCGCCAGCATACGCGCCTTCCAACCCGGACTGATCATTGTGGACTCTATCCAGACCATTGCCAGCGACCAACTCGAGAGCGCTCCCGGCAGTGTGACCCAGGTGAGGGAATGTGCTGCTGCTTTCCAGCGTTATGCCAAGGAGACCTACACGCCCGTTATCCTCATCGGGCACATCAACAAGGAAGGCAGCATTGCCGGCCCCAAGGTGCTGGAGCACATCGTGGATGCCGTCATCCAGTTCGAGGGCGACCGCAACTACCTGTACCGCATCCTGCGCCCCATCAAAAACCGATTCGGCAACACCAGCGAGATTGGCATCTACGAGATGAAAGAGGACGGATTGCGCGAGGTGACCAATCCCAGCGAACTGCTGCTCAGCGACCGCGAGGGCGATTTGTCGGGAACAGCCATCGGCGTTACCATCGACGGCATGCGTCCTTTCCTCATCGAGGTGCAGGCGCTGGCAAGCACAGCGGCCTATGGTACCGCCCAGCGCTCGGTAACGGGATTTGACCAACGACGCATGAACATGCTGCTGGCCGTGCTCGAGAAACGCTTGGGCTTCAAACTGGCGCAGAAAGACGTTTTCCTGAATATCGTGGGGGGCATCAAGGTCAACGATCCCGCACTTGACCTGGCAGTCATCAGCGCCATTTTGT
This sequence comes from uncultured Bacteroidales bacterium, assembly GCA_902793405.1. Lineage (GTDB taxonomy): Bacteria > Bacteroidota > Bacteroidia > Bacteroidales > Muribaculaceae > Sodaliphilus. The sequence continues at coordinate 75,005 of CADBDH010000011.1, read as the reverse complement.
CATCCAATGTCGATATGGCAATCAATACGGGCGTATGCTTCGCCGGCGAGGTGGGCCTTTCGGGCGAGATTCGCCAAGTCACGCGATGCGAACAGCGGGTGACCGAGGCCCAAAAACTGGGTTTCGACACGATTATTATTCCCAAAAACAACCTCAAGGGTGCCAAGCGCGATGCATGGACCATCAAGGTTGTTGAGGTTGCCCGAGTCGAAGACGCGTTCCGCTATCTCTTCGGTTGAATCTAGTGTTTTTTGCTCCTGCAGTTTTTACCGCAACCGCAATCGCAGTCGTTGCCGCGTGTTGTCTTAATCACGCGGCGCAGCACATACACCAGTGCTACGGCTACAATGCCGAGCACTACAATCGTTTGTATTATTGTCGAAGTGGTCATAATAATCTTGCTACTTGATAGAAGATGAACGATACAAGCCATGCCACACCGGTGGTGTAGAATATCTCAAACACCATCCACTTGGTGCCAGCCTCACGCCTGATAGCGGCAAGGGCGGCAATGCAAGGGAAATAAAGCAGGATGAACAGCATGAAGGAATAGGCGACAATCGGGTCAAACACGTGTTCACCGTTAGCCTTTGTGGCCGTTTGCAGTTTCTCTTTGAGCGACGTGCTCTCTTCGGTAGCATCAGACTCGCCGGTATAAAGCACACCCATTGTCGAAACCACAATCTCCTTAGCGGCAGCTCCCGTGAGCACGCTCACGCCCATCTGCCAGTTGAAGCCCAACGGAGCGACAACAGGCTCAATGGCTTTACCCATCATACCCATGTAAGAGTTCTCGATCTGTTCCTGCGGGGTTTGTCCCTCGTGACGGGGGAAGTAGCCTAATGCCCACACGATAATCGAGGCTGCCAGGATGATGGTGGCCATCTTCTGCAGGTACTGCTTGCCCTTGCTCCACATGTGAATGGTGGCATTGCGGGCAGTGGGCTTGCGGTAAGGCGGCAACTCCATTACAAACTGCGTCTTGTCATGCTTCAGAATTGTCTTGCTCAAGACAATGGCAGTAATTGCAGCGACCAGAATACCAATCAGATAGATACTCATCAAAATCAATCCCTGCTTGGCGGTAAAGAATGCGGCTACAAGCAGCAGATAGGCCGGCAGACGTGCCGAGCAAGACATGAACGGAATGGTGAGGATGGTGACAATGCGGTCACGGCGGTTCTCGAGTGTGCGGGTTGCCATGATGGCAGGTACGCCACATCCAAAGCCGATGAGGTAGGGGATGAAGGACTTGCCGTGCAGCCCCACACGGTGCATGATTCGGTCCACGATAAAGGCCGCACGGGCCATGTATCCGCTATCCTCAAGCAATGAGATAAAAAAGAACAATATCAGAATCTGGGGCAGGAACACGAGCACGCCGCCCACGCCGCCAATGATACCGTCAACAATCAGGTCCTTGAGGATACCGTCGGGCATGGCTTTGCCGATCCACTCACCAATCCAACCGATGCCGCTCTCGATCCATTCTTGGGGATAAGCGCCCAAGGTGAAGGTGGCTTCAAACATCAGCCACATCAGCACCAGCAGGATGGGCAGGGCCAACCAGCGGTTGGTGAGCAAGCGGTCCATGGAGTAACCTGGTTTGGTCTCGCCGATGGCTCTATCGGGATTTGCTGTGAGTGCTTCGGCCAGAGCGCCGCGCACAAAACCGTATTTCAGGTCGGTCACGATGCTCACGATGTCATCGTTATAATCGCGCTCGATACGCTGCCGCATCTCGGCAGCGGTTTTCCTGACCAGGTCGGCATTGTCCTGTCCTTTTATCAACTCCAGGGCGTGCTGGTCGTTCTCTATGATTTTCAATACCGTGTAGCGGTCCAGAGTAGGGCACATTTCTCCCAACTCCTTCAGACAATCCTCGATAAGAGCACCGTAATTCACATTGTGGTGCCGGGTTTCCTGTTCGCTCTCATCGATAGCCTCCATCGCTGCTTTCAGCACCTCTTTCACGCCGTGGCCATTATAAGCGGTCAACGGCACCATCCTTGCACCCAGCAAGCGGCTCATCATCTCGATGTCGAGGTGGTCACCGCTCTTTTCCATCTCGTCCCACATGTTCAGGGCAACGACCATGGGGATGTTCATGTCCATGATTTGGGTGGTCAGGTACAGGTTGCGTTCCAGATTGCCGGCATCGACAATATTGAGGATAGCGTCAGGATGGTTGTCACGGATATAGGTGCGCACATACATCTCCTCGGGCGAATACTCGGTCAGCGAGTAAGTGCCGGGCAGATCGACCAACTGCACCTTGCGGCCATCGATGTTGAACCAGCCTTCCTTGCTGTCAACGGTCACGCCGCCATAATTGCCCACTTTTTCCTTTGCACCGGTCACACAGTTGAAGAGCGATGTTTTGCCGCAGTTGGGGTTGCCAATCAAGGCAATGCGCAGCACGTTGTCCTCCATGGGGTCAACACCGGCCACAGTGGTCTCGACGATGCCGTTATAGGCATCTTCCATATCACAGAATTCAGCGTCTTTATCGGTGACTTCGACCTGGGCCGCCTCGCTGTGGCGCAACGAGATGTGCGAGCCCAATATCATATATTCAACGGGATCCTTGAGTGGGGCGTTCTTGAGGACGGTCACCTGTGCACCACGCACAAAGCCCATTTCAAGCAATCGCTGCCTGAATGCCCCGTCGCCCATGACTCTTACGACTTGTACTGTCATGCCCACTGGTTCGTTATCCAGCAGGCGCGTGTGAGTGTTGTTGATTTTATCTTGTTTGTTTATCATGTCAATTTGATAGATTTATTCAATTTGCAAAATTACTGGAGACAATCATCATACACAATACCATTTATTAAGGTTTTTGGCATAAAAAATATCCCCATAAATGGGGATATGAACAGTCATTTTAAAGCCAAAGTCTTAACAAATGTTAAATGTGAGAATGGGATTAAACTTTTAGATAATTCGATAGTCTATAAATTGACTTCAATGAAGTTTTCAAGCTTCAAACGAATAAAACTGACTTTTTCTTAATAATAAAACACTTCAACTTTGTGTCAAACTGCTGACGAAGCATCACGAGACACAGAACATATAGGTCCCGATCGACATCCAATGTCACGGGACTTTTGTTTTTTTTGTTGGTACCTACCATCACCCATCAAGACAAAACACCTTATATAATACTACATTTTCAGGTAGAAGTCACCGGTGAGTTCTATATACTCGCGGGTGGACGAGCCGTCGTGTCGGGCTATCGTGAGTGTATTTTCATGATAAGGAAATGCATCATTCCGTGACAGCAGCCATAGAGTGCGCTTGGGATTCGCGCCCTCGACAGGCAGGACTCGTGTCATGGCCTTGACAGGAAGTGATGCAAACGTGGCTGCCTCAATGATGTCGCTTTCGGCATCGGTTGGTGAGATGAGTGCCAGTGCACCATCGTCGGTCAGGTGCTGTGACGCGCCCCTGATGAGTTGGCCATAAGTGAGTGAGGCTGTGTGACGGGCTACTGTGCGGGCATCGCCAGTTGGCAAGATGCCGTTAGTGAAATAGGGTGGGTTAGAGACGATAAGGTCATAGCGGGCATTCACTTCCATGCCGTTGAAGTCACACTCGATAGCTGTGAGCCGCTGGGGCCAGGGTGATGACTCAAAGTTGAAGGCAGCTTCGATGATAGCATCGTGGTCGATATCAATGGCATCGATAACGGCATGACTGTTGCGTTGGGCTATCATCAGGGCAATGACACCGCAACCCGTGCCCACATCAAGCACGCGATGAGCGCCTGCCACGGGGCACCAGGCTCCCAGCAGCACGCCATCGGTACCCACCTTCATCGCCGAGCGGTCATTGACCACGGCAAACTGCTTGAATCGGAATACTTTTTCTCGTCCCATAATCGTACTGCAAAGGTAAATATTTTTTCGCAATTCACTCTCCAGCAAAAACTGTCAAGTGCCTCTGTCAAGGCATTTAACGCGACCGAATGGCACGATTTTTGCTATATGCCAGTGGATTAAAAGTAAAAAATACACGCATTTAGCATTTTTTCACTGAAAAAAGTGACGCCAGTGTCTTTTTACTTTATATCTTGCAACGCTTTTAAAAATTGTTTTTTTCAGACAACTTAAACTTTTTTAATTTAAAAAGGTCTAAAAGACAAAACGACTATACAATATTAATGAACTTTTTAAAACGTAATTGGATTATGAAGTACCGTATTTTAGGATTATTGGGCGTGATGGCGTTGACTGCCGGATCGCTACAGGCACAGGACTACGATGACATCTATTACGATGCATCCAAGGCCCAGACGACGACCAAGACCAAGAAGGTCAAGGCCGAAACGCCTGTGAAGACTGTTGCCGTCTATGGTGAGGTTCCTGAGAAGTACCAGGTTGTTGCTAACAGCAATTATCGCACCGAGCGCGATGTTGACGAGTACAACCGCCGTGGTGCCTATGAGCCCACCGCTCAGACCAACTATGAGATTGACATCAATGGTGATACCATCTATTTCGATGTTGACTCTGTCTATGAAGAGGACGCCTTTGCCAACACCCGTCGCATCGAGCGTTTCTACAACCCGGACATTGTGATCCTGAGCGATGACGATGACCTGGTAGAACTCTATTACGACGAGTCACCCACCATCAACCTGATTGTGGGAAGCGATTGGGGCTATAATTATTCTTATGGCTGGGGTGCCTCTTATTATCCCTGGTACACGGGATGGTATGAGCCCTGGTACACTGGATGGTATACACCTTGGTACAGAGCATGGTACTACAGCCCTTGGTACTATAGTTACTCCCCTTGGAGATACGGCTGGTATAGCTATTGGGGCAGTCCGTATTACGGCTGGTGGGGCTTCAACCACTGGGGCTGGGGACACCACTATGCTGACTGGGGCTGGTCCGGACACAACTATTCACACACGGGAAGACCCACTCACAATTACCATCACAACAACGGATACACAGCAGGACAACGTGCCGGTCTGGCAGCCAACCGCAATACCCGCGGACGTGTTGACGGAACAAGCAGCAACCGCAATAGCATCGCGCCTCGCGGTACCGATGGCAACCGTTCGAGTGTAGGCATGTCTGGCAACCGCAACCGCAGCGGATATGCCACTTCACATGGCGGCAATATGGGCTCGCGCAATAGTAGCGGCGTGACCTCGCGCAGCGGTGCAGTATCGCGCAGCACTGGTTCCTACAGTGGTGGCAGCAGTTCGCGCAGCAGCGGCCCACGCAGCACCAACTCCTACAACAGTGGCAGCTCACGCAGCAGTGGATCCTATTCACATGGCAGCAGTGGCTCACACGGCAGCAGTGGTTCGTTCAGTAGCGGTTCGTCTGGCAGCCGCTCCAGTGGCGGTGGCAGCCATGGCGGTTCGTCAGGAGGCGGTGGACGTCGTCGCTGAGCCAATCCTTTCTGACACACACTATAACTAAAAGTTGAACTAAACCAAACAATTTGACGCTATGAAGAAGAAAGTTTTTGCCCTCCTGTTGTGCGGACTTCCTTTACTGATAAACGCTCAGGACGCTTTTGATGTCCTGCAATTGTCCCAAGACGAACTCCGAGGCACCTCGCGCTTCCAATCTATGGCGGGGGCCTTCGGAGCCCTGGGCGGCGATCTCTCGGTGCTCACCCAGAATCCTGGTGGTATCGGTGTCTATCGCAACTCTGACCTGGGAATCACCCTCGGTGTAGATATCAACAGCACCTCGTCAGGTGTTGACAAGATCAACAGCACCAAGTTCAATGTGAACAATGTGGGTTACATCGGCGCCATTCGCCTCAACAGCGAAACCGTGCCCAACCTCAACTTCGGTTTCACCTACAATCGCCTGAAGTCATTTAACCGCCACTACATGGGTGGTGTGGCCAACATCCAGGAATCGATGAGCAATTTCATTGCCGACGAGTTTGTCAACGTGCCTGGCTTCACCCATGACGATTTGTACTGGACCGAGGACTTCAATCCCTACTTCGATGGCTATGCTCCCTGGGCAGCTGTAACCCTCTATGATATGCCCACTGTCGATGGAGGCTATGCCGGAATCATCAATCATTTCGCACTGCCCAACGACGAAGGTGACTATGATTTTGACGAGGATGGCTACTCAAAGTACGGATCATTAGTTCAAGGTCTCTATGGTAAAGGCACTACCGGTAATGCTTACTATGAGGTAGACGAGCGTGGCCATGCCGATGAGTACAATATCGCCTTCGGTGGCAACATCGCCAACAAGTTGTACTGGGGTCTCGATTTTGGCATCCTTGACATGGATTACAGGAGTTTCCAGTCCTATGAGGAAAACCTGGATGATGCCTATATCAAGAAAGGAACCGATGACGTTTTGTATCCCGTCATCAATAACCTGGGCAACACGCGTGCCGAATGGGGCCTGTTCAATTATCTGCACAGCGAGGGTACTGGTGTGAACTTCAAGTTCGGCCTTATCTGGCGTCCCACTCAGGCGCTGCGCATTGGTGCCGCATTCCACACGCCCACCTACTATGATATGCGCGATACCTATTATGTAAGTGCCAGTCTCAAGGCATACCAGGATGGCGTACAGCTTTATCGCGCCGATAAGGGCAGCAACGAAGGCTATGACTACTCGAGCAGCTACACCATGTCCACACCTTGGCGTTTCATGGGCAGCGTTGCAGGAGTCATCGGCACCAAGGGCATCCTCAGCATGGATTATGAGTATGTGGCTAACGAGACCATGCGCATTGGTGACACTCGCGGGAACAACTATCCCGATGTGACCGACAATGTGAAGCGCTACTTCAAGCCCTCTCACATCATTCGCGTTGGTGGCGAGTACCGTGTGAACCCCAACTGGAGCCTGCGTGCAGGTTACAGCGTCAAGACCTCACAGGTCGAGAAGGGTGTTGACGAGTACGATTACAATATCATCACTGTGGGCACCAATCCCGCCTACCAGTATGACAATACTGTACACCACATCACTTGCGGCTTGGGTTATCATTACCGCTCATTCTATGGTGACTTGGCCTACGTGCACAAGATCCGCAACAGCGTTTACAACGCTTTCTCTCCCGTCAACGACGTCATGCTTTACATTCCCAACGTGAGTGCCAAAGTCACTGACCACAACAACCGCATCTCCCTTACACTGGGAATGAGGTTCTAACACAAAATCCCGAAACCCAGAGATTACGTTTTTAATAAGTATCATTAGAGAGTCTGGCAACAAGCGGAATACCGCAAGTTGCCAGACTTTTTTTGTCGTCAGTTCTTATAAAAGAATCTGTAAGGCTGCTGATAAATGTTTCTGCTCTTAACGTTGGGCGGGAACGTCGGGGAACAGCTCGTCAAGGGTATTCTGGAAGATGACCAGTTGGTCCCTGATGGACTTGAGCTGGACGATAGCATCAAAACGCTTGTCAACGCCATCGCGGTTGTGCCTGATTTGGGCCTGGGCTGCATCCAGCTTCAGGCCTTTTTCTTTCACCAGATAGTAAACACGGCTAATCATCTCAATGTCGTGCGGAGTGTAGTAGCGGATGTTCTTTTTGTTGCGTTTGGGCTTGATGATGGTGAATTGCGACTCCCAGTAGCGCAAGGTGGACTCGGGGATTCCCAAAATCTCCGAAACATCACCGATTCTGTAGAATTTTTTATCCAGTTCTTGCATGGTCTTGCACAAATTGATAGAATTGAGTATCTTTGCGGTTTGATAACAACACGGCAAAGGTAAACAAATAGTTTAGACTTTGCAACAAAAATCGAACATTTATAACATATTAAGACAAAATATTATGCTTACTGCAAAAGAAATCCGAGAGACCTTCAAACGTTACTTCGAGGAGCACGGGCACCACATTGTGCCTTCGGCCCCTATGGTAATCAAGGACGATCCTACACTCATGTTTACCAATGCTGGCATGAACCAGTTTAAAGACATCATCCTGGGCAACAAGGAAGCCCAATGGCGCCGTGTGGCCGACTCACAGAAGTGCCTGCGCGTGAGCGGCAAGCACAACGACCTTGAAGAAGTGGGACACGACACCTACCATCACACGATGTTCGAGATGTTGGGCAACTGGTCATTTGGTGACTATTTCAAGCACGAGGCCATCGATTGGGCATGGGACCTGCTGGTTAATGTGTATAAATTGGACCCCAAGAACCTTTATGCCACCGTCTTTGAGGGCGACGAGAGCATCGGCGTGAGCCGTGACGATGAGGCCGCCAAATTCTGGGAGGCTCATCTGCCCCAGGACCACATCCTGAACGGCAATGCCCACGACAACTTCTGGGAGATGGGTGACACCGGTCCCTGCGGCCCCTGTAGCGAGATTCACATCGACCTGCGTAGCGAGGAGGAGAAAGCCGCTGTTCCCGGCGCATCCCTCGTCAACAAGGACAATCCTCTGGTCATCGAGATTTGGAACCTAGTGTTCATGCAGTATAACCGCAAGGTGGACGGCTCGCTCGAGCCGCTGCCCAACAAGGTAATCGACACCGGTATGGGCCTGGAGCGCCTGTGTATGGCTCTGCAGGGCAAGAAATCCAACTATGATACCGACGTGTTCCAGCCCCTCATCGGCAAATTGGGTGAGATGTGCGGCAAGAAATATGGCGAGAACAAGGACGTGGACATCGCCATGCGCGTGGTGGCCGACCATGTGCGCACCATAGCGTTCTCGGTAGCCGACGGTCAGTTGCCCAGCAATGCCAAGGCCGGCTACGTCATTCGCCGCATCCTGCGCCGTGCCGTGCGTTACGGCTACACCTTCTTGGGATTCCGCGAGGCCTTCATGTATCGCCTCATCGACACGCTCATCGAGAGTATGGGCGAGGCCTATCCCGAGATCAAAGCCCAGGCCGACCTCATCAAGCACGTGACCAAAGAGGAGGAAGATGCATTCCTGCGCACCCTGGAAACGGGCATGAAGCTGATTGATAAAGTCATGGCCGACACCAAGGCTGCCGGCAAGACCGTTGTCGACGGCAAGGAGGCGTTCACCCTCTATGACACCTTCGGTTTCCCCTTGGACTTGACCGAGCTCATCCTGCGCGAGAACGGCATGACCGTCAACGAGGAGGAATTCAACGTCGAGATGCAGAAGCAGAAACAGCGCGCACGCAACGCCGCCGCTGTCGAGGCTACCGACTGGGTGGAACTCAAGGATGGCGTGACCGAATTTGTGGGCTATGACCTCAACGAGTGCGACGTGAACATCCTGCGCTACCGCAAGGTGACACAGAAGAACAAGTCCTTCTACCAGATTGTGCTGGACCGCACGCCGTTCTATGCCGAGATGGGTGGCCAGGTAGGCGACCGCGGCACCTTGGCCCTGGGCAACGAGGTCATCGAGGTAACCGATACCAAACGCGAGAACAATCTGCCGGTTCACATCACGGCCAAACTGCCCAGTGACGTGAATGCTACCCTGCATGCAACTATCGACTTGGATGCACGTCATGCTACCGAGTGCAACCACACGGCAACCCACTTGCTGCATGCCGCACTGCGTCAGGTTTTGGGCACACATGTGGAGCAGAAGGGCTCCTATGTGGATCCGGTTTCATTGCGTTTCGACTTCTCGCATTTCCGCAAGGTGACCCCTGAGGAAATCCGTCAGGTGGAGCATTTGGCCAATAAGATGATCCGTTCGGCGATCCAGCGCGAGGAACACCGCGAAATGCCAATCGATGAGGCCCGTCAGATGGGCGCAATGGCACTCTTCGGAGAGAAGTACGGCGACCGCGTTCGTGTCATCAAGTATGGTGACTCGGTTGAGTTGTGCGGTGGTACACACGTGTGCAACACGGGCAACATCGGCATGGTGCGCATCGTCAGCGAGAGCAGCATCGCCGCTGGTATCCGACGCATCGAGGCCGTTACTGGCGAGCGCGTCGAGGAGATGCTGGACCAGGTCCAGGATACTTTAGGCAAGGTCAAGGAACTGCTCAACAATGCTCCTGATGCCATTGCCGCATTGCAGAAGTCACTCACAGAGAATGCCGACCTCAAGAAACAGGTGGACGACTTCATGAAACAGCGCATCGCTATCCTGTCGAAACAAGTCGTGAACGAGGCTAAACAAGAGAATGGCATGACCATCGTCACCTTGACCGGTGAACGCATTCCCGACGTCGTCAAGGGCGTTGCTCTCACCGTTAAGGCCGACTGTCCCACCCAGACCGCATTCCTGGCTGCCACCCAATTCGAGGGCAAGCCCATGCTGACCGTTATGCTCAGCGAGGACATTGTCAAGAGTGGCAAGAAGGCTGGCGATATCGTGCGTGGTGCTGCCAAGTGCATCCAGGGCGGCGGTGGAGGCCAGCCCCACTTTGCTCAGGCTGGAGGACGCAATCCTCAAGGCCTTGACGATGCCATGGTCGCCATGCGCCAGGCATTAGGCCTGTAATCCCACGTTAGGGACCGACCGAATCGTGCCCGTTTTCACGCGCAAACTGCGTGAGGACGGGCATTTTTACGTCCTTTTGTCATTTTTTTTCATTTTGTCAATAACTTGCAAATCCCTGTCATTGTAGAGATTATATATACATTAATAAAAAAAAGAAGACAAAGGGTTTATTCTTTGAGGAAATTTTTCTATATTTGCACCCAATATTAGACATAAACCGATATATTACAAAACATAATCATTATGAACAAACAAATCACATTGGAACAAGCCGTCGAGAAAGTACAGGACGGTATGACAATCATGTTTGGCGGTTTCTTGGGTAACGGCAGTGCCACCCAGATCATCGACGCCATTGTTGAAAAAGGTGTAAAGGGTCTTACCATCATCGCTAACGACACCGCCTACGACGAGGTGGCTCACGGCAAGTTGGTCAGCAATCACCAGGTTAAGAAAGCCATCGTTTCCCACACGGGTACCAACAAGCAGACTGCTTTGCAGAAGAATGAGGGCACCCTCATCGTGGAATATGTTCCCCAGGGTACTCTGGCCGAGCGCATCCGTGCAGCAGGTGCTGGTCTGGGTGGCGTGCTGACTCCCACAGGTCTGGGCACCATCATGGCCGATGGCAAGGAGATTATCAAGGTTGACGGTCAGGACTTCTTGCTGGAGAAGCCCCTGCGTGCCGACATCGCCTTCCTGCGTGCCAATATCGTTGACGAATTTGGCAACATGGTCTTCCTGGGCACCACCAACAACTTCAACCCCCTGATGGCCACCGCAGCCGACTATGTAGTCGTTGAGGCCGAGAAACTGGTTCCCGTTGGCGAAATCGCTCCTGAGCACGTTCATGCATCAGGTATCTATGTTGACGGCATCTACGTGGAGAAGTAATAACCGGAAACTAAGGACTGAGGACTAGAAACTTAAAACTAAGGACTGAAATGGAATACAAGACAATGATCAGACTGCGCATGAGCGCAAAGGACGCACACTACGGTGGCAACTTGGTTGACGGTGCACACATGGTTCACCTGTTTGGTGACGTGGCTACCGAGCTGTTGATTATGCGCGACGGCGACGAGGGCCTCTTCTGTGCCTATGACAACATCGAGTTCCTGGCTCCCGTTTATGCCGGCGACTTTATCGAGGCCGAAGGTTGGATTGACCGCGAGGGCAACACCTCACGTCACATGATGTTTGAGGCACGCAAGGTGGCTCAGGCACGCCCCGACATCTCGGCATCTGCAGCCGACATCCTCGACGAGCCCGTGGTCGTTTGCCGCGCGTCTGGAACCTGTGTAACCCCCAAAGACTGCCAACGCAAGAAATAAGGTTTTAGGCGATAGTAATCATACTTACAACTTAAGACTAAAAACTTACAACAGAAAAATGGATAAACTGATTATCACTGCCGCCATCTGCGGCGCCGAGGTCACCAAGGAGCAGAACCCCAACGTGCCCTATACCGTAGAAGAAATCGTTCGTGAGGCCAAGTCGGCTGTTGATGCCGGTGCTGCTATCGTTCACCTGCACGTGCGCTGGGACGACGGCACCCCCACCCAGGACCGTGCCCGCTTCCAGGAGTGTGAAGAGGCCATCCTCAAGGTGTGCCCCAATGTCATCCTTATCCCGTCGACCGGCGGTGCCGTGGGCATGACCCCCGACGAGCGCCTGCAGTCAACCGACACGACCCCGCTGCCCGAGATGGCAACGCTCGACTGCGGTACCTGCAACTTTGGCGACGAGATTTTCGACAACACGATGCCCACCATGCGCGCCTTCGGTAAGCGCATGATCGAGCGCGGCATCAAGCCCGAGTATGAGTGCTTTGAGATGGGTCACCTCGACACCATCCTGACTATGGCCCGCAAGGGTGAGGTTCCCGGCAACCCCATGCAGTTCAACTTCGTGCTGGGCGTTCCCGGTTGCACCCCCGCCACCGTAGCCAACCTGTGCTGGCTAGTTAACGGCATTCCCGCCGGTTCGACCTGGACAGTGACCGGTGTTGGCCGTCACGCTTTCCCCATGGCCGCAGCTGCCATCGCTATGGGCGGTAACGTGCGCGTAGGCTTTGAGGACAACCTCTACCTGTCAAAGGGTGTGCTTGCCAAGAGCAATGGCGAACTCGTCGAGAAAGTGGTTCGCATCGCCAACGAGCTCGGCCGTCCTATCGCCACCAGCGACGAGGCACGCGAGATCCTCGGTCTCCCCAAGCGCAACTAAAAACTAGAAACTAAGGACTAGGGACTAGAAACTAAGAACTAGAAACTAGGGACTGGAAACTAAGAACTAAAAACCAAAAACTAAAATAATCGTTTAACAATTAAAACCTATTAAACAATGCAGAAACACGGAAATAGATTCGGTACCCACCGAGTAATCGAGCCCAAGGGCATTCTTCCTCAGCCCGCCAACAAGCTGGACAACAACATGGACGAGATCTACGACAACGAGATCCTGATCGATGTACAGACTCTGAACATTGACTCCGCTTCGTTTACCGACATCCACAACTATGCTAAGCAGCAGGCCAAGGATCCCAACAACGAGGCCGAGGTAATGGAGGAAATCAAGAAGGAGATGCTCCTCAATGTCGAGCTGCAGGGCAAGCACCGCAACCGTCGCACCGGTTCTGGCGGTATGCTGCTGGGTAAGGTTGAGAAGATTGGTGATGCCTTGAAGGGCAAGATCGACCTCAAGGAGGGCGACCGCATCGCAACCCTCGTTTCATTGTCACTCACCCCGCTGCGCATCGACGAGATCCTCGAGATCCGCGCCGACGTTGACCAGGTGGACATCAAGGGTAAGGCAATCCTGTTCGAGAGCGGCATCTATGCCAAGATTCCCGATGACATGCCCGAGAAGCTCGCGCTGAGCGCACTCGACGTGGCTGGTGCTCCCGCCCAGACCGCCAAGCTGTGCCAGTATGGCCAGAACGTTGTTATCCTAGGTGCCGGCGGCAAGAGCGGTATGCTGTGCTGCTACGAGGCCAAGAAGCGCGTAGGCGTTACCGGTAAGGTGATTGGTCTGGCCAACAGCCCCAAATCGACCCAGCGCATCAAGCGTTGAGGTTTACGAGCTGGTTTACAAGCTGACCGACGGCAAGATGGCCGACACCACCATCAACTGCGTGAACGTGCCCGATTGCGAGATGACCGCAGTATTGTGCACCAAGGATGACGGTGTGGTTTACTTCTTCTCGATGGCCACCAGCTTTACCAAGGCTGCCCTGGGTGCCGAGGGTATCGGTGCCGACGTGAACATGATCATCGGTAACGGCTACACCAAGGGCCATGCCGACTTCACCCTGCAGGAGCTGCGCGAGTGCCCCGAGCTGCGCAAGATCTTTGAGGAACTCTACGCCTAATCCATTATTCATCATCCATTATGGCTGAATCAAGAAGAAAACAATTGTTTCCCGATGTCACCGACGAACAGTGGAATGACTGGAAATGGCAGGTGAAGAACCGCATCGAGACACTTGAAGAGCTCAAGAAATATGTAAAACTGACCGCCGAGGAGGAAGAGGGCGTGAAGCAGACCCTCAAGACCTTGCGCATGGCCATCACTCCTTATTACTTGAGCCTCATCAACCCCGATGATCCCCATGACCCCATCCGTCGTCAGTGCATCCCCACGGGACTGGAAACCCATCAGGCTGCAGCCGACCTGCTTGACCCGCTGCATGAGGACGAGGATTCACCCACGCCCGGTTTGACCCACCGTTATCCCGACCGCGTGCTGTTCCTCATCACCGACATGTGCTCGATGTACTGCCGCCACTGCACGCGTCGCCGCTTTGCCGGCCAGACCGACAACGAGTGTGGCATGGACCGCATCGAGAAGGCGCTGGAGTACATCCGCAACACGCCCACCGTGCGCGACGTCCTGCTCTCGGGCGGTGATGCCCTCATGGTGAGCGACAAGCGACTCGAGTACATCATCTCGGAGTTGAGAAAGATTCCTCATGTCGAGATCGTACGTCTGGGTACCCGCACTCCCGTTGTTTGCCCGCAGCGCGTAACTCCCGAGTTGTGCGACATGTTGAAGAAGTATCATCCCATCTGGATCAATACCCATTTCAACCATCCCAACGAGATTACCGCCGAGTCCACCCGTGCCTGTGAGATGCTGGCCAACGCCGGTATCCCCTTGGGCAACCAGAGTGTGCTCCTGCGTGGCGTGAACGACTGCGTGCATGTGATGAAGCATCTGGTCAACGACCTCGTGAAGATTCGCGTACGTCCTTACTACATCTACCAGTGCGACTTGTCGATGGGTCTGGAGCACTTCCGCACACCCGTCAGCAAGGGTATCGAGATCATCGAGGGCCTGCGCGGCCACACCAGCGGCTACTGCGTTCCCACCTTCGTTGTGGACGCTCCTGGTGGCGGTGGCAAGACGCCCGTCATGCCTCAGTATGTCATCTCGCAGTCGCCGGGTAGGGTAGTGTTGCGCAACTTCGAAGGCGTCATCACCACCTATACCGAGCCCACCGAGTACCACAACGAGTGCAACTGTCCTGACTGCCAGGCTGCACGTGCCAAGGAGCAAGTGGCTGCCGACAAGGCTGTTGACGGTGTAATCTCGTTGCTCGAGGGTGAGCGCATGAACATTGAGCCCAAAGCGCTCAAGCGCCACGAGAGAAACCAGAAGTAAACAACCCTAAAAAATGATGTTGACCGTGTGGAGGCTGGTCTCCAGCCTCCACCGGACCAACACATCGAGTGAGAGTGCTACCCTTCATCAATGATATTCTGCGATACGATAGCTTGTCTATCGTCGGGCTGGAAAAGAACACAGGCAAAACCGAGTGCTTGAAGTATGTGCTCGACCGCTTGCCCGTCCAGACCAAACGAATAGCCGTCACATCGATAGGCATTGATGGAGAAACCGTTGACCAGGTGACCCGCACACAAAAACCTGAAATCGTCCTGCGTAAGGGAATGTATTTTGGCACAAGCGAGACCCATTATCGTCAACGCCGCCTGGTTTCGGAACTCATCGACGTGAGCGATGAGAACACGTCACTGGGCAGGGTAGTGACCGCAAGGGCGCTTACAGGAGGCAAAATCCTGCTCTCAGGGCCCTCGTCGGCCAGCAGTCTCAGGCGCTGGATGAGCGATATGCGCCGGCTAGGCATCGACCTGGTTATCATCGACGGTGCCTTGTCACGCATGAGTTCGGCATCGCCGGCAGTGAGCCAGTCGATGATTCTTGCAACGGGTGCCGCCTATTCGGCCAACATCAACACCCTGGTGAGCAAGACAGCCCATGTGGTGGACCTGGTTAACCTGGAACTCACCAGCGAGAAGAACTGCGATACGCTCTCACAGTTAGACAAAGGCCTCTGGTTCATCGACAAGCAAGGCGAACTGCACACGCTGGACACCATGACCTCCCTCTCCAAGGATATCCATTTCCAGGGCATGGAGGACTGCGAGACCCTGTATGTGGCAGGCGCGCTGGTCGATGGCTTCCTCGAGAAAGTGAGGAAAAACAAAAACCTCAAGCAGGTTGAGCTGGTTGTGCGTGACTTCACCAAGATTTTTGTCACTCCACAGCAGTTCAGGCTGTTCATCAAGGCAGGTGGGCGCATCAGCGTGCTGCAAAAGAGCAAACTCATCGCGGTCACCGTCAATCCCACCTCTCCCAGCGGTTATGTCCTCGACTCGGACACGCTGTGTGCCAGACTCAGCGAAGCCATCCGGCTTCCTGTTTATGATTTGATAAAGAATAACGGATAATGCAACTGAAGAATGTCATAGATTCGCCCTGCGGCCTGCGTTTCATGCTCGACAAGCTGGAACTGCAGTCAGGCTTTGCGCGCCGTTGGCTCCTCGATTCGCCCATGATGACTCAAGGCGAGGAAATCGTTGCGGCCTATGACATCCTCCATCAGTTCGACACATTCATCCGTGAGGTCGATAAGACTTATATCGACACGTTGCTCTTCAGGTTGCAGGGCTTGAAGGACATCCGCACGACAATCAAGAACCTGCACAACCAGGCTGTGCTCGACGACATCGAGCTGTTCGAGATCAAGCACCTCGCTATCCTCGCAACCGATGTGGCCAAGTTGCTCGACAAGCATGGCATGGCCGATGTGGTAAAGATTCCCGCCCTTGACAAGGTCATCGACATCCTTGACCCCGACGGGATGAAGATTGCCACATTTTATATATATGACTCCTACTGCGCTGAGCTGAAAGACCTGCGGGCCGACATGCGCCAGCATCCCGAGAATCAAGACGACCTGATGTTGCAGGCCAGCGAACTCGAGGAGGGCGTGAGAAAAGACCTGAGCAAGCAGTTGCATCCCTTTGCAGCCGATATCGAGCAGGCCCAAATCGCGTTGGCTCAAATTGACGTCAATATGGCAAAGGCTATCCAGATGAGAGAAATGGGATTGGTTTTCCCCATTTTATCCCACGATGCGTCCAGCCAGTACGAGTCGATGTTCCACCCGCAGGTGAAAGAGGCCCTTGCAACTCACGGGCGAGATTTCCAGCCGGTGGATATCACCTACGCCATGCAGCCCACCCTGATTACAGGTGCCAACATGGGCGGCAAGACCGTAGTATTGAAGACGCTGACCCTGTGTCAGCTACTCTTCCAGTTTGGGTTCGGCATTCCCGCGGCTGCGGCCCGAATTGCCGTGAAAGACGAGATATACTTCTGCATCGGTGACGAACAGTCGGTCGAGAAGGGCCTGTCTTCGTTTGCTGCCGAGATGAAGAACATCGATGCCGTTATCAAGGCATCACGCATGAACAAGAGAATACTGGCGTTAATCGACGAACCGGCCCGTACAACCAATCCCACCGAGGGTGCCGCCCTGGTGTCGGCCTTGCTCAAGGTGCTGTCGGGAAAGGATATGAGCCTGGTGATGACAACGCATTACGATATAGCGTCAAGCGAGGCCCGTCGCCTCAGGGTGAAAGGCTTCGAGAACGGCGAGATGGATTACCAGCTGGTCGAGGTTCAGGACGGCGAGGTGCCACATGAGGCATTGAATATTGCCCAAAGCCTGGGCATCGACAGCGAGTGGATTAATATGGCGAGGAGCCTGCTGGGCGCTTCACCTCAACCCGTTTAGACATCACATCAATACTATATACATTATTTACTATGCAAAAGAGCAAGTTAGGACTAGATTTTGAAAAAGTGGAATATGCCAGAGGCTTAGCCAAAGGCATTGCCGAGGATGTGCAGACTTTCGTGGAGCAATACACGACTGTTGCCGTTGAGCGCACATTGTGCCGTTTGATGGGCATCGACGGCGTTGACGACAATGACGTGCCACTGCCCAACGTGGTGGTGGAAGCCTTGAAAGACAAGGGTGTGCTCAACGAGGGCGCTCTGTTCTTCATCGCTAATGCCATGATCCAGACGGGTCTCAATCCCCAGCAGATTGCTGAGAAGGTGGCCACCGATGAGCTGGATATCACCCAAGTGGTAACGCGTGACCCCAAGCAGATTGCCGAGGCTCTGCAGCCCGTCATCGACGAGAGCATGTCACGCATCCGCGCCCGCCGCTCACGTCGCGAGCATTACCTCGAGACCATCGGCGAAGGCCCCAAGCCCTACTTGTACATCATTGTAGCGACTGGTAACATCTATGAGGATGTTGTTCAGGCCCAGGCTGGAGCCCGTCAGGGTGCCGACATTATCGCTGTGATCCGCACCACGGGTCAGAGTCTGCTGGACTATGTGCCCTATGGCGCTACGACCGAGGGCTTTGGCGGCACTTTCGCTACCCAAGAGAACTTCCGCATCATGCGCAAGGCACTTGATGAGGTAGGTGAGGAGCAGGGCCGTTACATCCGCCTGTGTAACTACTGCTCAGGACTGTGTATGCCCGAGATCGCCATCATGGGTGCTTTCGAGGGTTTGGACGTGATGCTGAACGATGCCCTGTATGGCATCCTGTTCCGCGACATCAACATGCAGCGCACGCTCATCGACCAGTACATGAGCCGCATCATCAACGGTTTTGCCGGTGTGATCATCAACACGGGCGAGGACAACTATCTGACCACCGCCGATGCTGTCGAGGCAGCCCACACGGTGCTGGCATCGGACCTCATCAACGAGCAGCTGGCGCTCATGGCCGGCCTGCCCGAGGAGCAGATGGGTCTGGGACACGCCTTCGAGATGGATCCCATGCTCGAGAACGGCTTCCTGCTGGAGCTGGCTCAGGCACAGATGACCCGCGAGATCTTCCCCAAAGCCACGCTGAAGTACATGCCGCCCACCAAGTTCATGACGGGTAACATCTTCCGTGGCCACATCCAGGACGCCCTGTTCAACATGATCGGCATCTGGACCCACCAGGGCATCCAGCTGCTGGGTATGCCCACCGAGGCTATCCACACACCCTTCATGAGCGACCGTTACCTCTCGATCGAGAACGCCAAGTACATCTTCAACAATATGAAGAGCATCGGCGAGGAAATGGAGTTTGTCGAGGGTGGCATCTGCCGCAACCGCGTCAAGGAAGTGCTGGGCAACACCATCAAGTTGCTCGAGGAGATCACCAAGGAAGGACTGTTTACGGCTCTTGAGAAGGGCATCTTCGGCGATGTCAAGCGTCCAAAGAACGGCGGTAAGGGTCTGTCGGGCGTCACCATGAAAGGTGAAAACTACTATAATCCCTTTGTGGAACTGATGAAAGGGAAGAGATAATAACAACACATTATATAAGGTTACTACAATACTATGAGCGAAGGATTATATAGCATGGAAGCTAAGGATTTTGACAAAACCTTAGACTTCACCAAGATAAAGCCCTATGGCGACACCATGAACGACGGCAAGGTGCAGCTCAGTTTCACCCTGCCCGTACCCTGTGGCGCCGAGGCCGTTGAGGCAGCCAAGCAGTTGCTCCGCAAGATGGGTCTGGAGAATCCCAGCGTTGTCTTCTACAAGGAGTTGACCCCTGGCTTCACCTTCTTCAACTGCTACGGCAGCTGCACCCACACGGTGGACTATTCGACCATTTATGTCCCCAAGGTGGAGAGCAACACGATGGACATGTACGAGACCGATGAATACATCAAGGAGAACATCGGCCGCAAGATTGTCATTGTGGGAGCTTCGACAGGTACCGACGCCCACACCGTGGGCATCGATGCCATCATGAACATGAAGGGCTATGCCGGCCATTACGGCCTGGAGCGCTACGAGATGATCGAGGCCTACAACCTGGGTTCACAGGTGCCCAACGACGAATTCATCGCCAAGGGCATCGAACTCCATGCCGACGCCCTGCTCGTCTCGCAGACGGTAACCCAGAAGGATGTTCACATCAAGAACATGACCGAGTTTATCGAGCTCATGGAGGCCGAGGGCTTGCGCGACAAGATGATATGCTGCTGCGGCGGCGCACGTGTGACGCACGAGTTGGCCAAGGAGTTGGGCTTTGATGCCGGTTTCGGCATGAACACCTATGCCGACGATGTGGCTTCGTTCGTTGTTCAGGAAATGGTCAAGAGAGGAATGAAATAACTTTTTAAAAACAACATAATTAATCTCAAAACACTGTTTTCATTATGGATAAATATCAAATGAGAGAAGTCATCGCAAAACGTGCCGCCAAGGAGTTGCACGATGGCGATGTTGTGAATCTGGGTATTGGTATCCCCACCTTAATCCCTAACTACCTGCCCGACGGCGTTTCGGTAACATTGCAGACCGAGAACGGTGCCATGGGTATGGGTCCCACGCCCGAAGAGGGCAAGGAGGACAAGAACCTCATCAATGCTGGTGGCGGTGCTATCACGCTGAATCCTGGTGCCTGCACCTTCGACTCGGCTACCTCGTTCGCCATCATCCGCGGCGGCCACGTGAACGTTTCGTTCCTGGGCGCTCTGCAGGTCGATGAGAAAGGTAACCTGGCCAACTGGATTATCCCCGGCAAGATGGCTCCCGGTATGGGTGGCGCAATGGACCTCGTAGTAGGTGCCAAGCGTGTGATCCTCACCATGGAGCACACCCAGAAGGGTAACCCCAAGATTTTGAAGGAGTGCACGCTGCCCCTCACCGCTGCCGGTCAGGTCAACATGATTATCACCGAGATGGGTGTTATGGACATCACTCCCGAGGGTATCGTCCTGCGCGAGCTCCATCCCGAGTTCACCGTCGAGGATGTGCAGGCCGCTACCGAGGCCAAGCTCATCATCTCGCCCGACCTGAAACCCATGGATGTTTAATTCCAGCAAATCATGGAATACAATTTCTTGAAGATTGAGCAGCCGCAGGGTGGGGTGACCGTCATGAAGATTTCGGCCCCCAAATCACTGAACGCGCTCAACTCAACCATCCTGAAGGAAATCGGCGACTTTATCGCCAACCTGGACAAGGCAACCCGCGTGCTCATCATCACTGGTGACGGCGAGAAGTCGTTTGTGGCAGGTGCCGACATTTCCGAGATGGCCCACCTCAATGAGCCGCAGGGCCAGGAATTCGGCCGCCTGGGCGCTCAGGTCTTCCGTGCCATCGAGACGCTTCCCATTCCCGTCATTGCCGCTGTCAACGGCTTTGCACTGGGCGGCGGCTGTGAGATTGCCATGGCCTGTGACATCCGCATCGCTTCGAGCAAGGCCAAATTCGGTCAGCCCGAGGTGGGTCTGGGCATTATCCCGGGATTCTCGGGAACCTATCGCCTGCCCAAGCTCGTTGGCCAAGGCTATGCCAAGGAGATGATCTACACAGGCAAGGTGGTACGCGCCGACGAAGCATTACGCATCGGTCTGGTAAATGCCGTTTACGAGCCCGAGGAAGTTATGCCTAAGGCTCTGGATATGGCTGCCATGATGCTCAAGAACGCGCCAGTGGCCATCAGTCTGGCCAAGCAGAGCATCAACGAGGGCTACGACCTGGATGCCGATGATGCCATCGCACTCGAGAATAAGCTCTTCGGCCAGTGCTTTGCCACTAAGGACCAGAAAGAGGGCATGGACGCTTTCCTCAACAAGCGTGA
Organism: uncultured Bacteroidales bacterium; assembly: GCA_902793405.1. Classification (GTDB taxonomy): domain Bacteria; phylum Bacteroidota; class Bacteroidia; order Bacteroidales; family Muribaculaceae; genus Sodaliphilus. Next base: position 53,608 of record CADBDH010000011.1, on the reverse strand, counting down.
AGCCACTTTTATCGGAGAATAATCAAGTATAAACATTTAATTATCAAAATATTATCAAATTATGAAAATTTGCGTTATTGGAACAGGTACGATGGCTAAGGGTATCGTCAAGGCTTTTGCCGCCAAGATGCCCGTGGTCATGAAGAGCCGCACCCAGGAGAGCCTGGACAAAGCCATGGCTTCGATCTCCAAGGGTTACAACAAGCTCGTCGAGAAGGGTAAGATCACCGAGGATGCCATGAAGGCTATCCTGGCAAACATCACCACGACGACCGATTATGCCGACTTCGCCGATGCCGACCTCGTTATCGAGGCTGCTGTCGAGAACATGCAGTTGAAGAAGGAAGTGTTCATGGAGCTTGACAAGATCTGCAAGCCCGAGACCATTTTTGCCACCAACTCGTCGTCGCTCTCGATTACCGAGATTGCTGCTTGCACCAGCCGTCCCGCCCAGTTCATTGGTTGCCACTTCTTCAACCCTGCCGACCGCATGGCGCTCGTCGAGGTAATCAAGGGCCAGCTCACCAGCGAGGAAACTGCCAAGTGCATTGTTGACCTGACAACCGAAATCGGCAAGACCCCCGTGCCCGTTAACGAGGCTCCCGGCTTTGTCGTTAACCGCATTCTCATCCCGATGATCAACGAGGCCGTAGGTATCCTGGCCGACGGTATCGCCAGTGCCGAGGACATCGACAAGTGCATGATGCTGGGTGCCAACCATCCCATGGGACCCCTTGCCCTTGCCGACCTGATTGGTAACGATGTGAACCTCGCCATCATGGAGGTGCTCTATAACGAGTTTGGCGATCCCAAGTATCGTCCTCACCCGCTGCTGCGCAAGATGGTACGTGCCGGTCTGCTCGGCCGCAAATCCGGTGAAGGCTTCTACAAGTATTAATTTAATGAGTTTTTAGTTGTTAGTTTTTAGTTTTAAGTAGTATTACTCATGACATTCCAGGCGATACAAATTAGACTAACAACTAACAACTAAAGACTAAAAACTTAAAGAATATATGGATTTTAGCTATTCCAAGACTGAAGAATTGTTCCTGCAGATGGTTCGCTCGTTTGCAGAGAACGAGGTAAAGCCTCTCGCTGCCGAGATTGACGAGCAGGAGCGCTTCCCGCTCGAGACGGTCCAGAAGATGGGCAAGCTCGGCATGATGGGTATTCCCATTCCCAAGCAATATGGCGGTGCCGGTGGTACCGTTCAGATGTATATCATGGCTGTTGAGGAGCTCTCACGCGTGTGTGCTACCACGGGCGTAGTCCTCTCGGCCCACACCTCGCTGTGCATGGCTCCCATCCTGGAGCATGGTACCGAGGAGCAGAAGATGAAATACTTGCCCAAGCTCGCTTCGGGTGAGTGGATTGGCGCCTTTGGTCTGACCGAGCCCAATGCCGGTACCGACGCTGCCATGCAGCAGACTACCGCTGTTGACGCTGGTGACCACTGGGTGCTCAACGGCTCCAAGATTTTCATCACCAACGCTTCTAATGCCCACGTGTTCATCGTGATGGCCATGACCGACAAGTCGCAGGGCACCAAGGGTATCTCGGCCTTCATCGTCGAGCGCGACATGCCCGGCTTCTCTATTGGCAAGAAGGAGTTGAAGATGGGTATCCGCGGCAGCGCTACCTGTGAGTTGATTTTTGAGAACTGCATCGTTCCCAAGGAGAACCTGCTGGGCCAGCTCGGCAAGGGCTTCAAGATTGCTATGATGACGCTTGACGGCGGCCGCATCGGTATCGCTTCGCAGGCTCTCGGCATCGCTCAGGGCGCTATCGACGAGACCGTGAAGTACACCAAGGAGCGCAAGCAGTTTGGCCGTGCTATCGCCAAGTTCCAGAACACCCAGTTCCAGATGGCCGACCTCAAGACCAAGGTCGAGGCTGCCCGTCTGCTGGTGCGCAGTGCCGCATGGAAGAAAGACATGCACCTGCCCTACAGCGCCGATGCCGCTATGGCCAAGCTCTTTGCTGCCGAGACAGCTATGGAGGTGACCACCAAGGCCGTACAGTTCCACGGTGGTTACGGTTACACCCGTGAATATCCTGTTGAGCGCATGATGCGTGACGCCAAGATTACCGAGATCTACGAGGGTACATCCGAGGTTCAGCGCATGGTCATCGCCGGTCAATTGTTTAAATAAGTTGTAAGTTTTAAGTTGTAAGTTTTAGGTCATATTTCCTCTTTCAGGCGATACAAACCATACTTACGACTAAGAACTAAAAACTAAAAACTAAGAACTAATTATGAATATTATAGTTTGTGTAAAACAAGTTCCCGATACCACTGTTGTCAAGATTGACCCCGTGAAGGGTACTTTGATTCGTGAAGGCGTTCCCAGCATCATGAACCCCGACGACAAGGGTGGCCTTGAGCTGGCTTTAAGACTCAAAGACCAGTTTGGTGCCCATGTTACCGTCATCTCGATGGGACCGCCCCAAGCCGACGTCATGCTGCGCGAGGCCCTCGCCATGGGTGCCGACCGTGCCATCCTGCTGAGTGACCGCAAGTTTGCCGGTGCCGACACACTGGCCACTTCCTACGCCCTGTCGGGCCTGTGCCGTGTGCTGGACTATGACCTCATCATCGCTGGCCGCCAGGCTATCGACGGTGATACCGCCCAGGTGGGTCCCGAGCTCGCCGAGCACCTCGACCTGCCGCAGATCACCTACGTTGCCGATGCCAAGCTGCTTGAGAACGGCAACCTGCAGGTGGACAAGGAGAACGAGGATGGCGTACAGGTTCTTGAGGTTGAGGGCAAATGCCTGCTGACCGTGCTTGCTTCGGCATTTGATGCCCGCTACATGAGCGTGAGCGGCATCATGGAGGCCTATGACAAGGAAGTCGAGGTCTGGAGTGCCGACAAGATCGACGTCGAGGAAGGCAAGCTGGGTCTTGCCGGCTCGCCCACCAAGGTGTTCAAGTCCTTCCCCAAGGCCATGAAGGCTCCGGGCGAGGTTCACGAGGTAACCCCCGAGGAGGCTGTAGAGCTGATTGTTAATCAACTGAAAGTTAAACACATTATCTAAAAGTTATCGCTATGGATAAGAAAGATTATAAGAACGTATTCGTTTTTGCTGAGCAGCGCGAAGGTGTCATCCAGTCCGTTGCACTCGAACTTTTAGGTAAGGCCCGCGACCTGGCCGACGCCCTCGGTGAGAAGGTGGTTGCCATGTTGCTGGGTGAGGGCATCAAGGACCAGGCTCAGATGCTTATCGAGTTTGGTGCCGACGAGGTTATCGTTGTTGACGCTCCCGAGTTGAAAGACTTCCTCAGCGAACAGTATTCACAGGCTGTAGGTCAAATCATCATTGACCGCAAGCCCAGCATCGTGCTTTATGGCGCTACCACCATCGGCCGTGACCTGGCTCCGCGCATTGCTTCGCGCCTCAAGACCGGTCTGACCGCCGACTGCACCAAGCTCGACATCGAGCCCGATAAGGATGGTGAACCCGAATTCCGCATGACCCGTCCCGCCTTTGGCGGCAACCTGATGGCAACCATCATCTGCCCGAACAACCGTCCGCAGATGTCGACCGTCCGTCCCGGTGTGATGCAGAAGATCCAGCGCCAGCCCGGCCGCGAGGGCATCGTGACCGAGTTCGCTCCCAAGTTCGACGCCAGCAAGTTCAAGGTAAAACTCGTCAAGACCATCAAGGCCGACAAGCAGGTTGCCGACATCGCCGAGGCCAAGATCCTCGTCAGCGGTGGTCGCGGCGTGCATGACAAGGAAGGCTTCGACAAGCTGCAGGCCCTCGCCGACGTCCTCGGCGGTCAGGTGGCTTCGTCACGTGCCATGGTCGATAACGGCGTGATGCCTCACGAGGTTCAGGTGGGTCAGACCGGTAAGACCGTTCGTCCCAACCTCTACATGGCTTGCGGTATCAGCGGTGCCATCCAGCACCTTGCCGGTATGGAGGAGAGCGATTACATCATCGCCATCAACAAGGACAAGTTTGCTCCCATCTTCAGTGTAGCTGATCTGGGCATCGTGGGCGACCTCCACAAGATCGTTCCCATGCTCACCGAGCGCATCAAGAAAGAGCTCGAAGGGTAAATCCTTGACGACAACTCACTAAACCAGGGCGGGCGCCACCACGGCATCCGCCCTGTTTTTTATTGCAGTAGTCATCGATGCGGTGACGTGTATAGCAACGATGCAACAGCCAGTCGAGGTCTTGCGAGCCATTGGCTCGTGCGCTTGGCACGATATTTGCTTTTCTATTGGTATCATGAAAAAGAAGAAACAGAAATCGCGCCTCGATGATGTCATCAAGGCCATGCGTCGTGGCAACCGCGAGGGCCAGCAGGAAGTGTTAGGCCCCGGCTTCCACTCGACCAACCGCGTCCACCGCTCCAAGAAAACCTACACCCGCAAACAAAAACACAAGAGCGACAGCGATTATTAAACAGAAGGCGGAGGGCCACGATGGGCTCTCCGTCTTTTTCGTAATGTCCTTTCCCTCCCTCGGTTACAGGGCAATGGCGACGCCTAGGGTCCAGGTGTTCTTGATTTCGGGGCCGTAGCCTTTCTTGAACATGTTGCTGGGGGAGTAACGGCCATAGATGGCCAGGCCGTTGTAGGAGAGGGCACCAATCACATCAAAGGTCAGTTTGTTCTGCTTGATTCCGCGATAAGACACGTCGTAGTGGGTCTTGTTGACTTTGTAGTGGGTGTTGCACTTGGCATACACGTTCCAATTCATGCTGGCACCCAACACGATGTGGAAATCTATGCCCAAGTCTTGTTGGAACAGGAGCGGGAACTGGATGGCCCTGATGCTGAGCACCGACGAGCGGTCTTTCACGTCATCGGGATAGGTGCTGGTGCCCACAATGCCGGTGGCCTCGTCCATGACAAAGCAGTGGGGACGCTTGAGCGAGAACCGCTTGTTGTCATAGCCCACACCCAACGAGAAGTGCTGTCCGTGCCATGTGTCGTAATTGATGCTGGCGATGTTAAGAATACCCCAGTTGAAACTGTTGTTAACGAGGTCGCAGGAAGTCTTGAGCGCACCACCAAAGTAGAGGCCCTTGGTCTCCATGGTCCAGTGGTAGCGTTTTCTCTTGTTCTTCTTGAAAGGGAAGTTGAGTTCCCAGTCGCTTGTGGTGTGGACGGTGTCGTTAGAGGCGTGTTGCACGGTGTAGGTGTAACTGTAGCCGTCGTTGTCCTTCTGTCCCACGACCTTGACGCGGGTGCCCGTGCCGGTTTCGGTGATGATGACCTGGTTGGGGCTCTCGATAACGGTTACCGTGTCGGGCGACAGGGCCGACATCGATGCTGCTGCCATGATGGCAGTGATGATGAATAATGAAAACTTCTTCATAATGCGATTGTGTATTGATTGTGATTATTTCCTGATGAGTTTTTTGATCTTGTCGGCGCTGGCGCTGCCTTCCATGTAGATGAGCGTGACGACGTTCTTGGGCGCCTTGCGCGCCAGGTTCTGGTTCAGGAAGAAGATGTAGCGGTTGCTGCGCTTGTTCTTGGGCATGGTATAGAAGCCGTAGTACAGCTGCCCGTTGCGAAACTCCACTTCCTTGTCGATGGCCCTTGCGCCGTCACGGGCGACGGCGTTCTCGATAATCTCGGCCTGGGTCTTGTCGGTCAAGCTCACGCTGTGGTAGATCGTGAGGCCGATTTCGTGGGCCTGGCTGCCGGTGACGATGATTTCGGTAGCGCCCGCGGTCTTCTTGTACCGTCCGTCAAACAGGCGGTTGATGTTCAAGCCGTCTTGGGCCATGGCTGCCATCGTGGCCAACAGGCAGGCGAGAATGATAATGGTGATTCGTTTCATATCGGTAGTGTTTTATTCGTTGTCAAGTTCAAGGGCTTCGCCCAGGCTAGAGAGTTGATTGGTCATGGCATTGGCGGCGTTGTCCATCTTGCTCATGTCACTAACGACCAGTGCCATTACTTTATCGTTGTCCTCCACGACCTTACCGTTGACATAGGCAATGCACACGTCGTTAGGCTGGCTCTGGTGCCACAGGACATACCCTCCTACAGCCAGTATAACGGCTATCGAGGCTGCTATGCCGATGAAGCGTTGCCGCAGGCCACGGGTGGCTCGGTTGGCTCGGTTGTGCTGCTGCTCGGCGTGGGCGGCAAAGTAGCCCATGACCATACGGGCATCGTCGATGGCCTGGCTGCTCCATGGGCAATGGGCAAGGCACTGCCTGATGGCGTCTTCCTGTTCAAGGGTGGTCATGCCCTCGAAGTATTGCCCGATGAGCGTTTCGAGTTGTGCCTGACTGCTGATATATAGTGATTTCTTCATTTTTCAACTCTCCTTTCTCTGTTGGTAAATCTCGCGCACCCGCTTGCGTGCCCGGCTCAGTTCTACCCGCACGGTGGCGGCTTGCAATCCCAATCGCAATGCGATATCCTCAAATTCCATCCCTTCAACTTCTCTCATGTCGATGATGGCACGCTGGTTAGGGGACAATTCCTTGTCGATGATGGCCCGCACCTGGCGATAGGCCAGTTCACGATCGGCGTCGGTAACCTCGACAGGGGCATCATCGGCTTGCTCTATCGGGACGTGGGCGCGCCTGCTGTTGCGTCTGGCCAGGTCGACGCTGGCATTGCGCACAGTTGTCATTCCCGCTCCGCTGGCATGGCTCGAGGACTCGATGCGCCCCCGCCGCAGCCACAGCTTCACAAAGGCATCCTGAACCGCATCGGCAGCGTCGTCACGGTTGCCCGTGATGCGCTCGGCCAGCGAGAGCATCTGCTCCCTCAAGGTAGTGAATGCGCTGGTGATGTTGTCGGGTTGCTTCATTGCCAATTGACGTTTCTACTTAATAGACGCACAACACGGCCATTTGTAACAATAAAAAGGATAAAAATAGTAAAAAAAAGGAGAGCCCGATTGCTCAGGCTCTCCGTTATTCCATGATGTCGGTTATTCCCGTCAATTACAGGCCAAGGGTGATACCCAGGGTCCAGGTGTTCTTGATTTCAGGACCAAAGCCGTCCTTGAAGAACTTGGCGGGGCTGTAGCGGCAGTAGATACCGGTGCCACCATAGGTGAGCGATGCCATAGCGTCAAAGCTGACCTTATTCTGCTTGAGACCCTTGAAGTGGATGTCATAGTCGGTCTTGTTCATCTCGAAGTGATTATCGACGCGGGCAAAGTAGTTCAAGTTCAGGATACCGGCAACGCCAATCTCGAGTTTCTTGACAATCCTCTGACGGAACATGAGGGGGACCTGGAAGGACCACATGTTCAAGTTAGAGGTGCGCTTCTTGATCTCGTTGACGTTATCAGAGGGATACCAGCTAACTTTAACCACGTTGTTATCGTCGCGCACGAGCATAGTGGGGCGCTTCATGCTGTAAGAGCGGTGGTGGATACCAGCACCCAGGCTCAGGTTCTGGCCGTGCAGGCTATTGTAGTTTATCGAGATAAAATTAAGCATACCGATTTCAAAGCTATTGTTGATAGTTTCCCAGTTATGCTTCACGCCCATACCAACGTAGAAACCGCTGGCCTTGATAGTCCAGTGCTTGGTCCTCTCGTCGTTAATGATCTTGAAGGGGCGCACAATGGAGGAATCATCCTCATCTTCTGCCTGGGTTGCAACGGTGGCAGCCTCGGCCTTATTGGCTTCGTTGTTAACGGCATCGTCGGTGGTTGCCGCATTCATCTGTGCCATGGCCAGCATGGCAGCAAAAATCAAAACAATCTTCTTCATTTTGTTCAGTTAATAAATGTGTATTTAAAATTTTTGGGCGCAAAATTAGGCATTTGTTTTAACATAGCCAAAAAAAATCGGATTCTAATCATTAGGATTCAATACCTTGGCAAAGCGCACCTGGCTCATAAAGACTGGGAAATTGAGGGTGAGGATGACACCGTTCTCGATGGTGGCATAGGCATCGGAGCCGATAGGATCCATCGTGGCATCTATCCAGCTCAGGTCGTAGTTGCCGGCGAACAGGGTGGGAGAGATATGGCCTTTCAACATGCAGGGTGTCCACATCGATTTACTCACCTGGGCACCGTCGATGTAGATGATGTCATAGCCGTTATCGCCGCGCACCACGGCCAGCGTGTAGCGGCCACCCAAGCGCAGCCAGTCATCCTGCATGTCATGGTCCAGATAGCGCCAGTAGCCCTCGATGGGGTCGGCACTGCGGGCCAGGTATTCATCGAGCGAGGCCAGGGTCCACGGGGTAGTGGCAGCCACCTGCTGCTCGTTCTCGATGGTGATCACAGCGCGCTCGACGGCGGTGCGTGCGCCAGGGCCCACCAGATAGCCCACCTGCACCATGCCCGACGGACGCTTGACGGCGGCCTCCAGCACTTGCTGCACCTCGTTCTTGCCGATAGAAACCCTCACGCCGTGTTCATCTACATCGATGCAGACGGTGTTCATGTCGTCCTCGAGCGAGATGCCCTTGCCGAGCGTGGTTTGCGCCAGCTGGCTCACCTCGTTGCCGCAGCGCTGCACGACCGACACCAGCATCGAGCGTTCGTCGGTAATGTCCTGATAGGGAGCACTGTTGTCGCAACTCAGCACCACGGCGCAATAGTCGCCCATCTCGTCGTAGTTGAACACAAGCCCCCACTGTGAACTCGTGACAGGGGTATTCTCGCCCGTCATGCGGTTCCTTACCGTAATGGTCTTGCCCTGCTTGTTGTTGAGGTTGGCCAGGCGCAGCTGGTAGCGGTAGGCAGTGCTGTAGATGCACATGGTGTCGATGGTCAAGGCCGTTGCCATCGTGGCATTCTCCTCGATGAGCAGATTGCGGTCAATGGCCTTGTAGCGGCCCTGCATCCTCATGCCCGGATTGGGAAACAGCCCGCCAAAGTTGTTCTCCACCGTGTTATAATAGGACTTGCCCAACGCATCCAGTCCCAACAGCATAATCGCCAAAATGAACCAAAACCTCTTCATCTAAAAATAATCTTTCAAATATCCTAATCACTAAATTCCCTAAACCCTAAACCCTAAACTCTAGACCCTAAACCCTAGACCCCGCTGTAGCGCTCCGACGCTACAGCGCTTCACTCATGATGATACGGCTCGTGCCGCAAGATGGTAAACCCACGGTAGAGCTGCTCGACAAACACCAGACGCACCAGTTCGTGGGGGAACGTCATCTTGCTCAGCGAAATCTTCTCGTTGGCACGGTCATAGACCTCGGGAGAGAAGCCGTAGGGCCCTCCCACGACAAACACCAGCCGCTTGACACCGCTGGCCATTCGCCGCTGCAGCCACTGGCTGAAGTCCATCGAGGTGCGCTCGGTTCCGTGCTCGTCGAGCAGGACAACGTGGTCGCTGGTCTCGAGTGTGGCCAGCAGGGCACGCCCCTCGGCAGCCTTTTGCTGAGCCTCGCTCATGTTGCGGGTGCCCTTCACGTCGCCCACATATTGGATATTGAACGTGACATAGTGCTGCAGGCGTTTCACATATTCCTCGATGCCCTGGCGCACAAATCCCACCTCGGTCTTGCCGATGACGGCGAGTGTAATCTTCATTCTTGTCTGTTTCTTGATTGTTTGTTGCCACAAAATTAGCAAATCCCCCGAAAAATTCTGCCACATTCCCAAAAATTTGTTTTCGGGCAAGATAGGTTGCTCAAATAAATTTGGTGTTGTGCTTGTCTTGCGCTATCTTTGTAGGCGTAAATAAAGAAAAAAAGGATAAAAATGAAAACAAGAGAAGAACTGATTGATGAGTTGATTGACCTGGCATTTGCCGAGGACATTGGTGACGGTGACGCTACGACCCTGTGCTGCATCCCCGACGACGAGATGGGACGCCAGCGCTTGATTGTCAAGGAAGAGGGCATCCTGGCAGGTGTGGAAATCGCACGCCGCGTGTTCGAGAAATTTGACCCGGAACTGAAGATGGAGGTGATGATCGAGGACGGTGCCCACGTCAAGCCCGGCGACATCGCATTTGTGGTGACGGGCAAGGTGCGCTCACTGCTGCAGACCGAGCGCCTGATGCTCAACATCATGCAACGCATGAGCGGTGTGGCCACGACCACGGCACGCTATGCCAAGTGCCTGGAAGGCCTCAAGACCCGTGTGCTCGACACCCGCAAGACCACACCTGGCATGCGCCTGCTCGAGAAGGACGCCGTGAAGATTGGCGGCGGCTGCAACCACCGCATCGGCCTGTTCGACATGATTCTGCTCAAGGACAACCACGTGGACTTTGCCGGCGGCATCGTGCCCGCCATCGAGAATGCCCACCGCTGGTGCAAAGAGAACGGCAAGGACCTGAAGATTGAAATCGAGGTGCGCAACTTCGACGAGCTGCAGCAGGTGCTCGATCATGGCGGCGTGGACCGCGTAATGCTCGACAACTTCAGCGTCGAGAACACCCGCAAGGCCGTGGAAATCATCAACGGCAGGGTAGAGACCGAGTCCAGCGGCGGCATTACCATCGACACCCTGAGGGCCTATGGCGAGTGCGGCGTGGACTACATCTCGGTGGGCGCGCTCACCCATTCCATCAAGTCGCTTGACATGAGTTTCAAGGCTTGTTGATGAACTTGTCCAAGTCATTATCTGATATCGAACCGCTCTCTTTCCCCAGTATTGAGAGCGGCTCGCCTATTGTCATTGCCGGCCCGTGCAGCGCCGAGAGCGTGCAGCAGACCCTGGACACGGCACGTGCCCTGAGCGCCATCGGCGTTAAGGTCTTCAGGGCTGGGCTATGGAAACCGCGCACAATGCCCGGCAGCTTTGAGGGCGTTGGCGACAAGGGCCTGCAGTGGTTGCAAGCGGTCAAACGCAAAACCGGGATGATGGTGGCTACCGAGGTGGCCACCGTCGAGCACGTGCGGGCCGCCCTGGATGCAGGTATCGACATCCTGTGGATAGGAGCACGCACGACGGCCAACCCGTTTGCCATCCAGGATATCGCCGACCAGTTGCAGGGTCATGACGAGGTGACCGTGCTGGTCAAGAACCCCGTCAACCCCGACCTGGACCTGTGGCAGGGTGCCTTGCTGCGCTTCAGCAATGCGGGCATCACGAGATTGGGTGCCGTTCACCGCGGATTCAGTTCGGCTGGAGCACACCTCTACCGCAACGACCCCCAGTGGCACATCCCCTTCGAGATGCGCCGCCGTGCACAGGGCATGACCATCCTGTGCGACCCGTCACACATTGGCGGCAAGCGTGAATACGTCGAATCGCTCTCCCAATTGGCAATGGACGTGGGCTTTGACGGTCTGATGATTGAAAGCCACTGCGACCCCGACCACGCCCTGAGCGACAGCGCGCAGCAGATTACACCCCATACGCTCCAGACGATTCTCAACCGTCTAGTGATTCGTTCGGGAGCGCCCGTCGAGGACGAGTTGTCACTCCTGCGCCAGCAGATTGACGACTGTGACCACGAACTGCTGGCTGTGCTGGCACGCCGCATGAGCGTCTCGCGCGAGATTGGCCGCTTCAAGAAAGCTCACAACCTGCGCGTAGTGCAGCCCGCCCGCTATCAGGACATGATTAACGCAAGGCTCGACGAGGCCGACTCCCACGGCTTGTCACGCAGTTTTATCGAGCGGGTCATGCAAGCCATCCATGAGGAAAGCGTCCAGCAGCAGTTGGGCCTTGAATAACAGGCAATAGTAAGAAATCAAATCATCATGAAGAAAGCAGTCATCATCGGGGCATCGTCAGGCATGGGAATGGAAGTGGCAAAACTGCTGCTGGCCGAGGGCTATCAGCTGGGCATTGCCGCCCGTCGAGATGACCGACTGCAGGCCCTGAAACAGCTGGCACCCGACAGGGTAGTGACAGCCGTTATCGATGTCACTGCCGAGGACGCCGACAGCCGCCTGCGCACACTCATCGACGAATTGGGCGGCATGGACCTCTATTTCCATGTATCCGGCATCGGCAAGCAGAACCGCACACTCACACCCGACATCGAACTCAACACGGTAAATACCAACGGCATGGGCTTCACCCGCATGATAGGGGAGGCCTACCGCTATTTTGCCGAACGTGGCCAGGGACACATCGCCGCCCTGACCAGCATTGCCGGCACCAAGGGCCTTGGCCCGGCGCCCTCCTATTCTGCCACCAAGGCATTCCAGAACGTCTATCTCCAGTCGCTGGAACAGCAGGCTAATGCCCGTGGCCTGAACATCCGATTTACCGACATTCGCCCGGGCTTTGTCGATACCGACCTGCTGAGCGGGGACTTCCATTATCCCATGATGCTCAAGCCCGACAAAGTAGCCCGACAAATCGTCAAGGCCATCCACAACAAACGCCACGTCGTGGTCATCGATTGGAAATACGCCATCCTGACAGCCCTGTGGCGCCGCCTGCCCCGCGCCCTGTGGCGGCACCTGAAAATCTAACTGTAATTCTGTAGAGACGCAAAATCTTGCGTCTCCCATCACGCGAATCCACAATGCCGGCCCTTGAGACGCAAAATTTTGCGTCTCTACTTGTCGCACTCACACGAAAAAAGGCCGCATGCAGGTAAAAAGGATAAAAAGGGGAAAAAGGACAGATGCCTCTTGTCATACACCCGAAACAATAATAAAACAGTTGTTTATGTTGTTCATGGTTGTATAAGTTGTTTGAAAAAAAGGGGTGAAAGCAGCCCTATTTGGGTTTGGTTGTCACGCGGGCTGCAGCGTGAAAGTGTGTGGCGTAGTAGTTCTGGCGAAGGTCATCGACAGCGACCCCTCGCGACGAGGAGGCATGCACAAACTTGTTGTCCTTGAGATAGATGCCCACGTGGGACACGCGTCCGTCGCCATTGGTGCAAAAGAAGACCAGGTCGCCTTCCTTCAAGTCATCCAGATCGATGACACGGCAGTTCTCTTCCAGCATCTTGGCCGAATTGCGGTGCACCTTGACGCCATAGACCGTCAAGAATACCTCCATGACCATTCCTGAACAATCGGTGCCTTCGCCGCAGGTGTGCTCGGCATAGGCATAGGGAGTGCCCAACCACCGCTTCAGTTCCTTATACAGTTTCTTGTTGTCGTGACGTCCCAATTTGATGTCCAGACGTGCCCACTCGTCACTCACCAGGCCGTGCCCCGACTGGGGTATGGGCTTTTTCTGTTCGGTAACGGTGGTGCCGCCATCGTCATTGGCCGAACCGCCACGGTTGCGGCGCTCGTGATAGGGGCGGTAGGTGTGCGTGTTTGACTTGGTACTACGGCACGATACCACTGGCAGCGACAAGAGAATCGCCGCTGCCAGGTAAAGTATCTGTTTGCCGTTTATGGTCATTGTGTTCTATCGATGAGACGCTCACGCTGGGGCGCCTCGATATCAGACGAATGATTGGTCTTATTCCTCCTTGGTCTCCTCCTTGGTTTCCTCGGTGGCTTTCTCCTCCTCTTCTTCGGCCTTGGCAGCGAAATCGGTGATGCCGGACTCGACAAGGATGTTATACCAAGAGATGATCTTCTTGATATCACTGTCGCGCACGCGCTCAGTGTCCCAGTTCTCGAGCGCACTGTTCATGAACTCGTGCAGCTGGTCGGGAGTGGTATAGGACTTAACGTCAAAAGTTTTGTTGTCAAAATTCTTGCCGATGTTCTCGAGTACCTGTGACAGGGGCACATCCTCACTCATGGTAAAGATGGAGATATCGCCCAGCGACATCACGCGCTCACGTGAGTGAACGGGGAAACGACGGCCAGCAGGCAGGGGTTCCACTATCAGCATGTTCCTACCATAAGAGATGAGTTGATAGAGTCCGGGACGACCCGAGATGGATAAAATTTTCTTCAGCATAATTCTAAATAATGATATTGATTTTAATGATTATTGTTGTTTACTGTTTAAGAGATGTATAACCTGAGGAAGGATAGGAGAGACGCCGTCGTTGACAATCACGTGCTCGCCTGGAGCGACCGCTTCTTCGGCAGCTTGCGAGGCGATGCGGTCCTGAACCTGTTGGGCTGTCAGGCCGCTGCGTGCCATGACACGCGGAATACGCACGCTGGCAGGAGCCGTAACATGCCACACCTCGTCCATTAGCCGGTCAAGCCCGGCGGTGCGCAACAATGCAGTCTCGACAAAGGCGACCTGTGCACCGCCATCGGCAAGCTTGCGGCCCCATTGCAACATGTCATTGGCCGTAGCGGGATGCACGATGCCATTAAGGCGCGACAAGGACTCGTTGTTACCAAAGGCCACCGCGCTCAAGTGCTGGCGGTTCAACGAGCCGTCGGCAAGAAAAGTTTCGGCCCCAAAGGCCTCCATCAGCTGCCGGCGCACATCGTCGTCCTCGGTCATCAGCGCCTTGGCCCTGCTGTCACAGTCATAGACCTGATAGCCCATGACCTGAACCATGCGCGCCACGACGCTCTTGCCGCTGCCAATGCCTCCCGTGATGGCGATGAGTCTCATTACCTTCTCAGTGTTTCTCGATAATGTACTCAACACTGTCGTGTGAGAACTTGACGTCCTGATAGGCGGCAGGAACCTCTCCGATCATGACTTTTACCTTGTTGTCGGCCGAACCCGTCGCAATGCTGTTGTAATCGACCACAGCAGTGATTCCCGGGTCGTCGTTCTTGGTGCGGCTCACGGGGGAGCGATAGGATACCTCCACATCGCCCGGGAACAGCAGCATCTTGACACCGGGAGGGGCATTGCGCACGACAATCTTTACCGACTTGGTTTGCGACTTGAGCTTCTCGATGGGAACCATAATGTCAATGGAGCGGGGCTCGACCACGGCGCCGTTGATGGGCGCGATGGTGACCTTGCGCCTGAGCGTGTCGGTGAGTTCATGCTCCTCGACATGATAGGTGTACACCTCGTTGATTTCGCTCAGCGTCTTGGCGTCACTGAACACGAGCACCGAGTCCATGCTCTGGATCAAAGCGCCATACTGGGCATAATCCTCGCGCGGTTCCACAATGATGTCGGTCTTGACAGGCACCTTCTTGCCAGGCAAGTCGGTGAACTTGATATTGATGGACTCGGGCAAGACGCTCACAATGGTCGCATGCTTGTTCAGCAAGGGGGCCAACGCTTTCTTCAAGTGGCTCTGGTCAATCTTGAACACGCTGTTGCCATCGCTGTAATCAGTGAAGCGCAGCGACAGTTTAGGTGTCTTGTGGAACAGATAAGAGAAGAAACGGTAGCCACGGTCGCGCACGGTGACGGTCAACGTGTCAGGCACCTTGGCCAGCAAGTGCACATTGTTGGGCAGATTCATCTCGACAGGAACTTCCATGTCGAGCTGCACATCGCTGTTAAAGGTCAAAAAACTCCAGAACATGGCCGAGATGACCACAAAGAACAGATATAGCAGCGCCGACCTCGTACGAGGCGAGTGCTTCAACCGGTCTTGTATTTTGTCCCAAAGTTTCATGTCACAATCAGCGGGCGGTGATTACTTGGCGGCAGGTACTTCGCTGTTGTCCTGCATCGAGATGGCAGACTTGTCGACCTTGATGCGAACGCCGTCGGCAATCTCCAGGATGAAAGCATTGTCCTTGACCTCGCGGATGCGGCCATAGATGCCACCGATGGTGACCACCTTGTCGCCGTTCTTGAGGTTATTGCGGAATTCATTGATCTTTTTCTCTCTCTTCTTCTGGGGTGCAATCATGAAGAAATAGAAGATGGCGATCAGAGCAATAATCATGATCATACTGCTCCAGCCTGAGCCGCCACCTGCGGGAGCGCCGCCAGCGGCCTGTAATAAAATAGTGTTAAGCATAACGATGTCTATTTATCTTGGTTATTAAAGTGATTTCTGATAGTGGGTGACGTCAGCTCTTGAAAATCACACCGTCCTTGCGCAGCTGCTTGACGGCATTGTTGAGGATGCCGTTGACAAACTTGCCGCTGGCGGCAGTGCTGAAATTCTTGGCCAACTCGATGTACTCGTTGAGCGTGACGGCCGTGGGAATTTTATCAAAGGTGCGCAACTCGGCCAGGGCGGCACACATGATGATGCGGTCCATGAGCACGATGCGGTCCTTGTCCCAGCGGCTCTCCTCGAGCAGCCCGTCGATGAGAGTATTGCTCTCGGGCATCAGGGTCACGGCAGCACCGAAGAGCTGCTTACCGAAGTCACTGTCTTCCTCGTCCTTGAACATGGGCAGGATGGCGTCATCGGCCCCCTCGGCAAGGCGGCGGAAGGTCTTGCACACAAACTGTCCCACCAGCTCCAAGTCATCCTCGGTCCAGAACAGTGAGCGCTGCTCGATGGCATCGGCCATGTTCTCGTCGGGAATGATGACCTGTTTCATGAGTTGCTGCCACAACAGGCTGTCAGCGGTGAAGCTGTCCTCATCATCGGCCATGTAGTCGTTGTAGAGGTCACTCTTGAGCACTTTGTCCAGCATCAGGCGCTCAAAGATGGGGTCATCGTTCCAGGTCACGGTATGTTCCTGGGCGAACTCATCGAGCTGCTCGTTCTCAGCCAGGGCCTTCACCAGACGGTTGTTGACAAACTTCATGTTGGGGTTGAGCTCCTCCTGTGTGGGCAGATACTTGTTACGGGCCTCGTCAAGCCGCATGGCCTGGATGTGGGTCAATTCCACGGGCAGGCGCAGCAGGTAGTGATACAACTCGTAGGTTTTGGCAAGACAAGCATCCAAGTCCTTGAGGGCACTGGCAAGCGTGCGCTCGGGACGGGTGAGCATATAGGAGTACAGGTTCTGTACGACTTTGGTTCTAATTAAAACGCGATTTATCATAGTGTTACTGTTTGAACTTGCAAAGTTACTCAAAAATGATGGTGCAGACAATTAATTGGCGGGTTAATTCACCTCCTGATTGTCGTTGAGGCGCTGTCTGACGACCTCATATATCATAATGCCGCCGGCAACCGAGACATTCAGCGAATTGATGTGGCCAAACTCGGGAATCAACACCTGAGTGTCGCACAATTTCATGATTTCGGGCGAGATGCCTTTATCTTCAGCACCCAGCACGATGGCTACAGGACCCGTGTAATTACCTTTGGTGTAAGGCATCTGACTCTTGTCGCTGGTGCCTACGATCTTGAAACCACTGTCACGCAGCAGGCGCACGGCCTTCACCAGGTTGTGTTCGCGGCACACGGGCAGATAGTTGAGCGCGCCGGCCGAAGTCTTGACGGCATCGGCATTGACGCTCACGCTCTCACGGTCGGGAATAACAATGGCACTCACGCCGGCACACTCGCAGGTACGGGCCACCGCGCCAAAGTTGCGCACGTCGGTCACGCCGTCGAGCACAACGATGAACGGGTTCTCGCCCTCATCAAACAACTGCGGCACCAGGTCCTCGACTTGGTAATAGGTCACAGCGGCCATCATAGCGAGCACGCCCTGATGGTTCTTGCGGGTGATGCGGTCAATCTTCTGGACCGGAACACGCTGCACGGGCACGCGCAGGGCACGCGCCTTCTCGCTGATTTCCTTGGCCGTCTCGTCGTTGAGCGTCTTGCTCAACAGGATTTTGTCAATGTCCTTGCCGGCCTCAAAGGCTTCTAACACGGCATGAACGCCGTAGATGTATTGGGTCTTGTCAATCATTTGTCTTTATGGTTGTGCGTGATTAGTGATTTTGCATTTTCTATGGCCGCCTGGTTCAAGTCCTTGCCGCTCAGCATGCGGGCAATCTCCATGACGTGTTCATCTTGATCGAGGGCTTCGACTTGGGTGAGCGTTTCTTTGTCGGTGTCGGTCTTATAGACACGCAGGTGGTGGTCGCCGTTGGCTGCCACTTGGGGCAGGTGGGTGATGGCGATAACCTGAATCGAGCGTGCGATATCGGCCATCATTTCGCCTATCATGTTGGCCACATCGCCGCTCACACCCGTATCCACTTCGTCAAAGATAATCGTGGGCAGTTGCATGTGACGGGCAATGATGGTCTTGATGCACAGCATCACACGCGAAATTTCACCACCCGACGCGGTGTCCTTGACGGGCATGGGCTTCTGGTTCTTGTTGAAGGCCATCATGAAGTCCACGTTGTCGGTGCCATGGGCTGCCAGGTCGGTGGTTTCAAAAGCCACATCAAAGGCGATGTTCTTCATGCCCAGTGGGGTAGCCAGCGCGAGAAACTCCTTGCCGAAACGCTTGGCGGCTTCCTTGCGCCGCTCCGACAGCTTGCCGGCCAGGCCCATTGCTGCTGCACGGTTCACTGCCACCTGCGACTTGAGCTCCTCGATGATGTCATCGTTATGCTCAATCTCACCCAGCTGCTTCTCATAGTCGTGCTGGATGTCGAGCAGGTGGTTTACATCCTGGGCATTGTGCTTGCGCTCCAGGGCGTAAATGCTGTTGAGACGGTCATCGACCTGTGCCAGCTGTGCCGGGTCATCGTTCAATGTGTCCACGACCGAGCCGACAGTTTGGGATATGTCCTTCAATTCGATGAGGGCATTGCGCACCCTGGCGGGAATGCCTTCAATTTCATTCAGGTTGCACTCGGCTTCCTCCAACCGCTGGGCTATGGCTTTGAGGCGCTCCAGGATGCTGTTCTCCTCCCCGTTGAGTTCGTTATCCACAGTCCATAGGGCCTCCTTGAGCGAGGTGATATTGCTCAGCTTGTTCTGCAACGCTTCCAGTTGGATATCCTCATCGGGCTGGAGATGCATTTCCTGCAGCTGGTTGAGCTGGAAACGGATGTAGTCCTCGTTGCGCCGTAGCTGCTCCATGTCCCGCTCGGTCTGTTCCAGCTGGCTGATGGCTTCACGGTAAGCCTGATAGGCTTGGTGGTAGTCTTCAAGTAACGCATCATTCTGTGCGATACTGTCCAGGATGGACAACTGGAAAGCCGGACGTGACAACAGCATGTTGCTGTGCTGGGAGTGGATATCGAGCAGTCGCGTGCTCAACTCCTTCAACACATTCAGGGACACGGGGCTGTCGTTGATAAATGCGCGGGAACGTCCTGTGGGCGACAGTTCGCGCCTCACCAGGCACTCATGCTCATCCCAGTCGATATCGTTGTCCCTAAAGAACCGTTCCAAGCGATATCCGCCCACGTCGAAGGTCGCCTCGACAATCGTCTTGGCCGACGTGTCGCGTATGGTCTTGACGTCGGCACGGTCACCCAGGATAAGAGAAAGGGCACCCAGGATAATGGATTTTCCGGCGCCAGTTTCGCCAGTGATAATAGTAAGGCCATCGGCAAACCCGATGTCGAGTTTGTCGATGAGTGCATAATTGGAGATGTGCAGCTGTTTAATCATTACACCTCCGGCAAACTAATGTTCTGTCTTCTTGATATCTTCCAAGCGGTTGTCGCCGGGATAAACTTGATAAAGCATCTCATAGACCGTTTCCTTCTCGGTGGTATTGGCCTTGCTGTAGATGTTGACGAGCTCGTCGAGCTTGGCATTCCTGAACATGGTCAGACCCACCGACATGGGATTGGCGCTATAGACTTTTGACAGGTTCTCCAGTGTATGGGTGATGGTCGAGCGGCCCTTGTCCACAGTGACCACCATCTGGTCCAGTCCCAAGCGATGGTACTCGTAGAGCATATCGCGCAGTACCGAGGTCTGATTATCGGTAAAGGCACTCAACACCGAGTTGCGGTTGTTG
Organism: uncultured Bacteroidales bacterium; assembly: GCA_902793405.1. Classification (GTDB taxonomy): domain Bacteria; phylum Bacteroidota; class Bacteroidia; order Bacteroidales; family Muribaculaceae; genus Sodaliphilus. Next base: position 34,088 of record CADBDH010000011.1, on the reverse strand, counting down.
GCGTCCTCAAAGGGCTTCCAGCCGCTTTCGCCACTGGTCTGGGCCAGACGCACGACCTGTGCCGCACAATCATAGTAAAATTGCCCACCCTTAAGCTCAAACGAGTCGAAATCCAGGGCAAGAATCATATAAGCCCAAAAGTTGAGGATGGCCGTCAGATTGTCCTCCATCTCCATCTCCGAGAAAACGAGCTGCTGACCCGTTTCAAAGGTGAAGTTCACCTTCGGGTCCTTGAAGTTAATGAGTGCAGTCGTATAGGTACTGTTGTACACGGGCCGTTGCGATTGGATTTGAAGGTCACCCTCCATCGCGCCTGTCGAAGGATCCCATTTGCTCAACGTCAGCAGGAGCTTGCAATAGATTCTCTCATTGGTCATGAATTTGGCATTGCCCCATTTGGTGTTGTTCATATATTCATTGACCTTCTCTTTGAGCTCATTGAACACATCTTTACTACCGTTGCTGATTTTTTCAAAGTTGACATCAAACTCGCAGTTAAGTTCAGTGTCATCTTCATCGGCAACGGCACTAAAGGCACACATCAGGGCCGCCAATAAAAGGATGAGTGTTTTTTTCATTTGTCAGTAAGATACTTGATTAATACATCAACGATATCGCCAGCAACGTCCCTTTTGGACTTGCACACGCCCTCAATCACCTCGCCATGGTCGGTGAAGATGGTTACCTTGTTGGTATCGACCTGGAAACCTGCATTTTTGTCACGCAGTGAGTTCATCACAATGAAATTCAAGTTCTTGCGTTCAAGTTTTCCTTGAGCGTTGGTCTGTTCGTTATCGGTTTCCAGCGCAAAGCCCACAGTCACCTGGTCGGCACGCTTGGCCTGGCCCACTGCACGGGCAATGTCGGGGTTGGGAGTCAGTTGTATGACGGGGTTCTGTGTCTTCTCTCGCTTGATTTTGCTGTCGGCAACATTCTCCACACGGTAATCGGCAACAGCGGCACACAGGATGATGGCATCGCTTTGGGGCAGGGCCTTCATCACTGCGTCATGCATCTCGACGGCCGTGGTTACATCGACGCGCTCAATGCTGCCTTCAGGGGTCTTGAGTGAGACAGGACCCGCCACCAGGGTCACGTGGGCACCGCGGCTGGCACATTCCTCGGCCAGGGCAAAGCCCATCTTTCCTGAAGAGAAATTGCTGATGTAACGCACCGGGTCGATTTTCTCGACGGTAGGACCGGCCGTGATGAGCACACGCTTGCCTTGCAGATCCTCTTTCACGGCAAAGAAACGGTCGAGCGCCTTGACGATATTCTCGGGCTCTTCCATGCGTCCCTTGCCGATGAGATGACTGGCCAGTTCGCCCTCGGCCGGCTCAATGATGTGGTTGCCGTAGCTGCGCAACAGTTCCAGGTTGCGCACAGTGCTGGGATGGCGCATCATGTCCAGATCCATAGCCGGAGCGACAAAAACAGGAGCCTTGGCCGACAGATAGGTCGTTACCAGCATATTGTCGGCAACGCCGTTGGCCATTTTGCCGATGGTCGATGCCGTGGCTGGGGCAATGATGAGGGCATCGGCCCAGAGTCCCAGGTCAACGTGACTGTTCCACTGGCCTGTGTTGGCCGTGAAAAACTCGCTGATGACAGGCTTGCCGCTCAGCGTCGAGAGCGTCAACGGCTGGATAAACTGCTTGGCATTGGGGGTCATGATGACCTGTACCTCGGCACCTGCTTTGACGAGCAGCCGTGTAAGTGTGGCACACTTGTATGCTGCGATTCCACCCGTGATGCCCAAGATAATGTGCTTGCCTTTCAACATGATGCGTTAGTGGCTTTGAATGTTTATTTCTTGTATTGGATGTAGAGTCGGGTGATGACCTGCTTGGTGTTCTCGGCAAAATCACTCTTCATCATCCAGTCATAGTAGCCCAAATCGAGTTTGGTGAAAACGTCTTGCACCGTCTTGCCCTTGTGCTTGCCAAAGTTGAAGACCGGCTGCTTCTGCTCATTGAGGATAATGCGTCCCGCCAGGTCCACGTTGCGGTTATGGGTGGAGTACTGCGACAGGTAGTCGATATCGTTGAGCAACGGCTCGGCATCGTTGGCATAGTGGTCGAGCTGGGCCTTGAGCACCTCGAGGGTGGTCTTTGCGTCATCGGCAGCCGAGTGGTGATGCTCCATGGGATGGCCGCAGTAGAAGATGCAAGCCGCCTCCAGGTCACGTTTCTCGCGCTTGTGGAAGATGGTCTGCACATCGATGAACTTGTGCTGGCTGGGGTCGAAATTCACTCCTGCCTTGCTCATCTCCTGTGCCAGCAACGGGATGTCGAAATGGTTGCTGTTGAAACCGGCGATATCGCTGCCCTCAAACACGCGCGCAATATCATGGGCACGCTCTTTGAAGGTGGGCTCATCCTTGAGGTCCTCGTTGGTGATGCCATGCACGTCGATGGCCTGCTGGGGAATCACCTTCTCGGGGTTGAAGCGGAAGGTTTTGCTCTCCTCGCTGCCATCGGGGAAAACTTTAACGTACGACAACTCGATAATGCGGTCCTCGGTAATGTTGAGGCCCGTCGATTCCAGGTCAAAGACGACAAGAGGACGTTTCAGGTTCAGTTCCATGCGGATCTTGCCATTTGGATTAAATCATCATGGGCATCTGCAGCACGATGAGGTCCTCACCGGCCTTCTGCTCACTGGGAACGAACACACCGGCTCTTGCGGGGTCGAGCAATTTCAGGAACACGCCATCGCAGTCGATGTTGTTCACCACATCGATGACGTCGGCGCTCTTGAAGCCGATGTTCATGGGCTCGCCGTTGTACTCACAGTTGATGGTTTCCTCGGCAGCGGTCGAGTGGTCAACATCCTGTGCAGTGAGCACGACATGGTCGGCGCTCAAGTCCAGACGAACCAGGCCACCCACGTTGGCAAACACGGCAACGCGGCGAACGGCGTTCAGCAGCGTCTGGCGGTCAACAGCCATGGTGTAAGGGTTATCCTCGGGGATTACCGAGTTATAGTTGGGGTAGCGGCCATTGATGAAACGGCACGAGAGCTGGAAGTCGGCGTTCTCAAACGAGGCACTGTTCTCATCGATGGTGATGTTGACGTTATCGTCACTGTTGCGGTCCAGAATCGAGGCCAAGATGCCTGCAGGCTTAGCGGGCAGAATGAAATTGCGCTCAAAGTCGGGTTTCACATTGGTCTGACGGTAACGCACCAGCTTGTGGGAGTCACTGGCCACATACACGATCATGTCGGGCTTGATGTCCCAGAAGATACCGGTGAACTGGGGATGCATGTCATCCTTGCCAACAGCGAACAGGGTGTGGCCGATACCGGCTGCGATGTTCTTGGCGGGCAGGGCAAACTGCTTCACGTCATTGGCATTGGCTGCCTTCTCGGGGAATTCGTCACCATTGAGGGCCATGGCATCGTAGTAACCGTTCAGATAGGTCACTTTCACAGCCAGCGTCTCATCATTGATTTCAAAGGTCAAGGCCGTGTCGGGCAACTCTTTCAGCGAGTTGATGGTGCGCTTGACATCAATGGCAAACTTACCGGAGCCTTCCACATTCTGGACCTCGATGTTGGTCGTCAAACGGGTTTCCATGTCGCTGCCGGTCACCACCAGACGGTCGCTCTGTAACTCGAACAGGAAATTGTCGAGGATAGCAAAGGCGTTGTTACTGCTCACCACTTTGCTCACCGCATTCAGACGGCTGAGCAACAATTTACTTTGAACGTTGAATTTCATACAGTTATATCTCTTTATTGCGTGATTAATTTTTTGTTTTCTCTTTTAACCTACAAATTTAGCTCTTTTTTCTTTAATAATGTGGCTTTGTTAATAAAAAAACGAAAAAAAGCGCTATCGATTGCCTCGATAACGCTTTTTAAGTATTTCAGTTCTTCAGTCCTTAGTCCTTAGTTGTTAGTCTAAAACCTAACGCCTAAAGCCTAATGCCTAAAACCTAGTCCAGCTTGTGGATGATGAGACCCGAACGCAGTTTGGGCTCAAACCAAGTGGCCTTGGGAGGCATGATCTTGCCGCTGTCGGCAATGTCGATGATCTGCTTCATGGTCACGGGATAGAGGGCCAGAGCCATCTTCATCTCACCACTGTCAACACGACGTTTCAGCTCACCCAAGCCGCGGATACCGCCAACGAAGTCGATACGCTTGTCGGTGCGCAGGTCGGTGATGCCCAGGATGTCGCGCAGGATGTAGTCGCTGCTGATGGTCACGTCGAGCACGCCGATGGGATCGTTGTCGTCATAGGTGCCTTCCTTAGCGGTCAGCGAGTACCACTTGCCGCCCAGGTACAGCGAGAAGTTGTGCAGCTTGGCAGGAGCGTAGATTTCGGTGCCCTTTTCCTCAACGATGAACTTGTCGGCGAGTTTCTCGAGGAACTGCTCCTCGGTGTTGCCGTTCAGGTCAACAACCACGCGGTTGTAGTCCATCACCTTGAGGTGTGACTGCGGGAAGCAAACTGCCAGCAGGTAGTTGTATTCCTCGGTGCCGTTGTGGTTGGGGTCTGCCTTGGCTTTCTCTTCACCCACGTGGGCAGCAGCAGCGGTGCGGTGGTGACCGTCGGCGATGTACAGGTAAGGAATCTCACCGAATTCCTTGGTAATGGTGTCGATGGTCTCCTTGTCCTTGATTACCCACAGGGTGTGGCCGATGCCGTCCTCGCTCACGAAGTCATATTCGGGAGTCGTCTGGGCAGTGCGGTCGATGATATCCTCGAGGGCGCTGTTATCGGGGAATGCCAGGAATACCGGCTCGATGTTGGCATTGTTGATTTCGATGTGGTGCATACGGTCAGCCTCTTTCTCACGGCGGGTGAGCTCGTGCTTCTTGATGCGGCCGGTGAGGTAATCCTCAACGCTGGCGCCAACTACAAAGCCGTATTGGGTGCGGCCATCCATGGTCTGAGCATAGATGTAGTAGCAGTCCTGGGAATCCTGAACCAGCCAGCCTTTCTCCTGGAACTTCTTGAAGTTCTCAACGGCCTTGTCATAGACCTTGGGCTCATGCTCGCCAGTGCCGGGTTCGAAATCGATTTCGGGCTTAATGATGTGATACAGACTCATCTCGTTGTCACCGGCCTCGGCACGTGCCTCTTCACTCGACAGCACGTCATAGGGCTTGGATGCTACTTTTTCTACATACTCTTTCGGCGGTCTCACGCCACGGAACGGTTTTACTTTAGCCATGATAAATTTAAATTAACGGTTCTAAAAGTGTTAATAGATTAATTATTTAAAGTGATTGTCATTTCTTGGGTTTGTTCACCTTGGTGACCTGGTCGGTGCGTTTGGACTTGCGCGCACAGGTGCTGCAAGTGCCATAGACGTACAGGCTGTAGTGGTCGGTGTTGAAGGCGTTGAAGCGGCGGGCGTTCATGAACGCGGCAAAATTGGTGTCCTTCACCTCCTTAACCTTGCCACAGGTGGTGCATATCAGGTGGGTGTGGGGCAGGGTAATGCGTTCATATTGGGCCTGCATGCCCTCAAACACGTGCCGGCGCAGCATCTTGGCCTCCATCAGCAGTTCTACGGTGTTATAAACCGTCGAGCGGCTTACACGAAAACCCTCCTCCTCGATCATCTGCTGCAGCTCCTCGATGGTGAAATGCCCGTTGATGGACATGATGCGGTCCAGAATGGCATACCGCTCGGCAGTCCTGCGCATGCCCCGTGAGTCCAGAAACTCATTGAACTTGCGCACAACAGGGCTGTTGCGGCCGGCAAGATCATCGATATTTGGATTGGTCTTCATTGGTGTGACAAAATTACAACCAATTTTGCAACTAAGCAAAGATTTTTGGTCTTTTGAAGATAATTCAGCGTCAGGGGTGAGTCAACGCTTCATCTCCAGAATCTGCTCCACGCTCAGCTCACACACCGCGTCCACCATCATGTCGCACAGCTGGCTCACCACATCGGCCGCCAGCGTGGTGGGCAGGCCGATGACCATCGCGCCCGATTCGCGCCCTGCTATCAGCCCGTTACGAGAGTCTTCAAACACGATGCAGTCCTTGATGTCAAGCCCCAGCAGTTTAGCTCCTGTCAGGAAGCACTCGGGGTCGGGCTTGGCCTTGGTCACCATGTCGCCGGTGATGATGTGGTCAAACAGGGTGGGAAACTCGGGATACTGCTCATACAGGGCCTGCATCTTCTTGTGGTCGCTCGATGTGACAATGGCCATGGGGATGCCGGCATCACGCAGTCGCCTCACAAAATCAAGAGCGCCGGGGAAAAATTCATATTTCGTGTCGCGTTCAAAATCCAACAGCCTGTCCTGGACCTGGCGGCGCACGTCGTCGCTGTCAAAAAAGCCGAGAATGCGGGACAGATGCAGCCCCTTGATGTAGCTGGCAAAGTTCTCGATGCCGGTGGGGTATTCCTTATCCATCTGTGCCCAAAAGATGGTGTAATTGCCCTCGCTGTCGAGCAATACGCCATCCAAGTCAAAAAGCACGCCCCGCTTGCGGGTGGTATTGTCACTCATGTCTGTTTGTCTGATTGATGATTTAAATCACAAAAGTAGTGTAAAAATGCCAAATTTACCGTATTTTTGTGCTCTAAAATCGATTTAGCTATGATTCAGGAACTACAATTGCGCGTTAACCCGCGCACGGCAGCCAGCATGGGCGACATCGCCAGGCACCTGGCCAAGAACCATGACATTCCCGCCCAGAGCATCCAGGGCATCAGGATATTGAAGCGCTCCATCGACGCGCGTCAGCGCAATGTGGTGGTCAACCTCAAGGTGCGCGTCTATATCGACGAGCCCATGACACAGGATTACCTGGTCCCGCCCATCGACTACAAACCCGTGGACGGCAAGCGCCAGGCCATTGTCGTGGGAATGGGCCCCGGCGGACTGTTTGCAGCGCTGCGTCTCATCGAGCTGGGCATCAAGCCCATCGTGCTGGAACGCGGCAAGGATGTGATGAATAGACGCATCGACGCATCGCGCATCCAGCGCGAAGGAATCGTCGACCCCGAGAGCAACTACTGCTACGGCGAGGGTGGGGCAGGAGCCTATAGCGACGGTAAACTCTACACCCGCAGCAAGAAGCGCGGTTCGGTGGACCGTGTCCTGGGCATCTTTGTCCAGCACGGTGCCCGCGAGGATATCCTCATCGACGCCCATCCCCACATCGGCAGCGACAAGTTGCCGGGCGTCATCAAGACAATGCGCGAGACCATACTGCGCTGCGGTGGCGAGGTACATTTCGAGACTCGCGTGACCCGTCTGATTGTCGAGGGCGACAAGGTAACCGGCGTGGAAACCGCTACCGGCGAAGGCTTTGAAGGCCCGGTCATTCTGGCCACAGGCCACTCGGCACGCGACGTTTACCAGATGCTTCACGACAGCGATATCACCCTCGAGTCCAAGGGCATTGCCGTGGGCGTTCGCCTCGAGCACCCCCAGCGCATCATCGATCAGATACAGTATCACAGCGTGCTGGGCCGTGGAGAATATCTGCCTGCCGCCGAATACAACTTTGTCACCCAGGTGGACCACCGAGGCGTGTACTCCTTCTGCATGTGCCCCGGTGGCTTCGTCGTCCCGGCTGTGAGCGAGACCGACGGCCTCGTGGTCAACGGCATGTCGCCCAGCAACCGCGGCTCACACTGGGCCAACTCGGGCATGGTCGTGGAGCTGCATCCCGAAGACTTGCCCGACCAGTACAAGAAATATGGTGTGCTGGCGATGATGAAGTTCCAGCAGGACATGGAACGGCGTGCCTTTGCCGAGGCAGACAACACGCTGATTGCAGGAGCCCAGCGCATGAAGGACTTCGTCGATGGCAAACCCTCGCGCAACCTCCCGCCATCATCCTATCTGCCGGGCATCCAGACCTCCCGTCTGGACCTGTGGATGCCGCCCTTCGTCGCTAACCGCTTGCGCAAGGGCTTCAAGGTCTTCGGCAAGAATGCCCGTGGTTTCCTTACCAACGACGCCATAGTCATCGGTGTCGAAACCCGCACCTCGTCACCCGTGCGCATTCCCCGCGACAACGTTCTGCTGCACCACATCACCCTCCAGGGCCTCTATCCCTGTGGCGAGGGCGCAGGCTACGCCGGCGGCATCGTTTCCAGCGCCATCGACGGCGAACGCTGTGCAGAAATGCTCGCACAGTCGCTCGTAGTTTAGGACCTGCTCGCTATAGTATTATTAATGCGGATGCCTTAAAACAAAAAGATGTTATCGTTGTTTAACCGGTTAGTTTTCCAAGTTGTTTGAAAACTTAGCGCCTAGCGTGAGGAATGTCGAAAACCGCCTAAATCCTATTTTTTTGATATTTTTTTGAGTTTTTACACAATATGGCGCGGATTTTGCAGTTAATGATGCGATTGGATTTAATTCATTAGACTTTTTACACAATTATGAAACAGAAAGAAATCATTTCGGCAGCCCTTCTCGCATTGAGCGTGTTTTGTCTGGGCTGGTTTATCAAGGCTGGTATTGATGACTTCGCCAGCAAGGACCGCAAGGTCAGTGTTAAGGGTCTTGCCGAGCAGGAAGTGCCGGCCGACAAAGTAACATGGCCCATCGTCTCTAAAGAGGTGGGTAACGACTTGCCTGGCCTGTATGACCGCATCGCTGCCACTCAGGCCAAAATCAAGGCCTTCTTACTCAAGGGTGGTGTGAAGGAAGAGGAAATCAGCCTGAATGCTCCCCAGGTGGTCGACTTGACAGCCCGCGAGTATGAGACGAACAAGGCTTACCGTTATATTGTAACCTCGGTGCTTACCGTAACGAGCAAGAACGTGGACCAGGTGCGTAAACTCATTGCCAAGCAGGGCGACTTGCTGCGCGAGGGCGTGGCCATCACGGGTGACAGCTACGAGAACCAGATTCAGTATGAATTTGTCGCCTTCAAGGAGATGAAGCCCAAGATGATGCAGGAAGCCATCGAGAACGCTCAGGTCACTGCCGAGCAGTTTGCCAAGAACTCGCACAGCAAACTCAACAAGATCGTGAGCGCCGACCAGGGCCAGTTCTCCATCGAGAACCGTGACGAATACACCCCCTGGATCAAGAAAGTGCGTGTTGTCACCACCGTCACCTACTCACTCAAGAACTAACCACACAGTCACAAAAAACATTCAGGTCACAGCGGCTATCATCGTTGTGACCTGATTTGTTATTGAAATCAGTAGAGGATATGTAAATCTTTCGCCTCTGGATTTTCAATCGTCCTATCGGCAGAAAAATCAAACAAATATTTATTTAATTTTTATACAGATTTTTGTTTAATTTCTCGGTGCGAAACGCAGACATTAATACAAGCTTGATTGATGACACATCGAACAGTTAGTATGGCTCTGCAATTATTGCTTCTCCAGCGACAGGAGCTGGCGTTTGATATCGGGGCCCGAGGCGTAACCGCCCAGCGAGCCATCGGCATTGATAACGCGGTGGCAGGGGACGACAATCGATACGGGATTGTTGTGGTTGGCTTGGGCTACTGCACGTGAGCCCTTGGGATTGCCCAAACGGGTCGCCTGTTCGCCATAGCTGATGGTCTCGCCATAGGGTATCTTTTGCAATTCGCCCCATGCCTTGAGCTGGTAGTCGGTGCCTGTCAAATGCAGCGGCAACGAGAACTCGCGGCGAGTCCCGTCAAAGTATTCGCCCAGTTGCTTGATGCACTGCGAGAGTAGGGGAGTAAGTATTTCCACCGGCTGCAGTTTCAGCTTTTGGGCCACATTCTCGATACCAGCCTTGTCCCATCCGATATAGGCGATGCCTTTTTCGCTGGCTGCGATAGTCAACGGGCCCACAGGTGTTGGCATCGTCGTGTGACACAAGTGGCCAGCATGGGCATGAGTGACACCCAACTCGGCAGCCTTGTCGAGCATGAGACGATAGGCCGACGCATAATCATTGGTGATAACGCCATCGAGAATGGCGTCTTTGATGGCATCCTTGATATAGCCCACGGGACGGGAAGGTTCCAGGCCAAAGGTTGTCATGATTTCCTCGCCATCGATAGGGGGCTGGAAATTGCGCACACGGTCTTTCTCCTCGATGTCCACCAGTTTTTGCTTCACCAGGTCGAAGTTTTCGCGGAAACGCTGCACCTTGTTCTGGTTCTTGCTTGTGATATCGGCCTTGCACAGGGTCATCAGGTCGTCGATGTCGTCGCCCGCATCAAACAGCAATCGGCGCACGGCACTGTCGGTCACCTCGTCCTCGACCAGCGCAATGGGACGCATGTGCAGCCCGACCAACTTCTTCACATATTTCATGTGTTCGTTGAGCGGCAGACGCATCTTGGCAAAAATCTTGGGAACCATTTTTTCACCCACAAAGTTATGGTTGTGGAATGTCCAACCCAGCTGCGCATCCCAGCGCTTGGTGCGGGCCTTGCCCACGTCATGCAGCAGCGCAGCCCACCGCAGCCACACGTCATTGCTGGCGGCAGCCACATTGTCGAGCACCTGCAGGGTGTGCATGAAATTATCCTTATGGCCCCGGCCGTTCACGGTCTCGACACCCTTGAGTGCAGCCAACTCGGGGAAGATGAGCGGCAGCAGACCGGAACGCTCCAGCAGCATCCATCCACGCGAGGGCTGCGACGAACGCATGATTTTCATCAGTTCCTCGGCTATGCGCTCGCGGGTAATGATGTGGATGCGCTTGGCATTGCGCCTTATGGCCTCGAATGTCTCGGGATAGATCTCAAAATCCAACTGGGTGGCAAACCTCACGGCGCGCATCATCCTCAACGGGTCGTCGCTGAAGGTGATGTCGGGATCCAGGGGAGTGCGGATAATGCGGCGCTCCAGGTCGCCAATGCCGTCAAACGGGTCAAGCAACTCGCCATAACGCTCCTTGTTCAGGCAGATGGCCATCGCGTTGATGGTAAAATCACGCCGTTTCTGGTCATCGTCAAGGGTGCCGTCCTCCACAATGGGATTGCGGCTCTCGCGGTGGTAGGACTCACGACGGGCACCGACAAATTCCAGTTCCCACTGGCGGGTTTTGACCTGGGCTGTGCCAAAGGTGCGGAATACGGCCAGATGGGCACGTTTGCCCAGGCACTTGGCCACGGCACGCGCCACCTCGATGCCACTGCCCACCGTCACAAAGTCCATGTCGTTGCTGGGCCGTTCAAGGAAAATATCCCTGACATATCCGCCAACGACATAACACTCACGGTGCAATTCATCAGCCACGCTACCCACCAGTTTCATGATGGGCAAGTCGACGTGTTGCGCTAATAATTGGTGGTTAATTTCCATATTTCGTAACTTTAAGCGGCAAAATTACGTTTTTTTTTGCTCAGGTGGAAATTAATTCATATCTTTGCACCGCAATTAAGCCCAAGAGGGGCATATTTTGCATTTGATAAATCACCCGACTCCACTTTTCCCAATTTCACTGACTTTTTACTAGGCATGAAACAGGTAAGCGTTATTTATTACGCTTAGTGCTGGGATAATTACAGATATGGTCTGTACTGGAGTACATGAACGTATTTTTGACATATCAGGACAAATCATTAACACGGAACGGCATTCACTCGAGTGAACGCCATGATGCGAATTATAAAACAAGTATATCACATAACTACTCATCGCATCTTCCAAGAATTATTTTATAATATGTATAACATCAATCAACTGAGTGAAATGGGCGACGAGCAACTTCGCGAGTTAGCCAAGTCGATGGGCATAAAACACGTGGATTCAATCGACCACGATGCACTTGTCTATGAGGTGCTTGACCAACAGGCCGAAACCGAGGCCGCCAATTCTGCGCCCGAACCCACAAAACGTCGCCGTGAACGCATTCGCCAGCCGGCTGCTAAGGCCAACGGAAACGAGGTGACCAAGGATGATGCGGTCGCCACCAAGAGCAACAAAAGCAACAAAAATAACCAATCAAGCAATAAGACAAAAGAAGAAGAACCGAAGGCCGAAGCCGCACAGGAGGATGCTCCCGCTCCCGTAGAGGAAGAGCAGCCTGCTGCACCCAAGCGCAAACGTGGCCGTCCCTCGGCTGCCGAGAAGGCCGCCAAAGAGGCTGCAGCCAAGAGTGAGCCAACCGACAGTGAACCTGTTCAAGAGGGCACGGCCAACGAAGCAAAAGAAATCGAGGCTGCTCCCGAAGTCAAGGAACAGCCTACCCGCCGTCGCGGACGCAAGCCCAAACAGGCAGTCAGCGAGCCCCCGGTTCTGCCCTTTGAAAACATCGATACACCTGCCGAAGAACAACAGCCCCAAGAGGACTACCAACCCGTGAACGAGGAAATGATGATTGTCGACGAAACGCCCGAGCAGGAACCTGTCGTTCCCGAGCAGCCTGTTCCCTCAATCGAGCCTCGTGAACGCGAAGGAATGTCGCTCAACTCGTTCTTCAACACGGATGGCGGATTCACGTTCAAACCCCGCACCCAACAGGAACGCGAGGAAGCTCAGCGTCGTGCCGAGGAAGAACGCAAACGCCAGGCCGAAGAGGCTGCCGCAGCGCCCATCGTCATCCAAGAGCCCAAGGTGGTGAAGGAGAGCAAGAAGAACAAGCGCAAGATGAAACAGCAGCAACAGCAGCAGATTGCCGAGGTCAATCCCTATCTGGACCAGCCTTACAACTTCGACGGCATTCTGGAGGCACAGGGTGTGCTCGACATTGCTCCCGAGGGCTATGGTTTCCTGCGCTCGAGCGATTACAATTACCTGACTTCGCCCGACGATATCTATGTGCAGCAGTCACAAATCAAGGCTTACGGCCTCAAGACCGGTGACGTCATCGAAGGCACCATCCGTCCGCCCATGGAGGGTGAAAAATACTTCCCCCTGAGCGAGATCCGCCTGATTAACGGACGCACTCCCACCTATGTGCGCGACCGCGTTCCTTTTGAGCATCTGGTACCTCTGTTCCCCGACGAGAAATTTGACCTGGTAAGCAAGACCCATCCCACTGTTTCACAGCGCGTGGTAGATATGTTCTCACCCATCGGCAAGGGTCAGCGCGGACTCATCGTCGCCCAACCCAAGACAGGTAAGACCATGCTGCTCAAGGAGATCGCCAATGCCATCTCGGAGAACCACCCCGAGACCTACATGATTATCCTGCTCATCGACGAGCGCCCCGAGGAGGTGACCGACATGGCCCGCAGCGTGAATGCCGAGGTTATCGCATCAACCTTTGACGAGCCGGCCGACCGCCACGTCAAGATTGCCGACCTGGTGCTGAGCAAGGCAAAACGACTGGTAGAGTGCGGACACGATGTGGTTATCCTGCTTGACTCGATTACCCGTCTGGCACGTGCCTATAACACGATTGCCCCTGCATCGGGCAAAATCCTTACCGGTGGTGTCGATGCCAACGCATTGCAGCGTCCCAAGCGATTCTTTGGTGCCGCACGCAATATCGAGGGCGGTGGCAGTCTCACTATCATTGCCACAGCACTCACCGAGACCGGTTCCAAGATGGATGAGGTCATCTTTGAGGAATTCAAGGGCACCGGTAACATGGAGTTGCAGCTCGACCGCAAGTTGTCGAACAAGCGCATTTTCCCCGCTGTCGACGTGATGGCATCAAGCACTCGCCGCGACGACCTGCTGCTGCCGCAGGACACCTTGAACAAGATGTGGATTATCCGCCGTTTCTTGAGCGACCGCACCTCGGTCGAGGCCATGGAGTTCGTCAAGGAACGCATGGACCGTACCCGCGACAACGAGGAGTTCCTGCTTACCATGCAACAGGGCTAATCTTCATGCAACTGACGACGATGGGACGCATCATGGGCATCGACTATGGGCGCAAGCGCACGGGTGTGGCGGTAACCGACCCGTTGCAGATTGTGGCGGGTAATCTGGCAACAGTGCCCACCCACACGCTCATGCAGTTCATCAAGGACTACATTGCCCATGACCCGGTGGACCGCATTGTGATAGGCAAACCCACACAGCTCAACGGGGAGCCCAGCGAGAGCATGAAGTATATCACCCCCTTTGTCAACCGGCTGAAAAAGGAATTGCCCGACATGCCCGTGGTGATGTATGACGAACGCTTCACCAGTACCATAGCCCACCAAGCCATGATCGACGGGGGCATGAAGAAGAGCGACCGCCGGGACAAGAACCGTGTCGATGCCATAGCAGCGACCATCATCCTTAATGATTACTTGCAAAGCATATACAATCAACCTAAAATTTAAATTATGATATTACCGATTTATATATATGGTCATCCCGTGTTGCGTGCCCAGAATGCGGTAGTCACTCCCGATTACCCCAACCTGCATGAACTCATTGAGAACATGAAGGAGACCATGTATCACACACAAGGCATCGGCATTGCCGCGCCACAAGTGGGAGTCAACGCACGCATCGTCTATATCGATGTGGATGTGCTGGCCGAGGATTTCCCCGAGTTGAAGGATGTGCGCATGGTGCTCATCAATCCCAAAATCGAGGTTGATGAAAACGCTTCACCGGTGACACGCGAGGAAGGCTGCCTGAGCGTGCCCGGCATTCATGAGAACGTGCAGCGCATCGAGAAGATTCACCTCACCTGGCAGGATGAGCAGTTCGAGCAGCACGAGAAGGATATCGAAGGGTATCTTGCACGTGTGGTTCAGCACGAGTGCGACCACCTGGAAAAGACCCTGTTCGTGGATCGTATTTCACCCATCCGCAAACAGATTATCCGCAGCAAACTCAACAACATGATGAAGGGGAAAGTGTCTTGCGATTACAACTGCAAGGTGGCTCCAATCAAGCGTAGGAAATAAAAAAGTGGAAGATGTCTCCCGACAGCCTCCACAAACCTTAAATCTAATACCATGAAAAACACACGTACAAATGTACAATGCTTTTTTGGAATCTTACAAATATTTTAAGAAATTTTTATATTTTTATATAGAATTTTAGGATTTTCACTATGGTTAACAACAGGGTCTGAGCAATATCTGATAAAAGACGGCTTGTGACCTTGCCAACAAGAAAGAAGAAAGCGGCTGCTCCAATGACGGTGCAGCCGCTTTCCCGAATTATTTTCTCTCTCTTAACTCTCAGTCAGGAAATCAGAACATCATACCAAAGGCAATCTGTACATTGCCGTTCTTGGCGTTATTCTTGCCAAGGACTTCATTATCTTTATACACCTTGGTAAGGCCCATGGTGTAACGAGCCTGAACAAAGGCATTATCGGTGAGATTGAAGGTGCCACCCAAACCAAGGCCGAAATCAACGGCTTGTGTCAAGTCTTTGACGTCAACAGTTTTTTTAGCACCTTTGACTTTAGCCTTGTTGAACACGTTAAAACCTACCTGCGGACCAAAGTCGATGCTGAATACGGGCGTAGCATAGAACTTAAGCATCAAGGGAACATTGATGTAGTTAGCAGTGTACTTAACGTCAGCAATAGTAACGCCATCAAAATCGAAGTCGTCATCAACTTCAA
Source organism: uncultured Bacteroidales bacterium (assembly GCA_902793405.1). Lineage (GTDB taxonomy): Bacteria > Bacteroidota > Bacteroidia > Bacteroidales > Muribaculaceae > Sodaliphilus. The sequence goes on along the minus strand of CADBDH010000011.1, from coordinate 18,683 downwards.
TTGCCAGAGCCTTGGACTTGCCACCCTGTGAAGCGAACACGACTTCAGGAGCAATGGCAAATCTGTCATTGAACTTGTATTGCATGATCGCACCAAACTGATAACCAGGCTTCATGCCATGCTCGACATCTGCACCCCAGTAGTTGGTCATGTCAAAACCTACCTTACCACCAATTTGAAATTGAGCGTTGGCGCTCATGCACACGATTGCAGCAGCAATCAAAACAAAAACTTTCTTCATAATTTTCTTTAATTAATAAAACGTTTCAGTTGTTATCTGGGTTATAATGTTCGTTGGGAACAAAACGCATCTTTGACACAAAAAATTGCTCATGGTTTAAAAAACCAAGACAAGAAAATGACAATTTTGCGAGACATAGGACACTTTAGGGTCTATTCAGGACAGTTTATTTGCTGTACTGCTTGCAGTATTGCTGGATGCCGCAGTTCAGGCAATCGGGGCGGAGAGACTTGCAGACATACCGTCCATGAAGCAGTATCCAGTGATGGGCCTTAAACCGCAAGGGGGCAGGAATATGGCGGCTCAGGTCACGTTCAACGTCATCAGGAGTCTTGCCTTGAGACAGCCCCACACGGTGCGAAACGCGATAGACATGTGTGTCAACAGGAATTGTCGCTTGACCGAAGGCTGCGCCCATCACCACATTGGCCGTCTTGCGTCCCACACCAGGCAGCGAGGTCAGATCCTTCATGTTATCAGGCACCTGGCCGTTGAAGTCATTGACAAGCTTCTGCGCCATAGCCTGCAGATGAGCTGCCTTGCTGTTGGGATAAGAGACACTCTTGACATATTGCAGAATGTCCTCGACACTGGCCGCAGCCATAGCCTGAGGAGTGGGGTAGGCGGCAAAGAGGGCAGGAGTGACCATATTCACCCGCTTGTCGGTGCACTGGGCACTCAGCATAACAGCAACCAGCAGCTCAAACGGGCCGCCGTGCTGCAACTCAGTCTCCGGGTTGGGCTGTTCCTGTTGGAAATACTCCAGCACCCCCTCATATCTCTCCTTAATCCTCATGATAGTATTATTGCCAGGCCGGTCATTCAACGTCGAGCCAATTCCCAGTGCCGTGTTTACGGTTTCCTGTGTCGTCTCAACGGTTCCCTGTGCCGTGACGCTGTCACGGCCCTCTCTAAACTCTAAACCCTAAACTCTAGACCTTTTTTTACCGCTTGGCGGTAAAAAACTCAATGCGCACTCTTGAACTCGTCCAGGAAGCGGACATCGTTCTCGCTGAACATGCGCAGGTCCTTCACCATATACTTCAGGTTGGTGATGCGCTCTACGCCAAGGCCGAAGGCATAGCCGCTATATACGGTGCTGTCGATACCGCTGGCTTCAAGCACGGCGGGATCCACCATGCCACAACCCAGAATCTCGACCCAACCCGTGTGCTTGCAGAAACCGCAGCCCTCGCCGCCACACAGCATGCAAGTCACGTCCATCTCGGCACTCGGCTCGGTGAACGGGAAGTAGCTGGGGCGCAGACGGATTTCGGTCTCGGTGCCGAACAGCTCCTTGGCGAAGTGCAGCAGCACTTGCTTAAGGTCGGCAAACGTCACGTTCTTGTCGATATAAAGGCCCTCGATCTGGTGGAAGAAGCAGTGGGCGCGGGCGGTGATGGCCTCGTTGCGGTAAACACGGCCGGGGCAGATGATACGGATGGGCGGCTGCTGGCGTTCCATCGTGCGCACCTGTACCGAGCTGGTGTGGCTCCTGAGCACGATATTGCGGGTCACATCCTGCTCGTTCTTCTCGATGAAGAAGGTGTCCTGCATGTCGCGTGCGGGATGGTCGGCAGCAAAGTTCAGCGCACTGAACACGTGCCAGTCATCCTCGACCTCGGGGCCGTCGGCAATGGTGAAGCCCAAACGTGAGAAAATGTCGATGATCTGCTTGCGCACCACCGAGATGGGGTGGCGCGTACCCAGTTCAGCAGGGAAAGCGGGACGGGTGATGTCGATTTTGTTCTGCTCCTTGGCCTGCTGCTTGGTAGCCTCGCGCAGGGCATTGATCTTCTCGGTAGCAAGGTTCTTCAACTCGTTGAGCCTTTGGCCCAGCTCACGTTTCTCCTCGGGAGCTACCTCGCGGAACTCGTTGAACAACGCCGTAATTTCACCTTTCTTGCTCAGATATTTAATACGCAACGCCTCAAGAGCCTCTTCGTTCTCGGCCTTGAGTTCAGCTATTTGCGCCTTCAGCGCCTCTATTTTGTCCTTTAACATAGTCTTATCGATAATTTTAACGTGCAAAAGTACATAAAAAAAGTAGAGACGCAAAATTTTGCGTCTCTATATTCAATAAACGGTTAGTTTAATTTGCGTAATTCGTAGTTTACGCTTTACGGCTCGCGACCCTCAACGATGGCCTCGGTGTCACGGGCAATCATGTATTCCTCGTCGGTGAGGACGACTACGACCTTGACCTTGCTGTCGGGCGTGCTGATTTCGCCTTCCTTGCCACGCCACAGGGTATCATTGACAGCCTCGTCGATCTTAACGCCCAGGTATGACAGGTTGTTGCACACGCGCTTGCGGGTCTGGTACTGGTTTTCACCAACACCACCCGTGAAGGCGATGATGTCAACACCGTTCAGCTCGGCAGCATAGGCGCCGATGGTCTTGAGGATGCGCAGCTCATACATGTCGAGTGCCAGTTGTGCACGCTCGTTGCCTTCCTTCTCGGCGGCGTCAACGACGTCACGCATGTCGCTGCTCACGCCAGTGATACCCAGCACACCGCTCTTCTTGTTGATGATGTTGAGCATCTCCTTGGGGCTGAGGTTATATTTCTCCATGAGGAACAGCAGAGCACCCGGATCAACGTCACCCGAGCGGGTACCCATCATCAGGCCCTCGGTGGGGGTCAGACCCATCGTGGTGTCGATGCTCTTGCCGTCCTTGATAGCGCTGATGCTGGCGCCGTTACCGATGTGGCAGCAGATGATGCGCTTACCCTCGGGAGTGGTGCCCAACATTTCGCACACGCGCTGTGTGACAAAGCGGTGGCTGGTGCCATGGAAGCCGTAACGACGCACGTGGTCGTTGGTGTAATACTCCATGGGCAGGGGATACATGAATGCCGACTTGGGCATGGTCTGGTGGAAAGCAGTGTCAAACACAGCCACTTGGGGCACACCAGGCAATACGGCCTCGATGGCCTCGATACCTGCCATGTTCACGGGATTGTGCAGCGGGGCAATGCCGTAGCACTCGCGAATCATGTCCTTCACCTCGTCGGTGATGAGGACGCTGCGGCTGAACTTCTCGCCACCATGCACCACGCGGTGACCAACGGCGTCGATTTCCTTCAGGTCCTTAATGCAGCCATATTCGGGATTGATCAGAGCATCGAGGATAGCCTTGATGGCGCCCTTGTGGTCGATAAGGCCCAGGTCGATGTTCTTCTTGCTGCCGTCATCAAATTTCAGCTTGATGAAACCGTCGGGCAGACCGATTTTCTCCACACCACCCTCGGCGAGGGTCTTGTTCTCCTTGATCTCGATGAGTTTGTACTTGGCAGAGCTGCTGCCGCAATTCAATACTAAGATATTCATTATTATAATAGTTTTTAAATTTCTCTAATCACTAATCTCTAATCACTAATCTATTTGTTAATCGCCTGGTTGCAGGTCAGGATCACGGTGCGGTAGATGTCGTCATCGTTGCAGCCGCGCGACAAGTCGTTGACGGGAGCGGCAAGACCTTGCAGGACGGGACCCACGGCCTTGGCTCCGGCGATGCGCTGAACCAGCTTGTAAGCGATGTTGCCCACACCCAGGTCGGGGAAGACGAGCACGTTGGCATGACCGGCAATCGTGCTGCCGGGGGCCTTGCTGGCGCCCACGCTGGGAACGATGGCGGCATCGGCCTGCAATTCGCCGTCAATCTTCAGGTTGGGATTCATCTCGAGAGCGAGGCGGGTAGCCTCGACCACCTTATCTACGCGCTCATGTTTGGCGCTGCCCTTGGTCGAGAAGCTCAGCATGGCAATCTTGGGATCGTCGATCTCGGCCAATGCACGTGCGGTGCGGTCGGCACTCACGGCGATCTGGGCCAGCTGCTGGGCATCGGGGTCGGGAACGACAGCGCAGTCGGCAAATACCATCACGCCATTGTGGCCGTAGGGCGACCCCTCGGGCAACAGCATCAGGAAAGCGCCGCTCACGGTGCTGATGCCGGGAGCAGTCTTCAGTACCTGGAAGGCAGCACGCAGCACGTTGCCCGTGGTGTTCATGGCACCGGCAACCTGACCGTCGGCATCACCGTTCTTGATAATCAGGCATCCCAGGTACAGCGGGTCGAGCACCTTCTTGCGGGCATCCTCGATGGTCACGCCCTTGGCCTTGCGCAGCTCATAGAACAGCTGGGCATATTTCTCGACAGCCTCGGCGTCGTTGGGATTGACCACCGTAGCCTTGTCGATGTTTTCGAGTCCCAGCTCGGCGGCCTTGGCCAGAATTTCGGCCTTGTCGCCAATGAGGACGATGTCGGCGATGCCATCGGCGATGATGCGGTTGGCAGCCGTCAAGGTGCGGGGTTCAGTACTCTCGGGAAGGATGATGCGCTGCCTGTTGGCAATCGCGTTACTCTTGAGTTTCTCAAACAAAGGTTCCATTGTTTCTTGAAGTATTTTAGGAAAACTGATTGTTAATTGGTTTCAGTGCAACAAAGGTAGTGCTTTTTTATAAATGATACATCAACTAATGGAATAAAATTCCGACAACCTGGACTACTTTTTTAAAAAGGATTGTCCAAGTTGTCGGATAAATGTTTCTTAGCGCCACAGCGGCTTAGCGTGAAGCCATGCCGCAGGCGCGTATCAAGGCTTACTCGCCCAGGATAGCAGCTATGATGGCGTTTATGTCGGCAATGTTGATTTCCCCGTCGCCATTCACATCTTGCAATTCGGTGTTACTATCATCGCCGAGAATGGTATCAATGACAGCGTTCACGTCGGCAATGTTGATTTCATTGTCACCGTTCACATCAGCATCAATCTGACCGATGATATGATCAAACCATTTCCAAGGAAAAGTACTCTTGTAGAGTTCCAACGATTTTATAGGCACATAAAGTGTAGTATTATGTTGCAGATGAGGAGTGATTGCTGGTAATGATGGAGGTGTTACCGATTTGCAAGTTATCGAAGTCAAACAGTCGTCCATGAAGAATGAATTCGCTCCAATAGTTGTCAATGATTTGCCAAGACTTACCGAGTTTAATTTATTACAATATGAGAATGAGTGAATGCCAATACTTGTCACCGTATTAGGTAGTGTAATACTCGTCAATTCAGTATCATTGGTGAATGCATATTGGCCGATTGTCTTCAAAGAATTCCCAAATGACACGTGCTCCAAAGCTTTGCAGTCGGCAAATGTGTAGTCGCCAATAGTTTCCACCGAATTGGGGATTAACACATTAGTGAGGCCTAAACAATGATAAAAAGCGTGTCCTCTTATCTTTTGCACCATATTACCCAGATTGAGTTCCTCCAGCAAAAGACAATTCTGGAAAGCGCCTTTGCCGATTTCGATGACTGAATTAGGGATTAGCATTCTCTCTAGGCCCGAGCAATCCATGAAAGCACTGTCACTGATGTTTTTTATACCATTGCCCAGATCAACATTGGTGAGAGATGTACAATTCATAAATGCATACTTACCCATACTTGACAAGTTATCGCCTAAAGTGACACTTTTTAGATCGCAGCATGCATTGAATACTAAATCACCTAACGAAGAAACGTTAGGTATGGTAACATTTTTCAAATTAATGCAACTTTCAAACGCTCTATTGCCGATTGACTCAACTCCGTCTCCAATCATGATTTCAGTAAAACCGTGGCAACCTTTAAAAGCAGAATTACCTATACTCTTTACATTATCTGGCAGGTCCAGATCGATAAGACAACGGCAATTATGGAAAGCCTCATCGTCAATAGATGTAAGAGATTCATTTAATCTAACAGAATGAATGCTTTTACATTCTGCAAAAGTCTGTACTGGAACGGATTCTAATGACGATCCAAATGATGCATACTTCAAATTTTCGCATCCATAGAAAACATAATTCCCCATTGAGATAACAGCATCAGGGATATCTATGCTAGTGAGTCCATTGCAGAAACTGAATGCACCATGTGATAAGTACGTGAGACTTGTCGGTAACGTCATATTTGTCAGATTCTCACAATCAAAGAACGACCGATAGTCTATCGTTGTGATACCATCACCAAAATCAATGTCTGTAAGATTGAAGCAGTAAGAAAATGCTTCTCGTCCAATACTATTTACCGAATTGGGAAAAGTAACACTTTTAAGTCCAGAGTAACCCGTGAAACTGAATGGCTTGATGTCTGTCACTGAGTTGGGAATAACTAAATCGGTAATTTCTTCACCATCAATAACAAGATGTTGGGCATAAATAAGAGGATTGGATGTGATGGAGCAAAAATCAATTTGGCACCAAGAATTTAAATCAGAAGCATATACTGTGGACAACTCGGTACATTCATCAAATGCATAAACACCAATAGTTTTTATCGATGAAGGGATTGTTACATCTTTTAATGATGTGCATTCATCGAAAACTCCATAATCAATAATATCTAAGGATTCAGGTAGACAGATGCTGGTTAACGAACTGCATTTATAAAAAGCGTAATAGCCAATGGATGTGACAGTGTTTGGTATCACTACCTTCTTAAGATTCTGACAAAGTGTAAATGCATAGTTGCCAATTGCACTGACAATATAATTATGACCATCGTGTAACACGTGTTCGGGAATAATGATAGTATCTTGTGTGTAATTAATTTCATCATTAGGATCTTTATGAGTAACACCCACCTCATCATCATTAATGATGTAGTAACGTATTCTGTCCTCCTCAAATATGGTGTTCGCTTCGTTAAGCTTGTCAGCGCTGAAATTTGGCAATAAATCAGCATGAATCATATCAGTCTTGAAATTACGAGAAGGTCTTTTGTCAAAAACATAAAAATAGTAATTAGATTTCTCATAATTGATATGCTTTATTCGGTAATTAAAAATCAGTGTTTATGTGCTGCAAATATATATAATATTTTTGAATTAAACAGTGATTTTGCAAAAAAAGGACAAGTCCCGTATTTTACCGAAATGGTAAATGCAGAACTTGTCTAATAGAAACTTAGCGCCTTGGCGGCTTAGCGTGAGGCAAAGCCGCAGGCGCGTGTCAAGGCTTACTCACCCAGGATAGCTGCTACGCCGGGCAGGGTCTTGCCCTCGATGGCCTCGAGCATGGCGCCACCACCGGTCGAAACGTAGGAAACCTTGTCGGCCAGGCCGAACTTGTTGACGGCTGCTACCGAGTCGCCACCGCCCACGAGGGAGTAGGCTCCGTTCTGGGTTGCCTCGGCCACATACTTAGCGATTTCGCCGGTGCCGTGTGCAAAGTTCTCAAACTCAAACACGCCCACGGGACCGTTCCACAGGATGGTCTTGGAGTCGAGGATGATCTTCTTCCAGTTTTCAAGCGATGCTTCGCTGGCATCCATGCCCTCCCAACCGTCGGGAATGTTGTAGATGTCAACCGTCTGGCGGTTGGCGTCGTTCGAGAAGCTGTCACCGGCTACGGTAGCTACCGAGAGGCTCAGGTTCACGCCTTTCTCCTTGGCAGCTGCGATGACGTTCAGAGCCTCGGGCATGAGGTCGTCCTCGTGCAGCGAGTCACCGATGTGGCCACCCTGTGCCTTGATAAAGGTGTAGCCCATACCACCGCCGATGATGAGGTTATCTACCTTGTCGAGCAGGTTCTTGATAACAGACAGCTTGGACGATACTTTGCTGCCGCCGATGATTGCGGTGAAGGGATGCTGAGCATTCTTCATCACGTTGTCGATAGCGGTCACTTCCTTCTCCATGAGGTAACCCAGCATCTTGTGGTCGTCATCAAAGAAGTCGGCGATAACGGCAGTCGATGCGTGACGACGGTGAGCGGTACCAAAGGCGTCGTTCACATACACGTCGGCATAGCTGGCCAGAGTCTTGGCAAACTCAGTCTGGCGGGCCTTCATCTCCTTCTTGGCAGCGTCATAGTTGGGGTCGTCTTTCTCAATGCCCACGGGCTTGCCTTCCTCCTCGGGGTGGAAGCGCAGGTTCTCGAGCAGCAATGCCTCACCGGGCTTGAGCTCGTCGGCCTGTGCCTTGGCCTCAGCACTGTCTTGGGCAAACTGTACAGGTCTTTCCAGAGCAGCAGCTACAGCACTGGTAATCTGGCTCAGTGACAATTTATGGTTGATTTTACCTTTGGGCTTGCCCATGTGTGACATGATGATGAGGGCGCCGCCGTCGGCAAGAATCTTCTTCAAAGTGGGAACTGCACCGCGAATGCGGGTGTCATCGGTAATTTCTCCTTTTTCGTTCAGGGGCACGTTAAAATCTACACGCACGATTGCCTTCTTACCGGCAAAATTAAAATCATTGATTTTAGCCATGTTGTTCTGTATAAATGAATTGTTGATAAATGAATTTCTATAATTAAACTGCAAAATTAAGAAAATTATTCTCAAATCAGCCCGTTTTATGGAAAAAATAATGGATTTGATGGAGTTTTTTATGATTTTGCCATTTTTAAGAATTATCTTCATTCAAAAACGGACTTTTTGAGCTATATTTGCCATCTGTAAACTAAAAAAAAGTGTAGATATGAAAAAAACACTCTTATTATTGCTGTTATCAGCATTAGTGGTTTCATGTGGCGTGTATACCCGCAATGCCGATGATATAATTAACGATCTGCGCGATGCCAGGCATGCCGAGTATGTTAACGTGGGCAGCAGCCTGCTAGGGCTGGGACGGATTTTATCGCCCACATTATCTGAAAAAAGCATCGGCATCAATTCCGTACAAGTGCTTGATTTGAGTAAATGTAGTGGCAACGTCCGTGATAAGTTCCGCAAACATTTGCAGAATCTTTACAAGAACCACTACTATGAGGAACTGGTGGCCAACCAGCGGGGCGACGAAAATCTGATGGTGCTTGCACGACGAGACGGACAGTACGTGAGCGAACTTGTCCTTGCAAATGCCAGCATCACGACCGACGCCCTTGTAGTCATTAACGGCCACATCAATCTCGAGAATGTTGAGCGGATTATCAACGACCGTAGCAACTATTTTATCAAGTAGCCTTGTTACCAAGTTTCAAGGTCTTGGGAATTGCCTATTTGTTAGATTCTCAGTGCTTTGTTGCTAATAAATAATCCCAATACTGCAGTTTATTCCACACGATTATCAATACTATAATTCATTAAATAATCCTATTAATCAATGAAAGAGAAAATCCAAGATCAATTCAAAAAACGCTTCGGCACCGACTGTGTGGTTTATGCATCGGCTGGCCGCATCAACCTGATTGGAGAGCACACCGACTATAACGGTGGTTTTGTGTTCCCGGGAGCCATCGACAAGTACATCATGGCAGCGATCAACATTAACGGAACCGACAAGGTGCGTGTCTATAGCATGGACATGGACGCCTATTGCGAGTTTGGCCTCAACGAGGAGGATGCCCCTCAAGAGCAGTGGGCACGCTATATCTTCGGCGTATGCCGCGAGACCATCAAGCGCGGCGGCACGGTCAAGGGCTTTGACACGGTGTTTGCAGGCAATGTGCCCCTGGGTGCAGGCCTCTCATCGTCGGCTGCCCTGGAATCGTGCTTTGCTTTTGCACTCAACGACATGTTCAACGAGAACAAGATTGACAAGTTCGAGCTGGCAAAAATCGGTCAAAGCACCGAGCACAACTATTGCGGCGTGAACTGCGGCATTATGGACCAGTTCGCCAGCGTGTTCGGCAAGAAGGATTGCCTGATGCGCCTCGATTGCCGCTCACTCGAGCATGCATATTTCCCCTTCCATCCCGAAGGCTACAAACTGGTGCTGCTCAACAGCAAAGTAAAACACGAACTGGTGGACTCGCCCTATAACAAGCGCCGCGAATCCTGCGAGCGCGTGGCTGCGACCCTGGGTGTAGAGACCCTGCGCGACGCCACCTATACCATGCTGGCCGACATTCGCGACAAGGTGAGCGATGAGGACTATCGCCGTGCCCGCTTTGTCATCGGCGAGAAGCAGCGCGTGCTTGACGTGTGCGACGCCCTGGAGCGTGGCGACTACGAGACCGTTGGCCGCTGCATGTTCGAGACCCACGACGGCCTCTCACGTGACTACGAGGTGAGCTGCGAGGAGCTGGACTACCTCAACGATGTAGCCCGCGAGTGCGGTGTGACCGGTTCACGCATCATGGGCGGCGGCTTTGGCGGCTGCACCATCAACCTGGTCAAGGACGAGCGTTATGACAACTTCATCGCCACAGCCAAGGAGAAATTCAACGCAAAATACGGACACGAGCCCGAGGTGATCAACGTCATCATCAGCGACGGCGCTCACAAAGTGGTTGATTGATATGAAAAGCATCCGAATAGATACCTTTGAGACCGAACGTGGCGAAATCACCACCTATGAACTCATCAATGCCAGTGGCGCCAGCGTGAAACTCTCATCGCTGGGTGCCGGCATCCTTGAAATCAAGGTCCCTGACCGCGACGGCAACCTGGCCGACGTGGTACTGGGCTACAAAGACCTGAACGACTACTTCTTTGACGGTCCCTGTGCCGGCAAGGTTCCCGGCCGCTTCGCCAACCGCATCTGCAAGGGTCAGTTCGAGCTCGACGGCAAGGCCTACCAGCTCAACTGCAACCACCAGGGCAAGCATCACCTGCACGGCGGCAACGTGGGTTTCCAGAACAAGATTTGGGAGTGCGACATGGAGGGTGACACCGTGGTCTTCACACTTGAGAGCCCCGATGGCGACGAGAACTATCCCGGCTGCCTCAACGCCCGTGTGGCCTACACCTGGAACGACGACAATGTGCTCAAGATTGTGCTTGGCGCAGTGACCGATGCCCCCACGGTACTTAACTTGACCAACCACACCTATTTTAATATGGCCGGCGAAGACAAGGAGGGCACCGCACTCAACCAGGTGCTGCAGCTCAACTGCTCACGCTACCTGGTGACTGACGCCGATCTCATTCCCACTGGAGAAATGGCAACTGTCGAAGGTACACCCATGGACTTCACACAGTCCAAGGTGATAGCCCGTGACATCAAACAGGATTTTCCTGCATTGACCTATGGTAAGGGTTACGACAACTGCTGGATTGTTGATGGTTATGAGGACGGTGACTTGCATTTGGCCGCCGTGTTGTGTGACGAGGTATCGGGCCGCAGAGTCGAGATCAGTACCGACCAGCCCGCAGCCCAAGTCTATACGGGCAATTGGCTGGAAGGCTGCCCCACGAGCAAGAGCGGCAAGCAGTACCACGACTATGACGGTGTGGCCATCGAGTGCCAAGGCATGCCCGACGCACCCAACCACGACAACTTCGCGTCACCAGTGCTGCGCCCCGACGAGGAATACCGCCGCGTCATCCTCTTCGACTTTAAAGCAGAATAACAGGCAATACCAAAAACTTACAACTAAAAACTAAAAACTAAGGACTAAAAACTTAAAACCAAATATGAAACCGACATTATTTGTGCTTGCAGCTGGCATGGGCAGCCGTTACGGCGGCCTCAAGCAGCTCGATGGTCTGGGACCTCATGGCGAGACCATCATGGACTATTCGATTTATGACGCCATTCAGAGTGGATTCGGTAAAGTGGTCTTTGTAATCCGCAAGGACTTCGAGGCCGACTTCCGTGAGAAGATTTTATCCAAATACGAGGGCCATATCCCCGTGGAACTGGTTTTCCAGGGTCTGGACAACCTGCCCGAGGGCTTTACATGCCCTGCCGAACGCGTGAAGCCGTGGGGCACCAATCACGCACTGCTCATGGGCAAGGACGTCATCAACGAACCCTTTGCAATCATCAATGCCGACGACTACTACGGCCGCAACAGCTTTGAGGTGATGGCAGCAGAACTGTCGTCACTGCCCGAGGGCAGCAAGGGCCATTACAGCATGGTGGGCTTCAAGGTGGGCAACACCATGAGCGAGAGCGGCACCGTGGCACGTGGCGTGTGCGAGACCCGCGACGGCATGCTCACTGGAGTGGTAGAGCGCACGAGCATCGGTTATGACGACAACCACAACATCGTCTTCACCGACGAGAACGGCGATGTGCAGCAACTGGCATTCGAGACACCGGTTTCGATGAACTTCTGGGGCTTCACGCCCGACTACTTTGCACACAGCGAGCGTTGCTTCATCGACTTCCTCAAGGAGAACATCGACAAGCCCAAGGCCGAGTTCTTCATCCCCACCGTTGTCAACGAGATGGTGACTGCCGGAACCGCCCAAGTCAAAGTCCTCACCACCGAGAGCAAGTGGTTCGGCGTGACCTATGCCGCCGACCGTCAGGGCGTAGTTGACAAGTTCGCCGAACTGCACGCCACAGGCGTCTATCCCGAGAAGATGTTCTAAATTCATCAACTATTATAACTATTTGTATATATGAGGTAATATCTTTTACCGTTGATTGCCATTATTTTCAGTCTTTTTGGAACGTCTTGTGGCGATAATCCCATCCTGGATGTGAATGACGTTACAAAGGCCGATCTGACGACTCCCTTGTTCCTGGCTTTTGACAACACGCTAGACAAGCCGACCAAAAAGATTTGGGCATTCAACGAGACAGAGGCAGTCAAGGGCACTATCACACTTGAGGGTAATGACATCCTGCGCGTCAATGTCGACTGGTTCTTCAGTTCATGGAACCTTGCCAACATGACGCTCACCCTGGATGGTGAAATCAAGAAGTATTACGACCTTAAGCAAGTGAGTGTCTTGAACTACAGTGCAATCGCCTTCGGAACAACCTACGTTTGTGTCCCGTCAACCAACAAGGGGATTAATGGCGTTCGCTATGAGGATGAGTGGTTCAACAGTGGCTTGACCAGGGCTATGTTTTGGGAAGCTTTGCACAAAGCCCATACCCAAGGCACCAGCGTTGAAATCAAGCTCAACAAATGAGCGCCACAACACTTTGGGATAGGGTAGGATAGCATCTGGTTTACCCACCCTTGACAAATAAAATCCCGTACAGATAACTGCCTGTACGGGATTTTTTCTATATTTGCACCATGAAAACATTCTCAAAGCTCAAAACATCGATCAAGAAGCTTCAGTTGAAGGCAACAAACCTTCAAGCGAAGTGTTCTGCTCTATTGAGACCAGAGAATCTGAAGCGACTAAAGGTTGTCAAGTGCTACCGCGACTGCAAGGCTTGGAACCGGCGCTTGGACCATCGGCTGCAACTGCACACCACTGCTCCCGATATCATCGACGAGACCGAGCGCAAGTGCAGTAACTGCGGTCATCATTACTCGGGACGCATTTGCCCGCAATGCGGACAAGCGGGCACTTGGTCCCGCTATACCTGGAAACAGGCCATACTCAATCTGATGGATATATGGGGATTGGGCAACCGCCCGATGTTCCGCACCTTGCGCGAACTCTACACGCGGCCTGGCTACATGATTCGCGATTACCTGAACGGACACCGCCAGTTTTATTTCCCTCCCTTCAAACTGGTTGCCGTTGCAGTGGTGCTCTTGATTTTTGTCGGGTGGTTGACAGGCGTTCATGGTTTATCTCCTTTAAGTTTCTTTGCTGAAAGTATAGGCTTGGATGAGGTGCATGATTGGGATGGCATAAAACCCTTTGTCGAGACCAAACTTGAGACTTATACAAATGCTTTAAATATCTCTGGCATAGAGATCTCAAGCGCCCTTAAATCTGTCATAGCTGCGATAATGTGGTTTGTATTGTTCCTATCCAAGAATATGCTATATGAGTGGCTTTTCATCGGAGCTGTTCTTGGCATTTGTATCTGGATTGCTTTCATCAAGGTGAACAAATACAATTCTGTCGAGACATACATCTTTCTGACGTATGTTTTGGCGCAATTCCTGCTCTGTCTGATTCCGGGAACCTTATTGATTTGGCTCGAAGGAAGTCTTGCATCGGTAAGTCCTTTCCTTCAACAGTGTGCCGGATATGCCTTTGTTGCCTATTCCTGTGCAGTTATCTTTCTGTTGATAGTTGTTTTCCGTCAATTTTTCGGATTAACATGGATGTCAACGGTTTTACATCTGCTGTTGACTTTGCTGGTCGCCACCACACTGTTATACTTGATAGGTTTGCTCATCACGGCCATATCACAAAAACTATACGACGTTGTTGGAAATATCATAGTTTTTACAATCGCTATAGCGCTGATAGTGAAGGGATTCAGTTATGCTAAACAATTCCTGAAGGCCAATAAAGAAGCCGTACCTCGTGCAGTGAATTATGGCTGCAAGGCGGCAATGCTCGTCATCCTTTACACTTTAAAGTGTATGTCGATTGATATAGAGCCTGTTTTCCTCAGCTATATCCTGATTCTGATCGCTATGGTTGTATTTGCGCCCCTTTCGGTCTCATTGAGCCTCTTGCCGGTTGCTGTCTACAAGAAATACCACAGCACGTCGCGCGCGCTGCTTTCACTGCTCCCGATAGCAATCCTGTTTATTGTGATGGCGTCGATATAAAGACAGATTCATCACCAATTGCCAGCGGCAATTCATGATGAACCTGTGATGACTTGTTGTGTAATCCTGATTACTTGCGCAGCAGGTAATTGATGACCAGCCAACCGCCTACGGCCTGCAGCAGCATGCCCGGCCATCCCAGTTTCCAGTCCTGCAAAGCTTTGGCAATTTCGCCGGTCATGGCCCACTCGATGAGGCCGCCCACGAGCTGATAGCCAAGCACCACGCCAATCAGCGCCAGCAGCGATGCGCCCTTGCTGCGATTGGCCATCCAGGCAGCAGCGCCAGCCAGCAGCACGCCCTTGATCATGATGATGGGCAAGGCTGCAGCGGGAGGCATCCCGAAAAATACCGAGTTTACCAGCGGCGACAATACCGCCGTTAACAAGCCCACGCGGAAGCCGAACTTATAGGCGGCTATCAGGGTGAAAAAGTAGATGGGCAACATGATGAGGCCGCCCTGGGGAAACAGGTGGCATAACTGCGGCAATACGATGTTACCGGCAATAAACAACAGCGCGAACATATAGGTGCGCGCCTCGCGCCAACCCAATGAATACAGTCTTACAGTAGCATTACTTTCCATATTGATTACTATTTTTGAATGTGCAAAGTTAATTCAAATACTTCACAACAGCAACCATCATCAGCAAAAAAAACGATATTCTATTGAAATAATCATCACTATTTCAGCACATCACAACCATTTTCAGGTCATTTGGCCATGATGCAATTCCACAAGGTGTTGCGCAACGTGCCTGCCTCGTCATCGCAGCGGTATTCCCAATACATGACGCCGCGCATGCCTGTTTCCTTGACAAACCGGCATTTCCAGCTGAGTGATTCGGCATCTTCATAGGTGCACACCATCTCGCCGTCCTTCACCAGATAGGGAACCTTGGCGACATCATCCCACATGCGGGTGACATCGGTGCGCTTGACCAGAGCCCCGAAAGAAGTGTCGCCGAAGCCTTTGACCGAGCGTCCATAGAATGGCACGCCCAGCACTAACTTGTTCACGGGCATTCCTGCATCAAGGTGCGCTTGCAGCGCTTCTTGAGCAGTCACGCGACCCGACATCTCGCTACGGTACAGTGCTGCATGGTGATAGGGTGGGTTGCCCACGTCATACATCATGATGTTCACCAGGTCAACATAGGGCTCAATCGCCTTGAAGTCCACAAAGCGGCCGTCGGCAATCGTGGCGCAAGACAGCAGATAATCCTTGCCCAAGGCCTTGCGCAGTTCGCGTATCAGCAGGGTGAAATTATCAATGTCGGCAGGTGATGACGAGATGCCCGCTTCGCTGCTGCTGGGATATTCCCAGTCGATGTCAATGCCGTCAAGCCCGTAATCCTTGACGATGCGCTTGCAGTCACGGGCAAAAGCCTTGCGCCGCTTGTCGGTCGAGGCCATCTCACTGAAGCCGCCGGCCGTCCAACCGCCAATGCTGAGCACGACATAGATACTGTGGTCTTTTTTCAGCGCAGCCAACTCCCGCAGTCGGTCAGGACGCTGGATGGTCACGCCGTCAAACGTCTTGTTCACGTTGCCGAATGCATAGTTGATGTGGGTAAGCACCGAGCAGTCGGGCAGAGGCATGTCTGCATTCCATCCGGTCACATAGGCTGCCACGACAGGACCGTTGTCTTTGTGCTTTCTTGCCTGAATGGGCAACATCAATGCCAATAGGCACCCGAAAATCAAAATTCTTTTTATCATCATTCCATTAGCTTTACGCCCTCCAAAGGTACATCTTTTTCACAATTCTCAGCTCATTTTCTTCTTTCTTTACACAGAAATGCCAAATTTGCATTAATCAGTTATGATTCTTGTGGAAATGTGAGACATCAGCGAGGAAGTGGTTTTTTCTTTTTTAATAATGATTAATGGGAAAAATTGATATTTATTCGACAAATAGTAGTACCTTTGTCGATTGGAATGGACTTTGTCCATTGATGGTCAATAGTTGATAATTGCTTGCGAAATACAATTGACAACTAGAAACTAAATAACTGAAGAAACTATTTTAAGGTTGTCACTCCCGAGGAGTGGCGTGCCAAGGCCGAAGTTGACCTGAAAGGGGCCGACTTTGAGAAGAAAATGGTTTGGCGGACAAACGAGGGTTTCAATGCCCAGCCGCTGTATCGCAGCGTGGACATTGCCGACCTGAAGCAGACCAAATCACTCCCCGGTGAGTTCCCCTACGTCCGCGGTACTCGCTACAACAACGACTGGAAGGTTCGCCAGAACATCAACGTTGATGATGTTCAGGCTGCCAATGCCAAGGCTCTTGAGATCCTGAACAAGGGTATCAACTCGATCGGCTTCCACTTCCATGGTGGAGATGTGGACCTCAAGGCCCTGTTCAACGGCATCAATCTTCCCGCTTGTGAAATCAACATCATGTGCTGCCCCAAGTGCGCGCTCAGCTATGCCAAGCAGATTGTTGAGATTTGCAAGGAAAATGGCTGCGAGGACACCTTCGTGGGCTCCATCACCTTCAACCCGTTCAAGCGCACCTTCAAGCACGGTGAGCCGTTCCCTGGCGACATCGTTGCCATGGCTACCGAGCTGATGAACACCGTTAAGCCCGTTGCTCACCTGCGCGTGCTCAGCGTTGACTCGCTCGCTCTGAACAATGCCGGTGCCTACATCTACCAGGAGCTGGGTTATGCTCTGGCATGGGGCGCCGAGTGGATGGCCATGCTGACCGAGGCTGGTTTCACCGCCGACGAGGTGGCTAACCGCATCAAGTTCAACATGGGCGTTTCGACTGTTTACTTCATGGAGATTGCCAAGTTCCGCGCCGCTCGCGAGCTGTGGGCCCTCATCGTGAAGCAGTTCAATCCCGCTAACGACTACTCGTGCATGATGAATGTCAATGCCGAGACCAGCCGTTACAACCAGACCATCTATGACAGCTATGTGAACCTGCTGCGCAGCCAGACCGAGGCCATGAGTGCCGCACTGGCTTGTGTAGACTCAATCGTTGTTACTCCGTTCGATGCTCCCTACAAGGAGAGCGACGACTTCAGTGAGCGCATCGCACGCAACCAGCAGATCCTGCTCAAGGAAGAGAGCCACCTCGACAAGGTCGTTGACCCCGCCGGCGGTTCCTACTATGTGGAGATGCTGACCAAGAACCTGGCCGAGCAGGGCTGGAAGCTCTTCCTCGACGTCGAGGACAAGGGCGGTTTCAAGGCTGCGCTCGAGAGCGGCGACATCATCAATGCCGTCAACGCTACCGCCAAGGATCGCTTCGACAAGGTGGCTAAGCGCCGTGAGCAGTTGCTGGGTACCAACCAGTTCCCCAACTTCACCGAGAAGGCTGCCGACAAGGCCGACGCTTGCAAGGAATGCAACTGCCACTGCAGCTGCAACCATGAGGAGGCCGAGGGTGCCGTTACGTTGAATACCAAGCGCTTGGCTACGCAGTTCGAGGAGGTTCGCCTCGCTACCGAGCACGCTGCCAACACACCCAAGGTGTTCATGCTCACCATCGGTAACCTGGCTATGCGTCTGGCCCGTGCCCAGTTCAGCGACAACTTCTTCGCTTGCGCTGGCTATGAGCTTATCGACAACAACGGTTTCAAGACCGTCAAGGAAGGTATGGACGCCGCTATGGAGAAGAAGGCCGACGTAGTCGTGCTCTGCTCCAGTGACGACGAGTATGCCGCTCTCATTCCCGAGGCTGTAAAGGAACTCAACGGCCGTGCCGAGCTCGTGCTCGCAGGTCCCGAGACCGACGAATTCAAGGCCCTGGGCATCGAGCACTTCATCAACGTTCGCACCAACGTGCTTGCTACATTAAAAGCCTTCAACGCTAAACTGTTAAAATGACGAGACGACTATGAGACCGAATTTTAAGAATATAGATATTGCTAACGATGCTTTTAATGTAAAGCACAATCCCCTTCCCAAGGGCGAGGTGTGGAAGAATGCCGAGCTGATCGACATTAAGCCCATTTACACTCACGAGGACATCGAGGGTCTGGAGCACCTGGAGTTTGTTGCCGGTATTCCTCCCTTCCTGGGTGGCCCCTATTCGCTGATGTACCCGTTCCGTCCGTGGACC